>JAFAPY010000416.1 GCA_019246795.1 Streptosporangiaceae bacterium | reverse complement strand
CCAAGCAGTCAGCGTTATCTACCCCATCAGACACCCAGCAGCGCCCAAGTCGCCGCCCAAAATACCTGCATACAGCCATGAACGATCACCCAGGCCGTGAGCGACACTCACATGCCGGGGGATGACTACCCATCGCGAAAATCGGCGTTAAGGCCTCGGTGCTGTCCCCCGTGGATGCCGCCCGAAGGCCGCTTGGCTGGCAGCTGCCCCTTTGATGCCGCCCTGCCTCACTCCACTCGGAGCTCACTTCGAGAATGTCAGTCCCGCAAGCAAGAATGAGACCAGAAATATGCTGGCCGGATGGAATTGACAGCGCCGCGTTTCCGGGTGTTGACTTACACGGGCCGTGCCTGGGGCCACTCGCAGCGCCAGGATTCTGGTGACCGAGGTGATGGAGGGCGGGTATGAAGTTCCGTCTCGTACTCGTGGGCACCGTATTGGCTGCGCTGGCCGTGGCCATCCCGCTTGCCGTGAACCCACCGGCGCACGGACTCGCTTCCCAGCATCGGACCGCAGCCGCACCGGGCATCCAAAAGGTCAAGACCGCAGCCGTACCGGACATCCAGAAAATTAAGCACGTCATCATCCTCACGATGGAGAACCGATCATTCGACGACTATTTCGGCACCTACCCCGGCGCGGACGGCATTCCGTTCGCCGCCCCGCCGCGCGTATGGCGTGTGCACCCCATCCAAGGCGCCGCTGCGGAGGGCGTTTCGTACGGCGTCTGTCTGTCCGACCCGCTGCGCGGTGGCTGTGCCCAGCCCTATGCCGACCATTCTGACAGCGACCCTGGCCTGTACCTGCTACACGACAACGCCGCCTCTATCGCCGACATAAACGGCGGGAAAATGGACGGGTTCGTCAGCCACTCGGAGACCGGCTGCACCAACCCCCAGAGCTCGTGCGGCCTCGTGGCAATGGGCTATCACGTGGAATCGGACATTCCCAACTACTGGGCCTATGCGCAGCACTTCGTGCTCCTGGACCACATGTTCGAGTCCGTCGATTCCTGGAGCCTCCCCGCCCACCTGGAGGAGGTCTCCCTTTGGTCGGCGCGATGCACGTCAGACACCAACCCGATGAGCTGCGTCAGCACTCCCGATCCCGCGGACAGGATCAGCCGCCGCCCGACCCCGTTCGCCTGGACCGACCTCACCTGGCTGCTGCACATGCACCACGTGAGCTGGGGATATTACCTCGATAACGGTGCCACGTTCTCGACCAAGTCGACAGACGGCGTGCCGACGATCTGGAACCCGTTGCCCGGGTTCACCGATGTAGGGCAGGACGGGCAAGGGGGCAATGTGCAGAACCTGAGCACCTTCTTCGCCCAGGCCCATGCGGGCACGCTGCCCGCGGTCTCCTGGGTCATACCGCAACCGGCCGACAGCGATCATCCGCCCGCGCGCATCAGCCGAGGCCAGGCGTTCGTGACCAGCATCATCAACGCGGTCATGGAAAGCAGTGACTGGTCCTCCAGCGCGATCTTCCTATCGTGGGACGACTGGGGCGGCTTCTACGACAACGTGGCGCCGCCGAATATTGACCAACTCGGCTACGGCATCCGGGTTCCCGGCATAATCATCAGTCCCTACGCCAGGCCGGGCTACATCGACCACCAGGCGGCGTCCACCGACTCCTTCCTGAAGTTCATCGAAGATGACTTCCTCGGCGGCGCACGGCTCAACCCTGCGACCGACGGCCGCCCGGACTCCCGGCCCGACGTGCGGGAGGACTTCACCGGCGACCTGTCGAGCGCCTTCGATTTCACCCAGAAGCCTCTGCCGGCGATGGTCCTCCCCACCTGCCCGGCGACGACCGCGCTGGTCCCTACGCCGAAGCCCGGATGCGACGGCTACGTCTTGCTGGACTTCAAGTCATGGGGCGATAGCTGACAGCCGCCTGGTCCACGGCAATCGGGCGGTGAACGGCGGGAGCGAAAGTAGCCGCAAGAAGTTACCGGCGCCCCGCCTGGTGCGCGGCGAGCGTTGGCGGTGACTCAAACTCGCCGCCACCTGGCCCTGGGAACCAGCCATCATGGCCGCCCGGGGACGGATCGCCGCCAAGCCGGTCATGGGTCTGGCTTGCTGTAACTGTCCCTCAACCATAGTTGACGTACCACTGACCATTCACTTTAATCATGGGCAGAGGTGAAATACCAAGTGCGCCGCTGTGGGGGGTGGACGGAAGCGCAGCGTCATAAGCAGCCGAGAACTCAGCCGGACCGGTTGGCATGCCTGATGACGGATCCAAGCTAGAGAGACAACCAAGGAGATCGTTGCACACGGTCCCTGTTATCTCAACCAGTGCGTAATCGCCGTTTACATCGACGCCATGGATGGTGATTTGCCCCGACTCCCGACCGAAATCAGCGTTGCCTTGAAGACAGGCCTGCTGGGTGCCGGGCGACGCGTAGGAGCACGCCAGAGTCCAGTTTCCCTGGAATACCGCCTGTGCGTATCCTTCGACCGCGTCCTGTGGTGTGCCGTGCCCGGGAGTGATGCGGGATGTCGGTGCCGGGAGGGTCACAGGTGCCGGACTTGAACCCCCGACCGCGCCGCTGGCGGTCAAGGACCGCTGGGACGGCGGCTGAGAACTGCCACCGCTGCATGCGGCCAGGAACGATGCCGCCAGCAGGACAGCCACCAGCAGCCCCAGTCGCCTGATTGGTGGGCCAGCTCCATCAACACCCGCCCGGGCGATTGAGATGCCGAGCACCCTTTTGCCGCCTGACGTGGTGGAGCTGATCCGGTCTGACGTACCCAACTCATTCACAGTCCCCACCCCACCGGTGAACCTGGTGATACGGGGCGAAGCACAAATCATATACCACCTTCACACCATGAGCCGCGGCAGGTGTGCTATCAATTTCCATCCGAGACGACATGGCAGCCCAGGGCAGGAAGGCTGTGGCAGATTACAGTCTTCTTACAGTCTTCGTGTGCGCCTTCTTGTGACGCCTGACGCCGGCGGCGGCTCCAGGACCATTGCTAATGGAGCTCACCGGATGCCAGCACCTGCCCAGAGGAAGCACATGGCGGACTCAGCAACATGCCAGGGGAGACCTAGTACCATCAGCGGATGCGGATGGCAAAAGCCGGGCCCGTGCCGGCGGCCGTGTGTGCGGTTCTGCTGGCGGTCGGCGTGGTCGCGGCCTGCAGCTCGTCGTCGCCGTCAACGGCCGCCGAGCGGGCAAGCGGCGGTCCGTCCGGCACGTATGTGGTGCCGCCGGGGATCCACAAGATCAAGCACGTGATCATCGTGATGCAGGAGAACCGGTCGTTCGACAGCTACTTCGGCACCTACCCCGGGGCGGACGGCATCCCGATGACCAACGGCGTGCCGACGGTGTGCGTGCCGGACCCGGCCGGCGGGTGCACCCGGCCCTATCACGACACCGCCGACGTCAACGGCGGCGGCCCGCACGCCGAGGCCGACGCGGTCGCCGACGTGGACCACGGCAAGATGGACGGGTTCATCGCGCAGCGCGACGCCGCCCTGGTCGGCTGCGCAAATCCCAATAACCCGGC
>JAFAPY010000056.1 GCA_019246795.1 Streptosporangiaceae bacterium | reverse complement strand
CACGTCGGACATCCGGCATTCGGCCAGCCGGTCCGCGGCGACCGACGGCGGCACCCCGTCGGCGTCTGCGATCGACAGCACCCTGGCAGTCGTCGTGAAGATCTGCTCGGTGGCGGCGCGGGCCCGCTCGAAGCTGTAGCCCGCGAGCTCGTCGGCCACCTGGATCACGCCGCCTGCGTTGACCACGTAGTCGGGCGCGTACAGGATGCCGCGGTCCGCGAGCAGCTTCTCGATGCCGTGGTGGGCTAGCTGGTTGTTTGCACCCCCGCATACGACCCGCGCGGTCAGCGCGGTCGCGACGTGCTCGGTCAGTGTGCCGCCAAGCGCGCACGGGGCCAGGATGTCCAGGCGCTCGGCGATCAGCGCGTCAATGCCGGCGACGACGCGGACCTGGGGGTGGCGGGCGCGGACGGCCTGGACCGCACCCGGGTTGACATCGCAGACCACCACGTCCGCGCCGGCTTCGATCAGGTGGCCGACCAGGCGGCGGCCTACCTTCCCCACCCCTTCCACGCCGACCGTCCGGCCATGCAGGCTGGAAGTGCCCCATGCATGCTCGGCCGCGGCCCGCATGCCGTGCATGACGCCGAGCGCGGTAAGCACAGAGGAGTCGCCCGCACCGCCGTTTGCGGCCGTGCGCCCGGTCACCCACCGGCATTCCCTGGCGATGATGTCCATGTCCTCGCTGCGGGTGCCCACGTCGCAGGCGGTGATGTAGCGGCCGCTGAGCGAGGCGACGAACCGGCCGTAGGCACGCAGCAGCGGCTCGTTCTTGAGCTGTGCCGGGTCTCCGATGATGACCGCCTTGCCACCGCCGAGGTCCAGGCCCGCCAGCGCGTTCTTGTACGCCATGGCCGCCGACAGCCGCAGCACGTCGGCGAGGGCCTGCTCTTCGCTGGCATAGGGGTAGAAGCGGGTTCCGCCGAGCGCGGGTCCGAGCGCGGTGGAGTAGATGCCGATGATGGCCTTCAGCCCGGTGCGGGTGTCCTGGCAGAAGACGACCTGTTCGTGCTCCGCCCGCTCGGCGGCGTCGGCGGAGCCGTGTGCCCGGTCAGGCATCGCGAACACGTGTGTCACGGTGGCGACTCTTTCATCCCGTCCCGGGTCCTGGTTGACCCGGGATCGGGATCAAGGGTATTGCCTGCGCGGCGGGGCGGCTCGCACCTGCCGCGTCCCGTACTGGGCGGTAACTTTCAGTAAGCGCGATAGGCGGAGCAATTGGACATTACGGGACAGAAACTTCGCGGCTGGTGGTCGACGCATCACGGCTGGTGATGGCAATATGGTCCCTGTCCGCCGCGAGGACATCCCCGGCTGACTCCTCAGCGGAGCACCGGGTGACGACGCGCAACGCAGGATTGAACGCCCAACGCGGGATCGCAGCACCGGTCCAGGAGGAGGCCACGCACATGTCCGCACGTACGCCAGAGGCCGAGGCGCTGTTGACCCCAGCAGAGGTCGCCACGTTGTTCCGTGTCGACCCTAAGACCGTCACGCGGTGGGCAAAGGCCGGCAAACTGACGTCAATCCGCACGCTAGGGGGGCACCGCCGCTACCGGGAAACCGAGGTTCGCGCACTGCTTGCAGGTATACCGCAGCAGCGCTCGGAGTGATGAGCGAGCTCACAGCTGCCTCCTAGGACACCCTAAGGATCCGGCGGCAGCATCGCCAGCGGTGGGGCGGAACAGGCTGACGCCCTTCTCGTCTGGGCTCGGGGTGGCCAGGCCCCCCGCTCCGAGCCCAGACTGCAGAGCGCAGCGGAGCCTTGAATGTCTGCGCCGAGGTCTGGGGTGGCGCCAGGCGCAAGCCGGGTAGATCATGGTCAGGTAAGCACTCCTGCGCCCCGCACGCGTTGGGTACAGTGATCGGCCTCATCCTTCCGGAGGTCCTGGTGCCCAGCGTCGGCGATGACCGCGACCGGATAACGCGCGAGACCAACCGACTCCGCCGCCAAGCGGCCCTGCTGGCAGACCTGATCGCGGCGACCGAGGAACAGGTCGCCAGCAACTATGAGGAGATCGCCCAGACCCGGCCTCCACCGGCCGCTGAGCGTTTGCGGGCCAACGCCGCCAAAGCGCGGGAATTTGCCGCCAAGGAACGCATCCAGGCGGCTCAATACCGGCAAAGCTGCAGTGACGGTGACCAAGCCAGCCCTGCGACGGGCAAACGGCCGTAAGAGGATCACGGCACCCGGCTGGCGCGTGCTCGAATTTCCGCCTGGCGGTAGGCAGGACCTGGCGGTGCTTCCCGGGGTTCCACGCCGGCCGACGACAGCCGGCACGCTGGCGCTGCCACACTGGCCGGGTCGGCGGTGCCTAGGTATCGGAGAGGATGAGGTGTGGGCATCAGTTTCGTGACCCGTCCGGGACCCAGGCCACCGCAGGCGTCGCTGTCGGGGTTCGAGCGGTTCTTCCGCGAACAGTATCCCGCGGTCGTGCGGATCGCGTTCGGCGTCACCCGCGACGCGCACATGGCGCAGGACGTCGCGCAAGACGTCTTCGTCTCCGTGCTGCGGCGGTTCCCCGGTCCTGCCGACACCGATCGTGCGCGCGCCTGGGTGCGGGTCGCGGCAGCGCATGTGGCCCTGAACATGATCCGAGGTGAGCGCCGCCGGGAACGGCGGGAGCAGCTATCCGGTACCGAGATGGCCGGCACCGGGCCCGAGGAAATGGTCGTGGACAGGGAGTCGCAGGCCGAAGTCAGACAGGCCCTCAGCCGTCTGCCGCGCCGGGCCGCGGCGGTTCTGGTGCTCCGGCATAGCGGCCTGAGCTACGCCGAAGTCGCTGAGGCCATGAACGTGAAGGTGGGGCAGGTCGGCACGATGCTCCGCCGAGCCGAGTCAGCGCTACGCAAGGAGTTGCAGAATGCATCACGTACCTAGCCCGCAGTTGCGCCGGCTCGCCGACGAGCCGCTGGCGGTTCCCGACCGGGCCTTGCGGCACCTTTCCGGCTGCGGCCGCTGCCAGGCGGAGGCCGACGAGATCGCCGCGGACGTCGCGCTGGCAGCACGGACACTCGGCACACCGTGCGACATCGGCGATGTCGACCTGGAGTGGGCCATGCTGCAGGAGCGGCTGCACGAGGCGGGGCCGGTCGGCAGCCGGGCAGGCGGCCGCCTGCCGCGGCGCCTCGGCCGCGTCTCTGTCAGCACCGGCACGGTCGCGGCAGCTGCCGTGGTCGCCCTCGGAGCAGGTGCCGCCGCGGCCCTCACCACTATCTATGCCCCGACGCACGTGGCGCCGGTACGCGTCGACCAAAGCGATCTGCAAGCCGTCGAGAACATCACCGGCCTGGAGCCGTCGCAGCTGGCGGCCGGCCTGCCGCCGTCGGGATCCCGGAGCCTGGCCTTCGGCCGGCTGACCTGGACCACCGCCGGCCATGCCCGGCAGGTGGGCTCGATCGCGCGCGCGAGCGCGCTGACCCACCTGGCCTGGTCGGCGCCGGATGCGCTCCCGCCTGGCGTGGGCCCGGCAGGCAGCGCCGCGATCGCGCCCCAGGTGACCGCCACGGTGAGCTTCAGCCACAGCGCCGGGCCGGGAATCGCCGGCAGCACGCTGCAGATCACCGCCGGCCCTGCGGTCGTCGTCCAGTACGGCAGCACGTCAGCCAACGCCAGCCCGGTGACCATGGCGATCGCCGTCATGCAGCGCCCGGTAGCGTCCTCGAGCGGGGCCACGGCAAGCGAACTCGAGCAGTTCCTGCGCAGCCGCGGCGGCCTGCCCGCCGGCCTGGCCCACGAACTGAGGCTACTCGGCGATCCGGCCACGACTTTGCCGGTTCCGGTCCTGCCTGGCATGACACAGCAGCAGCTGACCATCGGCGGGACGCCTGCGGTGCTGGTCACTGCTCCCTCCGGCGTCGCATCCGCGGTGATCTGGGAAAGCAAGGACGGCACCGTCCACGCAGTTGGCGGCCTGCTGGACAAGAAGGACGTGCTGGGTGTTGCCCGCCAGATCGGCTGACCGCGCCGCCGCGCCGGATGGCGGGACGCGCAGCCCCGCCGTCGGCGCGCAGGCACCGGGTTCACCGGCCATCCACGCCATCAACCTGAGCAAGCGCTACCGTGACACCGTCGCCCTGCAGGGGCTGTCCATGACCGTCGCCCGCGGCGAGGTCTTCGGTTTCCTCGGCCCGAACGGGTCCGGCAAGACCACCGCGGTCAAGCTGCTGCTCGGCCTGGCCCGGCCGACCAGCGGCGAAGCCATGGTGCTGGGCGCCGCCGCCGGAGACCGGGAGACCCGGCGGCAGATCGGCTACCTGCCGGAACTGTTCCGCTTCCAGAGCTGGCTGACCGCCCGCGAGGTGCTGATCCTGCACTGCCGCCTGCTGCGGCTGCCGCGGCACCGCTGGCCGGCCGCGGCAGCTGAGGCTTTGCACGCTGTTGGCCTGGCCGCCCGCGCCGGCGACAAGGTCGGCACATTCTCCAAGGGCATGCAGCAACGGCTGGGCCTGGGCGTCGCGCTACTCGGCGAGCCGGCGCTGATCGTCCTGGACGAGCCGACCAGCGCCCTGGACCCGGTCGGGCGCCACGACGTCCGGGTGATCATCCGTGAACTGCGTGACCGCGGCGCCACCGTCTTCCTCAACACCCACCTGCTGGAGGAGGCCGAGCAGGTCTGCGACACGGTGACCATCCTCAGCAAGGGGCACGCCGTGGCGACCGGTACGCTCGCCGACCTGAAGGCGAGCCGCCCCGGCGTCCGCCTGCAGGTGACGGGCCTGCCCGTCGGCTGGCGGCAGCGCCTTGCGGCGTTCGGCACCTGGACCACGGACGGGGACTGGCTGCTGGTCTCGGACATGGCCGCGGGGAAGGTGCCAGATCTGGTAGCCGCGATCGTCTCACTCGGCGGCCGCGTCGAGGCCGTCATCCCGGAGCGGCAGAGCCTGGAAGAACGGTTTCTCGAGCTGCTGGAGCACGAATGAGCCCGGTGCTGACTATCGCATCGCTGACCGTCCGGGAGGCGGTGCGGCGCCGGCTCGTGGCCGCGTTCGCCCTGATCTCCGTCGTGCTGGTGAGCCTGAGCGGCTGGGGCTTTTACAAGCTGAGCCACAACACGTCGATCACCTCCGGCGAGACCGGGCTGGCCGTCCCCCAGGCGGTCATCTTGTTCATGTTCATGTTCAGCTTCGTCGTCGCGCTCAGCGCCTCAGCCATCGCCTCGCTGGCGATCTCCGCCGAGATCGACTCCGGTGTCCTGCAGACCGTCATCACCCGTCCCATCCGGCGCAGCGACATACTGCTCGGCAAGTGGCTCGGCATGACCGGCCTCCTCGCCGCCTACACCGCGATCGTCTGCAGCCTGCTCGTCGGCGTCGTCGACTGGACCAGCGGCTACGTACCGCCCGATCCCGCCGCAGCCGCCGTGTTCGTACTCGCTGAAGGCGTCATGCTGCTCACCCTGGTGCTGCTGCTCAGCACTCGCCTGTCCGCGCTCGCCGCCGGCGTCATCGGCGTGGCCCTGTTCGGCATCGCCTGGCTCGCCGGCGTGGCCGAAACCCTGGGCGCGGCCTTCGGCATCCGCGCCATGCACACCGCGGGCCAGATCAGCCAGTACCTGCTGCCCACCGACGGACTGTGGCACGGCGCGGTCTTCTACCTCGAGCCCCCGGCCTTCGTGGCACAGCAGCTCGCCGGGCCGCGCGGGGAGCAGGCCGACCCGTTCTTCACCTCCACCGCCCCGGCGTGGCCATACCTGACCTGGGCAGCCATCTGGCTGGTGCTCATGCTCCTGCTCGGCCTGATCAGCTTCCAGCGACGCGAACTGTGACCGCGCGGCGGGCGCGGGGGCCCGCGGCCTCACTCATCACGTGCCGGCGAAATGCTTCAGCCAAAGGCGAGACCGCCTGCCCTGGGCCGCCACAGGTTGCCGACCGGGGCCACCGTCAGCCTGTTATCTCACACCGATCGGCAAGGCCGGCCACTTCGAAGATCCTGCGCACTGCCGGGACGGGATCTTTTATGACCGGCGCGCGGGCCGCCGGCAGATAGCGGCCCGCGTAGGCGATGAGCCGAGCTGACGCACAGTCGGCAAACGTGACCCGGGCCATATCGAAGACCAGGTGGAGGGGCTTAGCGGCCAGGATCGGCATCAGACGTTCGGACAGAACCGGCATGGTCAGCAGGTCGAGCTCGCCGGCCAGAACCAGTGTGGCGATCCCTTGGTCGATGCGGGTCTCGATCGTAAAGGGCTGCGGCGGCACGCGGACACGTGGTGCCGCGCCGCGCGCTCGTGATGGGCACGCCTGACCGCGCTGGCCGGGTTCGAGCCTTACGTGGCTGGTCATCGTTTGGCGCATGCCAGCTGCTCCTGGATACGGCAGCGGTCCACCGATGGGCCGGCGGGACCGCCGGAGGCAGTGCCGGTGGCTATCCCGGCGATGGACTGGGCGGGGCGGCTGGCTGGAAGTACGCCAGCACGCCCCGCGCGCTCACCAGTAATGACGACGGCCTCCGATACCCCGGCCGAGGGCGCCGAGGAGAGCCAGAATCAGGCCGATGGCCAGCACGACGATGCCGATGGTCCACACGATGGCGAGCTTGAGCAGGAAGCCGACGATCAGCAGGATTACACCGAGGATGATCACGATAACCCCCTTGGGCAGTGACGGGTACACCTGGCCGACTGCTGTCAGGGGGCGGCTCGTCCGGAGATCCCGGTTAACCCGCGGCGACTAGCATCGACATGACGACAGGCCGCAGAATCTGAGGCGGCGTCAAGACGACACCCTTATGATACCCGCCCTGTCCTCACCTAAACAGTCATTCCGGGCCGGAGGCGGCGTTCTGCACGACCTCCCTGCAGACGGTGACCAGTTTCCTGCGCTCGTTGCGCGCCTGGGCGCGCAGCTGCACGTAGGCCTCGCGCGGCGTGATCCCGTTCCGGCCCACCAGCACGCCCTTGGCTTGCTCGATCACCTGCCGTGACTTCAGCGCTGCCTGCAACTGCACCGCCAGTTCCGACTGCTCCTGGCCCTGCATCATGCTGGCGATCAACAACGCCGCGAGGTCTGTAAACGCGAGCAGGGCCAGCTCACCCTCCGGCGACCATGGGTGCCGCTGCTCGGACAGCACCGCCACCACTCCGACCGCATCCTGGTTATAGGGCAGCGGGCTGGCGAGCACCGCCCGGACCCGGCGGGCGACCGCGGCCTTCCGGAAGGCAGGCCACCGGGCGTCGCTTTCCAGATCCTCGACCCCGACCAGTTCCTTAGCGTCGAAGGCGTCAACGCAGGGCCCTTCCTGATGCTGGATCTGCAGATCCTCCAGATGCGCGAACCGCTCATCTGAGGCGGCCACGTTCCGCAGATGCTGTTCAGCGTCGACGAGCATCAGTCCCGCTCCGTCGACGCTGAACATCGCATGAGTGGTGTGCACGATCTCCCGGACGGCCTCCTCCATGTTCATCTCGCCGAAGCGCAGCCTGCCCAGCTGCACCAGTGCTTGATGGACATCATGCATCGAGACGTTCATCGATCCTCACTCAACGGTGATGAGTCACCCGGGCCCGACATTAAAGTCAGCTGGCCGGGCGACTTCAATAATCACCCACGCGGGCTGGCTTCAACAGGCATGTGCGGCAAATGCACTGGGGCCGTCGGCGAAGTTGTCCGCCTCGCCGGGATGCGACAGCGCCACGTCTGCCACCGCCCACTCCATGTAGGCGCGAAGCAGGGTCGTCTGGCGGCCCGGTATCGTCGGCTTATCGGGAGCAACTGGAAGAGAAGCAGGTTGGAGCCGGTCCGGGAACGGACCGGTCGCGGCAGCCAAGCCGGAGAGATGTCAGCATGAGCGAGTCCGAAGGGACGTCGGCAGTGAGCGAGTTCAAGGTGGTCAACCCGGCCACGAACGAGACGGTGCGTGAGTTCGCCACCGCGACTGATGCGCAGGTGGAGCAGGTGCTGGAGCGCTCTGCCCGCGCCTGGCAGTCCTGGCGGGCCACCGCGAAAGACGAGCGGGCCAAGGTCCTGCTGCGGGTGGCCGAGCTGTACCAGGAGCGGATCGACGAATTGGCCGCGCTGATCACGACGGAGATGGGCAAGCCCACCCGGGAGGCCAAGGGCGAGATCCGGCTGGTGGTGAGCATCTACAGGTACTACGCCGACCAGGGGCCTGCGCTGCTTGCGGACACCCCGCTCAGCCCGCGGGCCGGGGGGACGGCGCTGGTCCGCAAGGAGCCGATCGGCCCGCTGCTGGGCATCATGCCGTGGAACTACCCCTACTACCAGGTGGCCCGGTTCGCCGCCCCCAACCTGATGGCCGGCAACACCATCATCCTCAAGCCCGCGCCGCAGTGCCCGGAGTCGGCCCTGGCTATGGAGCAGGTCTTCCGCGACGCCGGCCTGGCCGAGGATGCCTACATCACCATCTTCGCGGCCACCCGCCAGATCGCCGGCATGATCGCCGACCCGCGGGTGGCCGGGGTGTCGGTGACGGGCAGCGAGCGGGCCGGCGCCGCCGTCGCCGAGGTGGCCGGCCGCAACCTCAAGAAGGTCGTCCTGGAGCTCGGCGGATCAGACCCCTTCATCGTGCTGGACAGCGACGACCTCGCTAAGACGGTGAAGGCGGCGGTCGCCGCCCGGATGGGCAATGCCGGCCAGGCCTGTAACGCGGCCAAGCGGATCATCGTCGTCGGTGACCTGTACGAGGAGTTCGCCGACCAGTTCACCGCCGCGATGGCCGCCCTGCGGCCGGGCGATCCCGCCGACTCCGCCGCAGACTTCGGGCCGCTGTCCTCAGAGGCGGCCGCCGAGCGGCTGATGGGCCAGATCAGCGACGCGGTGGACAAGGGCGCCACGCTGCGCACCGGCGGCACGCGGGCCGACCGGCCCGGAGCGTTCGTCGAACCTACCGTGCTGACCGGCGTCACCCCGGCGATGCGGGCCTATCACGAGGAGCTGTTCGGTCCCGCGGCGGTCATCTACCACGCCGGCGACGCCGGGCAGGCGGTGGAGCTGGCCAACTCCACCCCGTTCGGGCTCGGCGGCGTCGTCTACAGCGCCGACCCCGACCGGGCCCGCGAAGTCGCCGGCATGCTCGAAACCGGCATGGTCTGGATCAACAGCCCCCAGGGCTCCATGGCCGACCTGCCGTTCGGCGGGACCAAGCGCTCCGGCGTCGGCCGGGAACTCGGCCCGTACGGCATCGACGAATTCGTGAACAAGAAACTGATCTACACCCCCGCCCCGCGCTGACCCTGTATCTGCACGCGGCGGGTGGCCGGCTTGCCGTGGGTAGGCGATGGCGCGCTCGAGAGCCTGCCGGTCTCGGCGGATGAGCTGCCGGCGCTCCAGCCTGTGCAGCTGCCCTTCCTGCGGTGGATCACCGGCGCGCCGCGCGGAGGGGCCGACAGCGGAACCGGGACGCTGGCATGCTGGGATTATGGGTCTGCGCAGCGTGGGTGTGGAAGAAGAGCTGTTGCTGGTGGAGCCGGGCACGGGACAGCCGCGGGCGGTGGCCGGGACCGTGTTGCAAGCTGCCGGTCAGGCGGACACCGGCCCCGGAGGCAGTGCCGGCGCCGGCGCTGCGGCGCACGATGCGAGGCAGGTGCTGGGATCGGAGCTGCAGGCACAGCAGCTGGAGACCCATACCCGGCCGTGTCGCGGGCTGGATGATCTCGGCCGGGAGATCCGGCGGTGCCGGGCGCTGGCCGCCCAGGCGGCGGGCCGCGCCAGGGTACAGGTGGCGGCGCTGGCGACGTCACCGGTTGCGGTCGAGCCCGAGGTAGCCGGAATCAGCCGCTACCAGAAGATGGCCGACGCGTTCGGCCTGACTGCCTCCGAGCAGCTCACCTGCGGCTGTCACGTGCATGTGGAGATCGTCTCGCCGGAGGAGGGAATCGCCGCCTTGGACCGCATCGGGCCATGGCTGGCGATCTTGCTGGCGCTCAGCGCTAATTCCCCGTTCTGGCACGGACGCGACAGCGCCTATGCCAGCTTCCGCTACCAGGCCTGGGGCCGGTGGCCGTCCTCAGGACCCACCGTGGCGTTCGGCAGCATTCAGGCTTACCAGCAAACCGTGCGGCAGATGGTGCAAAGCGGCACCCTGCTCGACACCGGCATGGTGTACTTCGACGCCCGGCTGTCTGAGCGCTATCCCACTTTGGAGATCCGCATCGCCGATGTATGCCTGCACGCCGAAGACGCGGTGCTGATCGCCGCGCTGGCCCGGGCTTTGGTCCACACCGCAGCGGGAGCCTGGCGGCAGGGCCAGCCCGCCCGCCAGGTGCGGGCGGAGCTGCTGCGCCTGGCAGCATGGCGCGCCAGCCGGTCCGGCATGGACGACGTCCTGCTGAACCCGGCCACCGCCCTGCCCGACCAGGCAGCAGCCGTCGCGCACCTGCTGCTGGAACACGTCAACGACGCGCTGGCCGATGCCGGGGATACCGAGACCGTCACCGATCTGCTCACTGCCGTCCTGCGGCGGGGCAACGGAGCCGCCTTCCAGCGCAACACCTACCGCCGTACCGGCAACCTGCCCGAGGTGGTCAGCCGGGCCGCCGCAGCCACCACCCCCTAGCCCGGACGACCGAACCCGCAATCGCGATAATCACGGGCCGCCTCGTCCGGGGTGAGCAGCCTTGATACTGGCTGCGGCGGCTCCAGGCTGGTCGGGGTGAGCTGCGGCCGGATGTACTCCTCGCCGGACGGCCAGCGGGCCACGTGCTGGGCACCGGTTCCGGGTTCGGACCCGATGTAGGTGACATCAGCCACCTCAACGAGGAACAAGGTGATCTGTCCTGCCACCGGCTGCCAGCCGATCTGGTCCTGGACCGCGGCGGCATACCGTTGCTGCCGGTCCGGCTCGGTCACCGCGCGGGCCGTGCCGCGGACCTTGATCTCGGCCGGGGGACCGGGGCTGGTGATCACGCTGTTCAGCACGACCCGCGGGTCGCGGCCCAGGTCGCGGCGCTTGGCTGAACCGCTCATCGACAGCCACAAGTCACCGTCCAGCACCAGCGGCTCCACGCCGCTGATCCGGGCCGTGCCGTCGCGCCGGACCGTCCCGGCCAGCAGCACCCCCGGCTCGATCAGCAGCCGGCCCGCGACCGCCCCCAGGGCGGCCTGCCGGGCCGAGATCTCAGACCAGCGCATTGCTGTCCCCGCACCCCCTTCAACCGCAGCCCGCCGCACGACAGCCCCCGCTGCCGCGCTCGGGATCACCGCTACCGACCTGACGGCGGTACCCTCCCAGGCCCACCTGTAACTCCCGAGATAAAGGATCGTTAGCGACGTCTTCAGCAGGGAACCACTTCTGCCTGGGGGAGGACGCCGGTACGTGCTCAGCGCTGTATGCGAGGTTTATCCCGGACGAGGGTCAGACGGAACGCGGCACCCGCGGGCTCTCGCCAGCTACTGGGAACCTCCGCATTAGGTGGGGAGCCCGAGGGCGCGGCGGGTGGCCAGACTCAGCCGGTGCGGCGCAGGATGGCCGCGCGCTCCTCCGCGGGCAGGTCATCACCGGCTTCCAGCAGGCTGGGCAGCAGCTCCGCTTCGGTGGTAAGGGCACGAAATGACCGGCCGATGGTCACCGTGTGCCGCGGACGCCTGACGACCTCGATGCGGTCCCCGGCCTTTATCTCGCCCGGGACGACCACGCGCAGGTAGGTTCCGGTCGCGCCGCGGGCGGCAAACCTCTTGACCCACTTCGGCTCCCTCATCCGGTGCGCGAACGTCGCGCACGGGATGCGCGGCGAGGTCACCTGTAGCACCACGGTATCGCCGATCCGCCAGCGCTCTCCCACCAGCGTGTTCGTGAGGTCCAGGCCTCGGGTCGTCAGGTTCTCGCCGAACCGGCCAGCCGGCAGCTCGTACCCCAGTTCCCGCTCCCACCACTCCAGGTCCTCACGCGCGTATGCGTACACGGCCTGGTCCGTGCCACCGTGATGCTCGGTGGTACAGACGATGTCACCTGCGAGGCCG
>JAFAPY010000409.1 GCA_019246795.1 Streptosporangiaceae bacterium | reverse complement strand
TGTCCGCCACGGTGCTTACGTCTTCATCTAGTGATCTCGTGCAAGTGCATGTGCCGGTTACCATGACAACGCGCGCCGCTGACGGCTCGTTCCGGATCGCCGCCAGGCGCGCGGTTCCTCGTATGCTAGCCGCCCGCCCGGGCGGTTCGGTGGCGCCCCGCAGCATCGGCGCGGCCGGGGGGTCAGCCTGGCTCAAGGCGGTAGACGCGGGCGGCGTTGCCGGCGAGGACGGCGGCGAGCGTCTCGGCGGGCAAGCCCAGGTCCGCGATCGCGCGCGCGTTGCGCGCCACGCCGGGGACGCCGGGCCAGTCGGTGCCGAAAATCCACTTCCTGGCCAGCCGGGGAAGGTCGAAGCCCGCGTAGTAGCCGGGCAGCCGTTTCGGCGGAAGCCCGGCCAGGTCGAGCCAGACGTTGCCGCGGGCCAGGGCCAGCCGCGCGGCATCGGCGTACCACGGCCCGCGGCCGCCGTGGGCCAGCACGAACTGCACGCCGGGGAAATCGGCCACGACCGTGCCCATCAGCTTGGGGTCGCCGGCTTCGGCCTCCGAGCCGGGAAAGATGCTCGGGCCGGTGTGCACGATCACCGGGACGCCGCGCTGCTCACACAGCTCATACACCGGGTACATGTCACGGGCGTCGGCGCGGAATCCGCCGTGCACCGGGTGCACCTTGACCGCGACGGCGCCCAGGCCCAGCTGGCGTTCGGCCTCGGCGGCCGGCGGCCGGTGCAGCACCGGGTTGACGTTGGCGACGAGGCGGAACCTGCGCGGATTGTGCGCGATGACCGGCAGCAGGTCCTCGGCCCGCTGGATCCCGGTGGCCCTGGGGCTGTACTCGGCGAACAGCAGCGCGACATCGACGCCCTCCGCCTCGAGCAGCGCGTCCAGCCGCGCCGGCACCGGATCGCCGTCCGCGCCGAAGATGCTGCGCCACCGGGTCCCCATGCCGAAGCGGGCCGCCCACTCCAGCCAGGCTGGCGTCACCGTGCTCAGCCTCGGCACGTGCATATGGGCGTCGACGACACCCATGCCGTCGATCATCGGCGGCCTAGCGGTCCAGGCGCCGCAGGCCGGCCCGGTGCGCGCGGGCTGATTCCAGGTACGTCCTGACCGGCTTGTCCACCACGTCACCGGGCAGCCCGGTCTTCTTGACCGTCGCGGGCACACCGGCCACCAGGGTCCCGGACGGCACCTCGAAGCCCTCGGGGACGAGGGCGGCGGCGGCGACGATCGCGCCGGTGCCGATCCTGGCCCGGTTCAGCGTGACCGAACCCGAGCCGATCAGGCACCTGTCCTCGACCACGCAGCCCTCCAGGTGCGCGTTGTGTCCGACCACGCACTCGGCTCCGATCAGGGTCGGCCACTCGTGGGTGCAGTGCACGACGGTCCCGTCCTGCACCGAGGTCCGCGCGCCGATCTCGATCCTGCCGTGATCTCCGCGCAGCACGGCGCACGGCCACACCGATGCCTCGGCGCCGATCCGCACCCGGCCGATGACGACGGCGTCCGGGTGCACGAAAGCGGTGTGATGGATGTCCGGCTCATGCTCGCCCAGCGCGTAGATCGGCACCTGCTCCTCCTTGCTGCCGGCAACGAGGATATCGCCGACGGCGGGGACGTTCCGCGACTGCCGGGTGAACGCCCGTCGCCGCGGAGACGATCAGGTTCCTCGGTGATCCGTGGCGAGGCGGGACATAGCGCGGGCGAAGGCCTCGCTGCGGTGGCGGTAGTCCCGGTACCGGCCGAAGCTGGGCGCCGCCGGCGACAGCAGCACCACGCCGTCCGGTCTGGCCCAGCCGAACGCCCGGGCCACGGCGGTTTCCAGGTCGGCGCAGCCGGTCACTGCGTGGCCGTCCGCGCCGGCCCGGGCCGCCGCGCGCGCAATGGCCGCGCCGATGCGGGGCCCGCTGTCCGGCAGGGTAAGCACGAACGTAGGCGCCCGGCGCGAAAGCACGGCGGCGGCCAGGGGGGCGTAGTCGATGCCCCGGTCGTGACCGCCCACGATCAGCGCGATCCTGCGCCCCGGGAACGAGTCAAGGGCAGCCAGCGTGGGCAGCACGTTGGTCGCCAGGCTGTCGTCGACGAAGGTGACCCCGGCGACGATGCCGATCGTGGCCAGCCTGCTCGGCAGGCCCCGGTAGCCGACGGCCGCCGCGCGCAGCGCGGCGGCGTCGCCTGCGCCGGGGATGCCGAGCGCCGCCAGGCACCGGCGGGCAATCAGCACGTTGCGCCGGTTGTGCCGGCCACGCAGGCCGAGCGGTTCCATCCAGTCGGCGCCCGGGTCATCATCCGCCGACACCCACTCGACCCGCGGGCCGAGCAGCCCGGCGCGGGCGGCGAGCACGTCGCTGTCGCCGTTGGCCACGGTCAGGTCGGCACCGGGCTGCGAACACGCCGACAGCTTGTCCCGGTAGTACCGCTCCGCTCCCCCGTGCCAGTCCAGGTGGTCGGGGTGCAGCGCGGTGACCGCCACCACGGGCGGCGAGCACGGCAGGTCGGTGGCCTGGTAGCTGGACACCTCGATGACCCAGTAGTCGGCATCGGCGCCACCAGCCGGGTCGTAGGGCACCACGCCGATGTTGCCGCCGACCAGGCAGCTGCCGCCGAGCCCGGTGAGCAGGTGCCCGGCGACCGACGCCGTGGTGGACTTGCCCTTGGTCCCGGTCACCACGAGCACGCGGCGCAGGTCGGCTTCGGCAAGCCACAGGCCCAGGCCGCCCACGACCGGGATGCCGAGCCGGGACAGCCGCGCCACCTCGGGCCGGTACCGGCTGACGCCCGGCGTCTTGACCACCACGTCGCACCGCTGCAGTGCGGCCAGTCCCCCGTTGCCCAGGCCGAGCACCCCAGGTTCGCCTGGATTATCATCGACCGGCACCGGCTCGGCATCCAGCGTTTGCAGCTTGCGCAGGCTGGCCCGGCCCTCCCGGCCCAGCCCCCAGACGCCGACCCGGGCGCCGCGCAGGTCCGACCAGGACAGCTTCGGCCGCATCATCGGTACCCGGCCGGGATGAGGTTTGCGCCGACCGGGCGGAGCATGGCCCCGATGTCCGCCGCCGACGGCGCGTCCGGCCAGGCAGCGACCTCTGCCGCCAGGCCGGCGAGCATGCCGCAGCCGCCCCGGTCGGCGCGCCGGGCGGCGAGCAGCGCCGCGGCGCGGCACTCGCTGACCTCGCCGACGCACTCGAACGGCTTGGCGCCCGCGCCGAGCAGTGCCCGGAACTTCGCGGCGAGCCGCGGATCGTCAAGCGGCTCGCCGACTGGTGCGAAGATCTGCCGTAGCGCCGCCGCCGGCAGGAACGGCGCCAGGATCAAGTCGATGAAGCAGCACTTGTCGCAGGTGCCGCACCAGTGGCCGAGCCGGCGTGCCGCCTCGGCGTAGAAGGCCTTGTTGCAGCTGCGGAACGAGGCGTGGTAGGAGCGCAGGGCGGCGAATGCCTGCCCGACCCACAGTTCGGTCCGGTCTCGCAGCCAGGAGAAATACTCCGGCATCGGGGCCGGGCTTGCCGCCAGCACGTCGCGGAACGCCGCCTCGAACTCCGCGCTCTTGGAGTACTGGTGATTGACCGGGCGCCCGGCATGGGTCAGCGTGGGGACCGACGCCGACCACTCGTTGGACATCACCACCGCGTCCTTGCCGGCAAGCACCGCCGCCAGCACCGCGATCGCGGACAAGATCCCGGTCACCGGCACGTGACCGTTACGGAAGCCGAGCTCGGCGGAGCGCAGCAGCGCCGGGTCGATCTCCCGCTCGGCGCGCAGCACCGGCAGCCCGGTCACGGCGGCCGGCGCCTCGATGGCGTCGAACCGGTCCCCGGGCCTGCTCACCACGAACAGCGCGACCTCGGCTCGCTGCCTCACTTGTTCCGCGGTCACGATCGAGTCGATCCCGCCGCCGAACGGCACCAGGGCGCGAAGCCCGGCGGCCGGCGCTGCTCCGGCGGCGTCCGGACCGTCGGCGTGAGCCGCCTCGATGCGCAGCGCGGACAGATCCAGGTCGTTGCGGTAGGCGAACTCGCCGAGACCGTGGGTGTAGAACTCGCGGAGGAAGGCCAACTCGGTGTCGGTCACTGCGGTGTCGCCGAGGTCGATGACCGGCGGCGCGGCGGTCTTGTAGTAGGAGACGCCGGCCAGCAGGAACACCAGCCGGGCCGCGGCCCGCGCGTCCGGGGTGTGCCACCGCGGTCCCGGCGCGAGCGTGACCCGCTCGGTGAACTCCCACCCGTCCAGCGAGTAATGGCAGGTCAGCAGCCCGAGGTCGGCGTCGGCGGTGAAGCGCCGGTACCGGAACACCTGCTCGGTCATCGCGGCCCGATCCGGGCAACGAGGGCCAGCCGGCCGCAGGGACGGGCGGCGCGGTCGCTGAAGAAGCCGCCGCCGAGCGGCGGGGTACGGGGAAATGGTCCCCCCCGCGCGGCAGAGCTGCGGCCCCCCGGGGCAACAGGGTCGGCGCGGCCGGTGGGCAGGTCGGTGACGTGGATCTGGGCGTCGGGGACGTCGGCCTCGCGCAGGACCAAGCGGTTGGCCGCCCAGATGTCCAGGAGCCAGCGTCCGGCATTGCCGGGATCAGGACGGATGAAGGCCGCCGCGGCGGGGCCGAAGGCCGAGGTAACGGACTGGTGCACATCGGGGCCGACCTGGTAGCGTGCGGGCGCCACGACCGGGCCGACGCCGACGATGATGTCTGAGGGCCGGGCGCCGAGCGATCGCATCGCGGCGACCGCCGCGACGGCCGCCCGGGCGACGGTGCCGCGCCAGCCGGAGTGCACGCAGCCCAGCACGCCCGCCACCGGATCGTGCAGCACGATCGGCGCACAGTCCGCGGCCAGGATCGCGAGCACGACGCCGGGTGAGCTGGTGACCAGCGCATCAGCGTCGGGGACGGCGTCGTCGAGCGTGTACGCGCCGGCGCCGGCGTCCGCAGGGCCGACGACGGCGACTCCCGCACCATGCACCTGGCGGGAGAACACGAACTCGCCGGGGCTGGCACCGAAGGCCGCGGCCAGCCTGCGCCTGTTCTCCACGACGTTCGGCTGGTCGTCGCCGACGCTCAGGCTCAGGTTCAGCGTGGCGTACGGCCCGGACGACACCCCGCCGGAGCGGGCGGTGACCGCGGCGTCCGCGCCGGAGGCGCTCAGCGCCGGCCAGGTCAGCAGCCGCAGGTCGCCGGCGGCGCGCCACCGGGTGGCGCCGGCGGGGACGGTGTCGGCGGGCATCGCGCTCACCTCAGCGGCCGCGCGGCAGCTTGCCCGACGCGCGCGCTCCGGAAATACTGAGCGGCCGCGCGGCGGCTTGCCCGACGCGCGCGCTCCGGAAATACTGAGCGGCCGCGCGGCGGCTTGCCCGACGCGCGCGCTCCGGCCAGCACTGAGGTCTCATCGGGATGATCTTAGCGGCGGGCGGCGAAGGACTCGGCGGCTCGCAGGACGCGCAGGACGTTGCCGCCGGCCAGGGCGGCGCAGTCGGCCTCGGTCCAGCCGCGGCCGAGCAGTTCGGCGAACAGCGCCGGGTAGGCCGACACGTCCTCCAGGCCGACGGTGACGTCGGAGGTTCCGTCGAAGTCGCCGCCGATGCCGACGTGCTGCAGGCCCGCCACCGCGCGGACATGCTCGATGTGCTCCGCGACCTGGGCCAGCGTCGCCGGGGGCCGGGGATGGGATCGTTCCCACCCGGGCTCGAGGCCCTCCAGCTTCCCGAGGTCTTTGGGGTCCAGGCCGCGGCGCGCCGCTTCGGCCTTCAGGCCGGCCAGCCAGTCCGCGCACCGCTGGGAGACGAAGGCGGGCACGAACGTCACCATGCACACCCCGCCGTTGCCCGCCAGCCGGGCGAGCACGTCATCCGGCACGTTCCGCGGGCTGTCGCACAGCGCGCGGGCGCAGGAATGGGAGAAGATCACCGGCGCCTCGGCCACGTCGAGCGCGGCGCGCATGGTGTCCGGGGAGGTGTGCGACAAGTCGACGAGCATGCCGATGCGCTGCATCTCCCGGACCACCTCGCGGCCGAAACCGGTCAGACCGCCGGCATCCGGCGCGTCGGTCGCCGAGTCCGCCCAGCCGACGTTGACGTTGTGCGTCAGCGTCAGGTACCGCACGCCGAGCGCGTACAGCATGCGCAGCACCCCGAGCGAGCCGGCGATCGAATGGCCGCCTTCGGCGCCGAGCAGCGACGCCACCCGGCCCGCGGCCGCGATGCGTGTCACGTCGGCCGAGGTCAGCGCCAGCTCCAGCGCCCGCGGGTAGGCGGCGATCATCCGGCGGGCCAGGTCGATCTGTTCGAGCACCGTGACCACCGCGGCGTCCCCGGCGAGACTGGCAGGCACGTACACCGACCAGAACTGCGCGCCCACCCCGCCTGCCGCCAGCCGGGGCAGGTCGGTGTGCGTGCCCGGGACCGGCGCGGCTAGGTCGACCCCGGCGATGTCGCCGCCGGTCCGCTTGCGCAGCGTCCACGGCAGGTCGTTGTGCCCGTCGATAAGCGGGAACCGGTGCAGCATCTCCCGTGCCGCGACGTCGAGGTCACTCATCCGCACAGCGTACGCGGCTGCCCGGCCGGCAGATGCCGGCAGAACACCGCGATGGCAAAGCTGTTTCGCGGCCGGCCCGGCGGGTAACGGCATAGAGCTGGACCCAAAGACGAAACATCTGTAAGCGCCCTGGCAGAGCTGGGGAGTTCTGACAGCACGGCGCAGGCCGCGATGCGGCACGACAGTTCGGGAAGGGGTGACCATGAAGGGCGGCACACGGGCTGCTCTCGCCATCGGCGTGGGATACATGCTCGGCAGGCGACGCAAGATGCGGCTGGCGACCATGCTGGCCGTCGGCGCTGCCGCGGGCGGGCTCGGCCCGGGAGGGGCGATCCTGCGCCGCGGCGCCGAGGCCCTCGGTTCCACCGAGGCACTCAGCAAGCTCTCACCGCAGCTCGGCGACGTGGCCCAGACGATCCGCGACGACCTGGTCGACGCGGGGAAGGCTGCGGCGATGGCGGCGGTCAACAGCAGGATCGACTCGCTGACCAGCTCACTGCATGAACGCGCCGAGACCCTGCGCAACCCCGAAGCCGCAGCCGAGGGGGTCACCCAGACGCTGCGGCGGCCGCGGCGCGGAGGCGGCGCAGAGGGCGAAGAGGAAGAGCCTGAGGACTACGCGGAAGAAGCGGAAGAAACTGAAGACCAAACTGAGGACTACGAAGAACCCGAACCCGAAGAACCCGAACCAGAAGAACCCGAACCCGAACCACGGCGTCCGCGGCGGCAGCCCGCGCGTGCTGCGGGCCGCACCCGGTCCCAGGCGTCCGGGTCCCAGGCCTCCGGCCGTGGCCGTGCCCCCGTCTCCCGGCCGCGGAGGTGAGCACCGATGACTGAGACATCGAATGAGCAGACCGGAGGGCCGATGGACCGGCTGCGGTCCGAGGCCGCCGGCTTCGTGGGCGCGCTCGGCGCCCGTGCCCTGTCGTCGGTCCAGGACAGGATCCAGGGCACCACGCAGCGCCTGGGCGATTACGTCGAGGGCGGCGGCGGCTCGGGCCTGATGGCCGCGGTGACCGGCGCAAAGGACCTTGCCGAGGGCAAGGGACCCACCCGCTCGCTGCTCGGGGCCGGGATGTCCGGGCTCAGAGAGAAGGTGCGCGGCATGTTCGGCGGAGGCGGCAAGGGCGGCGGCGGCAGGAAGCTCAAGCTCATCAACATCGTCGAGTCCGTCGACGTTGGCGCTCCCCGGCGCGTGGTCTACGACCAGTGGACCCAGTTCGCCGACTTCTCCAAGTTCATGAAAAAGGTGGAAAACGTCGACCAGGCCGAAGACGTCAAGCTCAACTGGAAGGCACAGGTCTTCTGGTCACACCGGACCTGGGAGGCCACGATCATCGAGCAGGTGCCCGACGAGCACATCATCTGGCGGTCCAAGGGCGAGAAGGGGCACGTCGACGGGGCGGTCAGTTTCCATGAGCTCACGCCCGACCTGACCCGCGTGCTGCTGGTGCTCGAGTACCACCCGCAGGGTCTTTTCGAGCGCACCGGCAACATCTGGCGGGCCCAGGGGCGCCGGGCGCGCCTGGAGCTGAAGCACTTCCGGCGGCACGTCATGACCGAGGTGCTGCTGCATCCCGACGACGTCGAGGGCTGGCGCGGCGAGATCAGGGACAGCGAGGTGGTCAAGGACCAGGAGACGGCCCTGGCCGAGGAACAAGAGGAGGAAGGCCAGGAGGCCGAAGCCCCGGAGGCCGAGGCGGAGCCGGAGGCTGGCGAGGAGGAGTACCGGGACGAAGCCGAGCAGGAGTACCCGGAAGAGGAGGAAGAAGAGCGGGGCGGGTACGCCGAAGAGGCTGAGGAGGAAGAGCCCGGGGAGGAAGAGGCCGAGGAGGAAGAGCCCGAGGAGGAAGAAGAGCCCGAGCCCGTCGGCGCCAGGAGGAGGCGGGCCAGCCCGGAGAGCGCCGCCGGAGGTAACGGCGGGCGCGCCCGGCGCAGCAGCGGCACCGCGCGCACCGGCGAGCGCCGCCCGCGCGTGACCCGGCGGGGCGCGTCACGAGGAGGTCAAGGCTGATGACCACGGCAATGCAACCCGGCGCAGGCAGCTCCACGAGGCCGCAGCCGGCCCGGCGCCGCGGCAGCGGGGAGGAGGAATAGGCATGCCGGCGACATCGAAGGAACAGCCTGAGCAGAATTCCAGGCAGGGCAAGGGCCTGTACGTCTACGGGATCTT
>JAFAPY010000391.1 GCA_019246795.1 Streptosporangiaceae bacterium | reverse complement strand
GAGCCCGCGAAGTCCGCGCCACCCGATACGTCGGGCGGGGACAGGCAGACTTACTGATCTCGGCACTGCCGGGGCGTCTCCCACGGCTCGAGCCGTGGCAGAGACGCGGCCTGGGTCAAGTGCCGGAGGCCATGTAGGCGGCCAGATGGCGGTCCAAGTTCTGGCGAGCCCTGTCGTAACGCATCGTGGTGCGCGGGTCGGCATGGCGGGCGGCGATCTGGACATCGCGCAAGTCAACACCAGCGTCGAGCGTGATCGTAACGGAAATGTGCCGGAGCATGTGCGGGTGTGCCCTGGTGATCTGGATGCCCGCTGCCCCGGCGAGGTGGCGCAGGCGGTTTCCCCCTAACAGCCTCACCGCGGCATGACAGGTAGCTTGGCAAGCACCTATCAGGAGGCCGGGCGGAGTATTTCGACGTGACACCGCAGGCCGGGTGCGCGTGCCAGCCGCCTGTCGCCGGTGAGCAGTGTTACATCCAGCGCTTCGGCGAGGGCGACGTAGGAGGCGTCGTAGACGGTGAGGTTGTCGCGGAGCTCCCAGCAGCGGGCCAGCAGGGGCCGGTGCGGCGCGCGGCGGAGCGGCAAGGCGGCCAGATCTGCCAGGACAAGGGCCGCACGGCGCAGGTCAGCTGCGCCGCTGCGCATCTGCTGGCGTAGCACCGAGGTGACCTCGAGGTCCACCAGTTCTGGCGCGCTCAGCCGTTCGCCGCGCAGGCGGGCGCGGGCATGGTCGCCGTCCGGGCCGTCATCGCCAAGGGCGCTGGCTAGGACGCTGGCGTCAACGACGATCACGATCGGCACGCAGCGTGGCCACCGCCGTCTTCAGCGGAACCGAACCTCCCGAGCGGCCGCCGGCCCGGTCAAGAACCTCGTCGAGGGTCGGTTCGCTGGCCTCCTCGATGAGCCGAGTTCTCAGGTATTCCTGGAGGGACTGGTGCGCGGCGGCGGCACGCTGACGCAGGACGGCATGAGTCTGCTCGGGCACGTCTTTGATCTGCACGCTAGGCATGGCGCCATTATGGCGCTAGAAGCGCCAGTTCGCAAACGCTCTGTCATCGGCACGAGTGCGCGAAGGCGAGTGCGTCGATCACTCGGGCTGAGGGCCTCCCGCCATGACGGTGTCTTCTGTCGCCGGATCCTGGCCGTTGACGTGTACGGCAAGCAGTTGTGACGGCCCGCGCGGCGTCGGCGCCTGCGCGGGATGGATGACGGCATGACGGCATGTGACAATCAGCATGGGCGATGAGGCCGGGAAGGAGGCTGACGTGTCCCAGACCCTGTCCTCGCCGCTGTTCGACCCGTTCGCGCCCGGTTTTACCGATGATCCCTACCCGCACTACGCGGCGCTGCGCGCCGCGGCGCCCATCTGTCAGCATCCGCTTGGGTTCTGGCTGCTCACCTGCTATGACGATGTGTCGTGGCTGCTGCGGGCCGGCCTGTCGGTCGAGGACCGCAACATCGCCGCGAGCCCGGTCCTGGAGTTGCGCGAGCAGGTATACGGCGAGCAGGCCGTCCGCCGCCGCGTGTCCATGCTGCACCGCGACCCGCCGGATCACACCCGGCTGCGGCGGCTGGTGTCGAAGGCCTTCACGCCGCGGGCGGTGCAGGCGCTGCGGCCGCGCATCACCGGCCTGGTCGACAGCATGCTCGACGCGGCGGAGCGCGAAGGCCGGGTGGATCTCGTCGAAGCCCTGGCCTTCCCGCTGCCGTTCGCCGTGATCGCGGAGATGCTCGGCACGCCGCCGACCGGCCATGAGCGGATCAGGCAGCTGACCGGCACCCTGGTCCGCTCGCTGGAGCCGGTCGCCGATCCGGCGGTCGCCGCGGCAATCGCCGCCGCGCAAACCGAGCTAACCGCAATAGCGGGCGGCATGATCGCCTGGAAGCGCGCCAATCCCGGGGATGACCTGTTGACCGCGCTCATCAACGCCGAGGACGACGGCGACGTGCTCGACGACGAGGAGCTGGCCGCGCAGACTCTGCTGCTGTACCTCGCCGGACACGAGACGACGGTCAACCTCATCGCGGGCGGGACCCTCGCACTGCTGCGCTACCCGGCCCAGCTCGCGCTGCTGCGAGACGATCCCGCCCTGATCGCCAACGCTGTGGAGGAACTGCTCCGGTACGACAGCCCGGTGCAGGCGAGCAGGCGGATCACCCTGGAACCGGTCAGCATCGCCGGCGTCACCATCCCCGCCGGGGCCTTCGTCATGGCCAGCCTGGGCTCGGCCAACCGGGACGAGAGCTTCTGGGGGCCGGACGCCGCCGACCTCAGGCTCGGCCGGAACAACGCACGCCAGCACGTCTCCTTCGGCGCCGGGCCGCATCACTGCCTTGGCGCATCGCTGGCCAGGCTCGAGGCCTCGATCGCCCTCGCCCGGCTGACCGCCCGGTTCCCCGGACTCGCCCTCGACGGCCAGGTCGCCTGGAACGGCCGGATCAACCTGCGCGGAACCGCGCACCTGCCGGTGTCGCTGGGCACCTAGCCTGATTCGCTGACCCCGGGACCGGGTCCGCGGGCCGGGCGACTACCAACCGGCATCCCGGGGGGCGCCCCCGTGCCCATATTCCATGCAATTATCCCACCGTGGCCGTGCCGGACGACCAGATGCCACCAGCGGCAGATGCGATCGTTCACGCCAGGCGCGGACGATGCATATACGGACTTGGCTGCCCGCCTGTGCGACTGTAACCGGGATCACCCACGATAGGGGGAGCTGTTGATAACCGCGCGGATCCGCCTATCTGGAGTCCGGTTTGGGTGTCTTCGCTGTAGCCACCGCGGGTGTTTTGTGTGCTTTTACCTGCGTGCTGGGCGCATTACCTAGACAGGATCTCCGCCGAAGGCGAGCGCGGCGAGTAGACATTAGTAGCCAGCGCGCCGCTCTCCTCCCGGGAGGCGAGCAGGAATGTCGTTCCTCGGGCAGGCGGGCGACGTCACGGCGGGCCGGGCAGACGACGGCGTCACGGGTGGTGCCAGCCAGCGGTTACAAGATCGTTGGCTAGGGTGGCGCGTGGAAGTTCGCCGGGCAGGGGAGGCTCACACGGGTGAGCACTCACACGGCGCGCCCAGGCCGGCGCGCCGGCGCCCAGGCGGCTCTCGCGCTCGGTGCCCTCGGAGTTGTCTTCGGGGACATCGGGACGAGCCCGCTGTACACGGTCCAGACCGTCTTTAGCCCGAGCGACCCGCACCCGGTCAAGGTGTCGCACGACAGCATCTTCGGGATCACCTCGCTTATCTTCTGGTCGGTGACGATCATCGTCACCATCACCTACGTCACGCTCGTGATGCGGGCCGACAACGACGGCGAGGGCGGGATCATGGCGCTGACCGCCTTGATCCGCCGGCGGGCCCTGCCCGGCGGAGCCCGGGCCAAGGCGGTGCTGGCCGGGCTCGGCATCTTCGGGGCCTCGCTGTTCTTCGGCGACAGCATGATCACGCCCGCCATCTCGGTGCTATCCGCCGTCGAGGGCGTCGAGGTCGCGGCGCCGTCGGTGGCCAGCCTGGTCATCCCGATCACGGTGGCGATCATCATCGTCCTGTTCCTGCTCCAGCGGCTGGGCACGGGCGCCGTGGGACGGATGTTCGGGCCGGTCATGGCCCTGTGGTTCACCGTGATCGCCCTGCTCGGCATACGGGGCATCCTCACCCACCCCGTGATCCTTGAGGCGCTGTCGCCCAGCTACGCCCTCAGCTTCCTTTTCGGCCACTTCGGCACCGCGTTCTTCTCGCTTACCGCCGTCGTCCTGGCCGTCACCGGAGCCGAAGCCCTGTACGCGGACATGGGACACTTCGGCCGCTCGCCGGTCAGGCGCGCCTGGCTGCTGGTCGTCTTCCCCGGATGCATCCTGAACTACTTCGGCCAGGGCGCCCTGATCCTGGGTAACCGGGCCACCATCGCCAACCCGTTCTTCCTGCTAGCCCCCGGATGGGCCAGGCTCCCGATGGTGTTCCTCGCCACCGTGGCGACCGTGATCGCCTCGCAGGCGGTCATCAGCGGCGCCTACTCGGTCGCGCACCAGGCCGGGCGGCTCGGCTACCTGCCGCGGCTGCGCATCCAGTACACCTCAGAAGAGGTGATGGGCCAGATCTACATCCCGTGGATCAACTGGCTGCTGCTGGCGGCCGTCCTTACCCTCGTGCTCGCGTTCCGGACCGCGGCCGCGCTGGCCTACGCCTACGGCACGGCCGTGACCGGCACGATCACGATCACCACCCTGCTGTTCTTCTACTACGCCCGCCACCAGTGGCGATGGCCGCTATGGGCCGTGCTGACGGGCGGCGGCGCCCTGATCGCCCTCGACCTGCTCTTCTTCGCCGCCAACCTAACCAAGCTGACCCACGGAGCGTGGTTCCCGCTGCTGATCGGCCTCATCACCTTCACCGTCTTCATCACCTGGCAGAAAGGCCGCGAACTCGTCACGGCGCGGCGGGTCCAGGCCGAAGGGCCGCTCCGGGAGTTCATCCAGCAGCTGCACGCCATGGATCCTGCGCTGCCCCGGGTGCCCGGCACCGCCGTCTTCCTCAACCGCGGCAAGGCCACCGCCCCGCTGGCGCTGCGGGCCAACGTCGAGCACAACGAGATCCTGCACGAGAACGTCCTCATCCTCTCGGTCGAGACGATGCCCAAACCCCACATCCCGGCCGAGGACCGGGTGCAAGTCGACGACCTCGGGTACGAGGGCGACCGGATCGTTCACGTCACCGCCCGCTTCGGCTACATGGACCAGACAAACGTCCCCGAACTCCTGCCGCTGATTCACGGCTCCAGCACGGAAATCCCCCTCCACGACCACAGGGTGTCGTACTTCATCTCGCGCATCGAGCTCGTCCAGGGCCAGGCACCGGGCATGAGCCGCTGGCGCAAGCGCCTGTTCATCGCGACATCACGGATCGCCGCCGACGCCGCCGAGTCACTCCGGCTTCCCCGCGACTGCACCGTCAGCATGGGCGCGCGCATCGAGATCTAGCCTGTCCCGGCACGACCGTACGGCAGGTTGCCCGGGTGGGCGGCAACCGAGAGCTCGTCGAACGCTTCATCGCCAGCCTGGAAGCCCGTGACTGCGACGTGTGCTCCGCTAGGAACGGCAAGAGTGAATTAACGATCGCCGCCCGCATTGGCGAGATACAGATGAGTGAATAATTAGAAGGCCGTGCAACTTCCCCTCATCGGCAGATTCGAGCATTGGCTGGCCAGGAGAGACATCAATGAGCCAGCAACCTGCGTCAGGCGCATCGGCGCCGCCAGGGGTGATTTACGTCATCCGCCAGATCCCCTAGCAGCTGCTGTCCGGAGATACCGCCACCGTCATCTCGCCCTAGCCGCCAGCCGCCTGCCCGGGTGCCATGCTCGCTTGATCAGGGGCGGATGTCCTCGCGGGACGCCCGGCTGCGCATCACGCCACGGCGGCCCGCACGATCGACGTGCACGGGATCGCAGGGGTGGTCACGCCAAGGGGGCCTTCGGAGAGCGGTAATTGAGTATGCAAGAATTCTCGGATCAGCCCGAAGCATAGCGGTAATAGCGTGCGCTCGACGGCTGCCGCCGCCCGCGGGCCCCGCGGTAGCGCCGGAAACCGCGGGCGCCGGAAATGGGTGGGGACATATGGCTGGGAATCAGCTGCCGTCGGTTAACCACATCGTCCAGCTCATGCTCGAGAATCGCTCGTTCGACCACATGCTGGGGTTCTTGTATGCCAGCACGGGGAATGTCTCGCCTGCAGGCCAGGCGTTCGAGGGCCTGACCGGCAGCGAGTCTAATACCGACGCCAGCGGCAATACGGTGACGGTTTACCAGATCGATCACACGGCGCCGGGCGCCTACTTCATGCCGGGCGCTGATCCCGGCGAGGGCTACGCGAATACCAATGAACAGCTATTCGGCAGCGGCAAGCCGCCGAGCCCTCCGGCCGCGACCAACACCGGCTTCGTCACGAACTTCGCCGACGCCATCGCCTACGACCAGCGCTCCGGCCGCAGCGCCCAGGCCGGCACCACCGCCTCGGCCATCATGGGGATGTTCCCGCCCGCGGCGCTGCCGGTACTGTCCGGTCTGGCCGCCGGCTTCGCCGTCTGCGACCACTGGTACAGCTCAGTGCCCACCGAGACCTTCCCGAACAGGGCCTTCGCCTGCGCCGCGACGAGCCAAGGGCACATGAACGACGCCACCGCGTCCTTCACCGTGCCGAGCATCTTCGGGCTGATGACCGCGCACAGCCTGAGCTGGAAGATCTACGGTTACGATCAGGAGCCGCTGACCCGCAAGAACTTCCCTGACACCCTGGGCGCCCCGGATTCCTGCTTCGGGTTGTTCGCCGATTTCCAGTCCGACGCCGCGGCCGGGACGCTGCCCCAGTACTCCTTCCTCGAGCCGAGCTGGGGATCGACGGGCAACAGCCAGCACCCCAACTACGACGTCTCGCTCGGCGAGCAACTCATCCAGGACGTCTACAACGCCGTCCGCCACGGCCCGGGCTGGAACCAGACGCTGC
>JAFAPY010000347.1 GCA_019246795.1 Streptosporangiaceae bacterium | reverse complement strand
CGGCAGGCGCGGGCACGCCGGGCCGCGAGGCGGCGCGGCGTTTCGAGCGGGTGCTCGCCGCGCTGGCCGGGTTCTGCCCGGCTGTGGAGGTGATCGAGCCGGGGGTGTGCGCGTTCGGCGCGCGCGGGCCGGCCCGGTATGCCGGCGGCGAGCCCGCACTGGCCGCCGGCGTCGTCGCCGCGCTGGCGGACCTGGGGGTTGCCTGCTGCGTCGGCGTCGCCGACGGCCTGTTCGCCGCGACGCTCGCCGCCCGCCACGGCGACGGCGGCCAGGCCTGCATCGTGCCGCCGGGGCAGACGGCCGCTTTCCTGGCGCGGCAGCCGGTGAGCGTGCTCGGCGACGTTGCGGGCCCCGACCTGGCCGGGCTGCTGCACCGGCTCGGCCTGCGCACGCTCGGCGACGTCGCCGCGCTGCCGCCCGGCGACGTGGCCAGCAGGTTCGGCGGCGCGGGACAGACCGCGCACCGGCTGGCCAGCGGCGCGGACCCCCGGCCCCTTGCCGCCCGCCCGCCGCCCGCCGCCCTGTCGGTGACCGTGGAGTTCGACCCGCCGGAACGCCTGGCCGAGCCGGTGGCGTTCGCGGCCAAGGCGCTCGCCGAGCGGCTGCACGCCGGCCTTGCCGCCCGCGGGCTGTCCTGCGTCCGGGTCCAGGTGCTGCTGACCTGGACCGACGGCCGGGAAAGCAGCAGGCTGTGGCGGCACGACGGGCTGCTGTCCGCCCTTGGTGTCGCGGACCGGGTCCGCTGGCAGCTCGACGGAGCCTGCCGCGATAACCTGGACGACGCGTCCGGGGGGATCGCCGCGCTGCGGCTGGTGCCGGACCAGGTGGTCCGCGCCGCCGGGCACCAGCTCGCCCTGTGGGGCGACGCCGTGACCAGCGACCGGGTGGCCCGGGCTGCCACGCGGGTGCAGGCCATGCTCGGGCACGCTGCAGTGCTGCGCCCGCTGCCCCGGGGCGGGAGGAACGTGGCCGAGCAGGTAGCACATGTCTCGTTCGGGGAAGAAATGCAGCTCAGCCCGGCAGGCGGCCGGCCCTGGCCAGGGCGGATCCCGGGCGCGGCCCCCGCCGTGGTCTACCCGGTGCCCCGGGAGGCGGCGGTGACCGACGACGACGGGCGCGCGGTGACCGTCACCGGCCGGTGCGCCATCTCCGCGGCGCCGGCCCGGCTGGCCCTCGCCGGCGAGCCGTCGCGCCGCGTCACCGCATGGGCCGGGCCCTGGCCGCTGTCCGAACGCTGGTGGGACCCGGCCGCCGCGCGCAGGCGGGCCCGGTTCCAGCTGCTGACCGGCGACGGGCGGGCCTGGCTGGCCGCGGTCACCGACGGCCGGTGGCTCATCGAGGCGGGGTACTGGTGAGCGCCCATGGGCTGGATAACCCGGCGATCCCATGGGCCGAGCTGCACTGCCATTCGGCGTTCAGCTTCCTTGACGGGGCGGCCACCCCCGACGAGCTCGTCGCCGAGGCGGCCCGGCTCGGGCTGGAGGCGCTCGCCATCACCGACCACGACGGGATATACGGGATGCCGCAGTTCGCCAGGGCCGCGGCGAAGCTCCGCGACTACGGCCTGCGCCTGGGCACGGTATTCGGCGCCGAGCTCAGCCTGGGTCTGGGCCCAGGCCAGGCTGGCGTGCCGGACCCGGAGGGCCGGCACCTGCTGGTGCTGGCCCGGGACCCGGAAGGCTACCGGCGGCTGTGCGCGGTGATCAGCGCCGCCCACCTGGCCGGCGGGCAGAAGGGGCGGCCGGTCTACGACACCGACGCCGTGGCCGCCGCGCACGGCGGCCACTGGGCGGTGCTGACCGGCTGCCGCAAGGGCCCGGTGCCGGGCGCGCTGGCCGCCGGCGGCCCGCAGGCGGCCTGGCGGGAGCTGGCGAGGCTGACCGAGATGTTCGGCCACGAGAACGTGATGGTCGAGCTGAACTGCCGTCACGACCCGGGAGACGACGAGCGCAACGACATGCTGGCCGCCCTGGCAGCGCTGGCCGACGTGGACGTGGTCGCGACGGGCAACGTGCACTACGCGGCGCCCGCGCAGGCGCGGCTCGGCCAGGCGCTGGCCGCGATCCGGGCCCGCCGGAGCCTGGCCGACATGGACGGCTGGCTGCCCGCGGCGGGCACCGCCTACCTGCGTTCCGGCGCGGAGATGGCGGCGCTGCTGCGCCGGTACCCGGGGGTGCTCGAGCGCACCGTGGAGCTGGGCCGGGCGTGCGCGTTCGATTTCCGCGTGATTGCGCCGGACCTGCCGGACTTCCCGGTCCCCGGCGGCCGCAGCGAGGCGTCGCGGCTGCGCGAGCTGGTCGCGGCGAGGGCGCCGTCGCGGTACGGGCCGGCGGGCGCCGAGCGGGTGGCGGGCGCGTACCAGCAGATCGCCAGGGAGCTGGACGTGATCGAGCGGCTCGGCTTCCCCGGCTACTTCCTGATCGTCCTCGACATCGTCGCGTTCTGCGAGCAGGCGAACATCATGTGCCAGGGCCGGGGCTCGGCGGCGAACTCGGCGGTGTGCTACGCGCTCGGCATCACCAGCGTCGACCCGGTGCGGCACCACCTGCTGTTCGAGCGGTTCCTGTCCGAGGGCAGGGACGGCCCGCCGGACATCGACCTTGACATCGAGCACCGGCGGCGGGAGGAGGTCATCTCCTATGTTTACGGCCGGTACGGCAGGGACCGGGCCGCCCAGGTCGCCAACGTGATCACCTACCGGCCGCGGCTGGCACTGCGGGACGCGGCCCGCGCGCTGGGGTACCCGCCGGCGGCCTCGGACGCCTGGGCACGCCGGATCGGCCCAGGGGAGCCGGCGGCCGTCGGCGGCGTTCCGGGCCCGGTGGCCGGCCTGGCCGCGCAGCTGCTGCAGCTGCCGCGCCACTTGGGCATCCATTCCGGCGGCATGGTGATCTGCGACCGCCCGGTGGGGGAGGTGTGCCCGGTGGAGTGGGCACGGATGCCGGGACGCACCGTGCTGCAGTGGGACAAGGACGACTGCGCCTACGCGGGCCTGGTCAAGTTCGACCTGCTCGGCCTCGGCATGCTGTCCGCGCTGCACGACTGCCTCGACCTCATCAGCCAGCACCACGGCGTAAAGCTGACGATGGACACGATCCCGGCCGATGACCCGGAGGTCTACCAGATGATCGCCGAGGCGGACACGGTGGGCGTGTTCCAGGTGGAGTCCCGCGCCCAGATGGCCACGCTGCCGCGGCTGCGGCCGCGGAAGTTCTACGACCTGGTGATCGAGGTGGCGCTGATCAGGCCGGGGCCGATCCAGGGCGGCTCGGTGCATCCGTACCTGCGCCGCCGCGACGGCCATGAGGCGGCCAAGATGCCGCACCCCTCGATGCGGCCCGCGCTCGGCAAGACGCTGGGCGTGCCGTTGTTCCAGGAACAGATGATGCAGCTTGCCGTGGACTGCGCGGGGTTCACCCCCGCCGAGGCCGACCGGCTGCGCCAGGCGATGAGCGCCAAGCGGGCGCCGGAACGCGTCGGCGAACTCCGCGGGCGGCTGCTCGGCGGCATGGCATCGCGGGGCATTCCGGCCGCGGTGGCCGAGGACCTCTACGCCAAGATCCTCGCCTTCTCCAGCTACGGGTTCCCCGAATCGCATGCGATCAGCTTCGCCTACCTGGTCTACGCCAGCGCGTACCTGAAGCGGTACTACCCGGCCGCGTTCACCGCCGCGCTGCTGCGCAACCAGCCGATGGGCTTCTACGCCCCGCACAGCCTGATCAACGACGCGAAACGGCACGGGGCGGAGGTCCGCGGCATGGACGTCAACGCCAGCGACGCGCTGGCTACCCTGGAGGACTCTGCTGGCTCGGCGGCGCCGCCCGCCATCAGGCTGGGCCTTTCCGAGGTGCGCGGCCTGGGCAGCGCCGCCGCCGAGCGGGTGGCCGCAGGGCGGCCGTATGCGGACCTGGCGGATTTCGCCGCCCGCACCGGGCTGTCGGCCGGCGTGCTGGAGGCGCTGGCCACCGCGGGCGCGTTCGGCTGCTTCGGGACGGGCAGGCGGGCCGCGCTTTGGGCGGCCGGCGCCGCCGCGCGGCACTCCGGCGGGCAGCTTCCGGGCACCGTCACCGGCCTGAAGGCGCCGCCGCTGCCGGCCATGACGCCGGCCGAGGAGACCCTCGCCGACCTGTGGGCCACCGGCAGCTACGGCACTCACCCGGTGGCGCACCTCAGGGATGCGCTGGCCGCCCGGCAGGTCCTGACCGTGTCGGCGGCGCGGACCGCCGCCGCGGGGGCGCAGGTGACCGTGGCCGGCCTGGTCACCCACCGGCAGCGCCCGCCGACCGCCCGCGGGGTGGTATTCCTCAGCCTGGAAGACGAGACCGGGATGATGAACGTGATCTGCCCGCCCCCGGTCTGGGAGCGGCACCGCGACACGGCCGCGGCCGCCTCCGCCGTGTGCGTCCGCGGCCGCGTCGAGCGCGGCGGCGGCGCCGTCAACCTGGTCGCCGCCGCCCTGCGCCCCCTTTGCGTCACCGCCGCCGTCAGCGCACCCCGCGCGGCCGGAATTGCACGCTGATCCTGGGCCCGACCGCCTGCGCGGTTTTCGGCACCGCGTGCTCCCAGGTGCGCTGGCAGCTTCCGCCCATCACCAGCAGGTCTCCGTGCCCGATCTGGAACCGCAGCGGCCGCGCAGGACCGCCGCGCCCCGCCGGGGGACCGCCGCGCCCGGCCGGCCCGGGACCGCTACGCGGGCGCAGCAGCAGCGCCCGCGGCGTGCCGAGCGACAAGATCGCAATCATGGTGTCCTCGGTACTGCCGCGCCCGATCGTGTCGCCGTGCCACGCCACGCTGTCCCGCCCGTCCCGGTACAGGCACAGCCCCGCGGTCCGGAACGGCTCGCCGAGCTCCGCCCCGTAGTGCGCGTTCAGCGCCCGCAGCGCGCCGCCGAGCGCCGGGTCCGGCAGCGGCTCGCCCTCGCCGTAGAAACACAGCAGCCGCGGCACGTCGACCACCCGGTCGTACATGTGCCGTTTCTCCGCGCGCCACGGCACCGTCTCGGCCAGTCTGGCGAACACCTCGCCGCCTCCGGCCAGCCAGCCCGGCCGGAGGTCCACCCAGGCGCCGTGGGCCAGCGGCGTCCGCCGCACCGTCCCGCCGAGCGGCCCGAGGACCGGCTCGTCGCAGGCGTCGAGCAGCGACTGCTGGACCTGCACGCTCACATCAACACCTTAGCTCCGGTACCGCGCGACGGCCGGCCGCCCGGGCGCGCCGCTGGCGTTATGCGGTTGACGAAACCCGGGCCGCGGGCAATGCTGGCCGCTGTGTCCGACGCGCGCGCTCCAGGCAGCACTGAGCGGCCGCGCGGCGGCTTGCCCGACGCGCGCGCTCCAGGCAGCACTGAGCGGCCGCGCGGCGGCTTGCCCGACGCGCGCGCTCCGGAAAGCACTGAGCGGCCGCGCGGCGGCTTGCCCGACGCGCGCGCTCCAGGCAGCACTGAGCACGTGCGGCGCAACCGGGCGGCCTGGGACCGCTGGGCAGCCGAATACGCCGGACCAGGCCTGGACAACTGGGCGATCGCCGAGCCCTGCTGGGGCATCTGGGGGATCCCGCAGCGGCAGGCAGGCGTGCTGCCGGATGCCGTCGACGGCCTGGACAGCATCGAGCTCGGCTGCGGCACCGGCTACGTGTCGGCGTGGCTGGGCCGCGGCGGCGCGCGGCCGGTGGGGCTGGACAACTCGCCGGCTCAGCTTGCCACCGCCCGCCAGCTGCAGGATCGTTTCGGGCTGCGGTTCCCGCTGATCCATGCCAGCGCCGAGCAGGCACCGTTCGCCGACGCCAGCTTCGACCTGGCAATCTCGGAGTACGGCGCCAGCATCTGGTGCGACCCGTACGCCTGGATTCCCGAGGCCGCGCGGCTGCTGCGCCCGGGCGGCCTACTGATCTTCCTGGTGAATTCCGTGCTCCTGATGCTCACCATCCCGGATACCGATGGCGTTCCTGCCGCCGAGCGGCTGCTGCGTCCTTACTTCGGCATGCACCGTTTCGAATGGCTGGATGACGAGTCGGTGGAATTCCATCTCTGCCACGGCGACATGATCCGGCTGCTTCGCGGCTGCGGTTTCCAGGTCGAGGATCTGCTGGAGCTGCGGCCCGGCCCGGGGGCTACCACGCGGCACCCGCTGGCCACGTTGGAGTGGGCACGGAAATGGCCGTGCGAAGAAGTCTGGAAGGCGCGCAAGCTCGCCACATCGGCGTCGAGATGACCACCCGCGGGCGCCCGACCGCTGCGGAGCTGGCCACGGCGAGGGACCGCACCGTCCCCGACGTGCTGCCGGCACCTGGCCAGCCGTTCGGCGTGCTGTTCTGCGGCATCAATCCCGGCCTGTACTCCGCCGCGACCGGCTGGCACTTCGCCAGGCCGGGAAACAGGTTCTGGCCCGCGCTATACCTGTCCGGGTTCACCCCGCGCCGGCTGGAACCCCGCGAGCAGGACCTGCTGCCCGGCTATGGGCTGGGCATCACCAACCTGGTGCCGCGCGCTACCGCGCAGGCGGCCGAGCTGGACGCCGCCGAGCTCCGCGCGGGCACCGAGCGGCTGACCGCCGTGGTCCGCAGCCACCGCCCTCGCGTCGTCGCCGTGGCCGGTCTGACCGCCTACCGCACCGCGTTCGGCCGCCCGCACGCCGTCACCGGCGCGCAGCCGGCCGCGCTGGCCGGCGTCCGGCTGTGGCTGCTGCCGAACCCGAGCGGCCTGAACGCCGGCTGGTCGCTGCCCGCGCTGACCGCCGAGTTCGCCGCGCTGCGCGCCGCCGCAGATCATCCCTAACGAACGGTAAGCGCTGCTGCGTGTCACCGGGCTGCCGGCCTGCCCCGGCTGCGGCGTCCCGCCGGATCGTCTTGCGGATGCGCCGCTCGATCACGATGACGGCCAGGGACATGAGCGCGCCGAGGATGGCCCGCTGCGGGTACCCGAGGATGCGCCTGACCGCTGACCGGCCCGGCATGTCAGCGGTGCCGGATCATGTCGAGGAGCAAGCCGCAGGTGAGCAGGACGGCAGCGGCCCCGAACGTCGCGATGGCCCACGTGGCCGGGCGGGCGGCGCTGGCCGTGACCGCCGTGCCGACGATCGCGGTAGCCGCGGTGAGGCCGAGGGCGATGCGGCGCCCGGCCCGGGAGATCGCGCCGGTTAGTTCCGGAACGCCTTGCAGATGGACCCGCAGGCCAGAACCGCCCCTGACCCCGACGGCGCGTTCCAGTCCCTCCAGCAGCCTGCCGGCCCGGGCACGGGCCTTCTGGCTCTGGTAGAACAGCTGCTGCGGATTGGCCATGGTCCGCATCTGCCCGGCCAGCTGCCGCAGGTAGAAGCTGCCGGCCACCGCGAACGGGTCCAGGGTGGGATCCAGTTCGGCGGCAGCCAGCTGCATCTGGCCGAACGCCTTCCCGATGAGGGCCAGCGACGAGGGCATCCGGATCCGGTGCCGGACGGAGATCTCGGTGAGCTGCTGCAGCAGCGGCCCGAGCCGGAGTTCCCTCAGCGACGCATGCCGGTAGCTGGCCAGCAGTTCGGCCAGGTCTGCGGTGAACGCGGCCTCGTCGAATCCCGCCGGCGGCCGCTCGGCGGCCAAGCCGAGCATGGCGTCTGCGAGGAAGCCGGCGTCTTCCCGCCAGAACGCCAGCAGCAGCAACAGCAGCGACTCCCGCATCCCCGCATCCACCTCCCCGACCATCCCCAGGTCAAGGAGGTAGATCTTGTCGTCCCACCACATCAGGTTGCCCGGGTGCGGGTCGGCATGGAAGAACCCGGCGACGAGGACCTGGTGGTAGTAGGCCTCGAGAAGCTGGCGGGCCGCCTCACGGCGGGCTTCGCCGGCCGGCGCCTGCAGCACCGGGATCCCTTGGATCTCCTCCATGACCAGCAGACGGCCGGTGGACAGCTCGGCGTGGACCCGCGGCACGGCGAGGCGGTCGAACGGCGTCAGCACCTCCCGCATCCGCTCGATGTTCGCGGCCTCATGCCGGAAATCCAGCTCGCGCAGCAGCGAGGAGGACAGATGGTCGATGATCGCGGGCACGTCGACCACCTGCCGGAAGGCCGGACGGTTCGCCGCCTTGTCCGCGAACCGCTCCAGCAGCCCGAGGTCCTGCCTGATCTGGTTCTCCGCGGTCGGCCGCTGCACCTTGACCACCACCCGCTCGCCGCCGACGAGCGTGGCCCGGTGTACCTGGGCGATCGTCCCGGACGCCATCGGGTCCGGTTCGATGGTTGCGAACACGTCCTCCCACGGCACCCTGAGCTCTTTCTCCATGACCGACACGATCTCGGCCTCGCTCAGCGGCGTCACGTGATCCTGCAGGCCCGCAAGCTCGGTGACGATGGCGGCTGGCAGCAGGTCCGGCCGGGTGGACAGGATCTGCCCGAGCTTGGCGAAGGTCGGCCCGAGCTCTTCGAGCGCCCCGCGCAGCCGCCGCGCGCGCGCCGCGCTGTCATCGCCGTCCCGGTGCCGCATGTCGCCCAGGCCGTATTTGGCGAACACCTGGGCCACACGTGCCGCGCGGGCCAGAAGCTGGCCGTCGGTCGCGGGCGCGTCCCCTCCGGCTTCCCGGTCCTGCTGGGCCGCCGCCGCAGCAGCCCCCGCGGGCGCGGTGTTGACGATCACCACCGAGCACCTGGCGTTGTGGGATACCTGGTTGGGCACGCTGCCGAGCAGGAACTCGGTGCGGTCGCGCATGCCGACGTTGCCGACCACCACCAGGTCCACCCGCTCCTGCTCGCAGGTGCGCACGATCGCGGCCGCGGGGTCGGAGTCGTAGACCACGATCGGGCGGCCCCGTTCCCCGCCGACCTCGGTCGCCAGCGCGCCCAGCTGAGCCTGCGCTGCCTCGGTCGCCTCGGCTGTGACGCTGTCGGCGCCGGTCAGGTGTTCAGGCGCGATCACCTGAAGGATGAGCAGGTCGGCGGCGTACCGATCGGACATCTCCGCTGCCCAGGCGACCGCCCGGGTTGCGGTATCGGATCGGTCGGTTGCCACCAGGATCCGATGAACCAAAGGTTTCCCCACCTGTTACGCTCAGTAAAACTGAGTAAACATCGGCTTAGGCCAGCATAACGACACCTGTGGCGAGGAGGGGTGGGCCGCCGCGACGCCGGCAGGCTCGTCATGTCGTCCGCGGGCACCAGCAGGAGATGAAGCACCAGACCATCCGGTTTGAGCGCGAGCGGGCCTACCCGATGCCGGTATCGGAGGCCTGGCGGCTGCTGGCCGACACCGATCACCTCAACCGCGCGATCGGCCTCCCGGCGGTGGAGTTCTCCGCGCTTCCCGACCCGCTGGTACGCCGGGCCCGTGCCAGGGTTTTCGGTGTCGTCCCGGTGCGGTGGCGGGAGTTCCCCTTTGACTGGATCCGCGAGCGCCGTTATGCGGTGCTCCGTGAATTCGACTCCGGTCCGATCGCACGCATGGTGGTCGGCATCGAGCTGCAGCCTATGGCGCCGGGCGTCACCGTCCGCTCGTACGCGGAATGCACGCCGGCCAATGTCTTGGCCAAAGCGTTCGGCGGCGTAATTAAGGCATCGGTCGCCGACACCCTGGACTTCTGCGACCGCTACCTGTCCCGCAAGCAGGCAGGGCAGCCCGATCCGGCACCGGTGCCCAGGGGCCGGCCCGCGGTGGACCGAGGCGAACTCGACCGGCGCCTCGGCCAGCTTGCGGCTTGTCCCGTCCGGGCCGAGCTGGTCTCGTTGCTGCGGGAGCGGATCCTGG
>JAFAPY010000289.1 GCA_019246795.1 Streptosporangiaceae bacterium | reverse complement strand
GGGCGCCCGTGCGCGGCATCGGCGAAGCGGTCAGGGACGCCGACGTGGTGGTGCTGGCCGTGCCCGGCCAGGTCGTGGCCGACGTGGTCGAAGACCAGGCCGCGGCGCTGGCGGGCAAGACGGTGATCGACGCGGCGAACCGGATGGGCGCGCCGGAGTTCGACAGCCGGGCCATCATCGCCGGCGCCGCCCCCTCGGTCCGGTACGTGCGTGCCTTCAACACGCTGGGCTGGGAGAACTTCGCCAACCCGCTGCCCGGGGCGAACCTGTTCTTCGCCGCCGACCCCGAGGCCCGCGCGACGGCCGAGGAGCTCATCCGCGCGGTCGGGCTCGAGCCGGCCTACCTCGGCGACGCCAGCGCGACGGCCACCGTCGACGCGCTGCTGCCCCTGTGGTTCGGGCTGGTCAAGCTGAACGGCGGCAACCGCCGGGTGGCCCTGCAGGTGGTCACGGACCGCTAGCCATCGCTCCTGCGCACGACCGATAGCGCCGGACGAGCCCGGTTCCCGCCCCGCTCGTGCCCTCGGCTACCTGGGAACATCCGCCGTTGCTCCGGCGTTATCAAGACGTTATGGACAAGTGCGTCACGTGCGGCCGGGAGCTGCATCCCGAGCGAGCCGAGAAGTACAACTACTGCATGTCGCGCGGGTGCCAGGAGAAGAACCTCAAGGACCTGACCATGGTGGCCGTGGGAGTGAACAAGTCGGCCGAGCAGTACATGATCCTGGACGAGACCACCCGCGATGAGCTGGCCAGCGGCAAGTACCGTGATCAGCGGCGCGAGTTCTACGGCCCGCGCGCGCCCTCATCCGCTGGCGCCGAGGTCCCCGCTCCGGTCCCGGCGACCGCTCCGGCCGAAGCTCCCGTCAAGCCCGAGCCGCGCCCGCAGGCTGCGCGCCGCACCGTGACCCGGCCGCCGTGGACCAGGTCGCAGGAGAAGCTGGCGCTGCTCTACAACGAGCAGGGACTGCGGCCGGACGAGATCGCCGCGAAGCTGGGCCTGAGCCCGTACCAGGTCGCCCAGATCATCCTCAACACCCGGAGCCGCGGCAAGCTCTGAGCGCCTAGAGCGCGACCGTCCCGCTCACGCACGTGATCGTGCCGCCGCCGACCCAGACCTGGCCGTCGGCGTCCCGGGAGACGTGCACCCGGCCGCGGCGGCCCATCGCGGTGCCCTGGCTGGCCACGTACGGCGCGGTGACCCGGCCGCTGCCCAGCAGCCACTGCCCGAGCGAGGCGTTCAGGCTGCCCGTGACCGGATCCTCGACCGAGGTGATCTTCGGGCTGAACGCCCGCACCTCCAGCGCTTCCGGCGAGCCGTCCGGGTAGAAGCCGACCACGCCGATGTCCGTGTCCACGGCCCCGGCCCGGAGCTTCAGCACCGCCTCGGCGCTGTCCAGCAGGACGGCGACCCAGCCGGGCCCGTTGTCCGCCCAGGCGATGTCCACGATGTCCGACCGCGCCATGTTGAGCGCGCGCGCCACCCGCTCGGCCACGGACTCTTCCACCGGCCCGCTGCGCACCAGCGGCGGCGCCGCGAAGGCCAGGCCTGTGTCCGTCCGCCGGACCGTCACCAGCCCGGCCGCGCACTCCTGCACGACCGCGTCCGGGTCGGCCGCCCGGCCGCCGGCGTCCAGCCAGGCGTGACAGGTACCGAGCGTCGGATGCCCGGCGAACGGCAGCTCGCTCGCCGGGGTGAAGATCCGGACCAGGTAGTCGGCCCCGGCCGCCCGCGGCGCCAGCACGAACGTGGTCTCCGACAGGTTGGTCCAGCGCGCGAACAGCTGCATCTGCTCGGTGCTCAGGCCGTCGGCGCCGAGCACGACCGCGACCGGGTTGCCGAGATAGGGGGTATCGGTGAACACGTCCACCTGGCGGAGCTGATACGGCACACGCCGAGTCTAGGAGCCTCCGCCGCCCGGCGGCAGGGCCAATCCGCCTGGCCCTGGCCGGTTGTGCCGCGCGGCGTCCCGGCGCGCTAGCGTGCGGACATGGGAAACCGGCCGCGCGTCACCGTCCTGGGCAGCCTGAACATGGACATTTCCGTCACCGTGCCCCGGCTGCCCGAACCGGGCGCGACCGTGCTCGGCTCGGCGGCCCGGTTCACCCCGGGCGGCAAGGGCGCCAACCAGGCCGTGGCCGCGGCCCGCCTGGGCGGCGCCGTCAGCATGGTCGGCTGCGTGGGCGACGACGACTTCGGTCGGCAGTTGCTG
>JAFAPY010000400.1 GCA_019246795.1 Streptosporangiaceae bacterium | reverse complement strand
ACCACCGGGACGATGCTGCTGGGCAGCGAGATCGCCGCCGCGCTGACCGCGCTCGAGCCGCTCGGCATCGACATGATCGGCCTGAACTGCGCCACCGGCCCCGGCGAGATGAGCGAGCACCTGCGCTACCTGGCGGCCCACGCCCGGGTCGGTGTCTCCTGCGAGCCGAACGCGGGCCTGCCCGTGCTCGGCTCCGACGGCGCCCGCTACCCGCTGACCCCGGCGCAGCTGGCGGATGCGCACGACCGGTTCACCCGGGAGTTCGGCCTGTCGCTGGTCGGCGGCTGCTGCGGCACCACGCCGGAGCACATCGCGGCGCTAGCCGAACGGGTCGCCGGCCGCCCGGCCGGGCGGCGCAGGCCGCGCCCGGAGCCCGGGGTCGCCTCGCTGTACCAGCACGTGCCGTTCCGGCAGGACACCGCGTTCCTGGCCATCGGCGAGCGGACCAACGCCAACGGGTCCAAGGCGTTCCGCGAGGCGCTGCTCGAGGGCACGTACGAGGACTGCGTGGAGATCGCCAGGGCCCAGACCCGCGACGGCGCCCACCTTCTCGACGTGTGCGTCGACTACGTGGGCCGCGACGGCGTCGCGGACATGCGTGAAGTCGCGGGCAGGCTGGCCACCGCCGCCACGCTGCCGGTGGTGCTCGATTCCACAGAGCCCGCGGTGATCGAGGCCGGCCTGGAGCTGACCGGGGGCCGCGCGGTGGTCAACTCGGTCAACTACGAGGACGGCGACGGGCCGGATTCCCGCCTCGCCCGGGTGATGCCGATGGTCCGCGAGCACGGTGCCGCGGTGATCGCGCTGACCATCGACGAGCGCGGCCAGGCCCGCACCGCCGAGTGGAAACTACAGGTGGCCGAGCGGCTGGCCGCGGACCTGACCGGCACCTGGGGCATGCGGCTCGAGGACATCATCGTGGACTGCCTGACCTTCCCGATCGCCACCGGGCAGGAGGAGACCAGGCGGGACGCGGTGGAGACCATCGAGGCCATCGCCGAGCTCAAGCGCCGCTACCCGGACGTGCAGACCACGCTGGGCGTCTCCAACGTGTCGTTCGGCCTCAAGCCCGCCGCACGCGCGGTGCTGAACTCGGTGTTCCTCGCCGAGTGCGTGCGGGCCGGCCTGGATTCCGCGATCGTGCACGCGGCGCGGATCATGCCGATCGCGCGGATACCCGACGAGCAGCGGCAGGCTGCGCTGGACCTGGTCTACGACAGGCGGCGGCCGGGTTATGACCCGCTGGCCGCGCTGATGGAGCTGTTCGAGGGGGTGGACGCGGCCGCACTGAAGGCGAGCCGGGCCGCGGAGCTGGCAGGCCTGCCGCTGTGGGAACGGCTGAAGCGGCGGATCATCGACGGGGAGCGGGCCGGCCTGGAGGCCGACCTGGACGAAGCGCTGGCGCAGCGGCCCGCACTGGAGATCGTCAACGACGTGCTGCTCGACGGCATGAAGACGGTCGGCGAGCTGTTCGGCTCAGGGCAGATGCAGCTGCCGTTCGTGCTCACCTCGGCTGAGGTGATGAAGGCGGCGGTCGCCTACCTGGAACCGCACATGGAGCGAAGCGGCGAAATTGGCAAGGGCACGATCGTGCTGGCCACGGTCAAGGGCGACGTGCACGACATCGGCAAGAACCTGGTCGACATCATCTTGTCGAACAACGGCTACGACGTGGTCAACATCGGGATCAAGCAGCCGATCTCGGCGATCGTGGCCGCGGCGGCCGACAACGACGCCGACGTCATCGGGATGTCGGGCCTGCTGGTGAAGTCCACCGTGGTGATGCGGGACAACCTGGCCGAGCTGAACTCCCGCGGCCTGGCGCGGCGCTGGCCGGTGCTGCTCGGCGGCGCCGCCCTGACCCGCGCCTACGTGGAGCAGGACCTGGCGGCGCTGTTCGACGGCGAGGTCAGATACGCCAGGGACGCGTTCGAGGGCCTGCGGCTGATGGACGCGGCGATGGCGGTCAAGCGCGGCATGCCCGGCGCGAAGCTGCCCGAGCCGCGCACCCGCCGGGTCAAGGCCGCGGCGTCGAAGCCAGACCGTGCGCCTGAGCCAGGCACCGTTGCTCGTTCTGATGTCTCAACAGATGTGCCGGTGCCCACGCCCCCATTCCTCGGCACCGAGGTGGTCAAGGGCATCCCGCTCGCGGACTACGCGGCGCTGCTGGATGAGCGGGCGCTGTTCCTCGGCCAGTGGGGCCTCAAGCCATCCCGCGGTGGCGGGACCTCCTACGCCGAGCTGGTCGAGACCGAGGGCCGGCCGCGGCTGCGGATGTGGCTGGAGCGGGTGCAGACCGAACGGCTGCTGGCCGCGGCGGTGGTCTACGGGTACTTCCGCTGCGTCAGCTCCGGGAACGACCTGATCATCGTGTCGCCCGAGCGGGGGGGCCAGGGGGGGTCGTCCCCCCGGGCTAGCAGCGACGGCGGCCGGGAGCTGGAGCGGTTCACCTTCCCGCGCCAGCGGCGGGACCGGCGGCTGTGCCTGGCCGACTTCTTCAGGGACCGGGCAAGCGGCGACCCGGACGTGGTGGCGTTCCAGCTCGTCACGATGGGGCCGCGGATCTCCGCGGCCACCGCGGAGCTGTTCGCCAAGAACGCCTACCGCGAGTACCTGGAGCTGCACGGGCTGTCGGTCCAGCTCACCGAGGCGCTGGCCGAGTACTGGCACGCGCGGATCCGCCGCGAGCTGGGCATCGCCGCCGCCGACCCAGATGACATCGAGGGGTTCTTCCGCGTCGGCTACCAGGGCGCGAGGTACTCCTTCGGCTACCCGGCCTGCCCGGACCTTGCCGACCGCGCCAAGGTCGTCCGGCTGCTGCGGCCGTCCCGCATCGGCGTGGAGCTGTCCGAGGAGATGCAGCTGCACCCGGAGCAGTCCACCGACGCGATCGTGGTGCACCACCCCGCCGCCAAGTATTTCTCGGTATGACGCACGCGGCGCCGAACGGCACCGCGGTGCTGTTCGACATGGACGGGCTGCTCATCGACTCCGAGCCGCTGTGGCTGCAGGCGGAGACCGCCGTGATGGCCAGGCTGGGCAGCGACTGGACCGAGGCGGACCAGCGTGCGCTGCTCGGCGGCAGCCTGGACCGCACCGTGCGCTACCTGCTGGCGAAGGCGGCCAGGCCCGCCCCGCCGGGCCTGGCCGGGCAGTGGCTGATGTCGGATATCGCCGAGCGGGTGCGCCGCGACGGGGTGCCGCTGCAGCCGGGTGCCGCCGAACTGCTCGCCGCGGTGGCCAGGGCCGGGCTGCCCAGCGCGCTGGTCACCTCGTCTGAGCGCAGCTTCGCCGACGCGGTCCTTGCCAGCACCGGACTGCGGTTCGACGCGCTGGTGTGCGCCAACGACGTGACCGCCACCAAGCCGGACCCGGAACCCTACCTGCTGGCGGCCAAGCTCGTCGGCGTGCCGCCGCAGGATTGCTTCGCCCTGGAGGACTCGCCCAACGGCGTGGCCTCGGCGCAGGCCGCCGGCTGCCGGGTGATCGCGGTGCCGTCGCTGGTGCCGATCCCTCCGGCACCAGGGCTGACCGTGGTGGGGTCGCTGCTGGACCTGGCGGCCGGCCCCGGCGGCGTGTCCGTCGCGCTTGCCGCCAATCCGGGGGTTAGCCCCAGCCACGGCACTGCCTTCTCGGCCTTAGACTGCGAGCAGAACCGCGGGAGGCGCGACATGTCCACTTACGACAAGATTGCCTGGCTGCCGCTGTGCGGGGGACTGACGGCGCTCGGCCTGGTACTCAGCTTCCTGGCGATGCGGCGGCGCGGCGTGGCCGCGGGCCTGCGCGGAGCAGCCTGGTCGCTGCTGCCGCTGGCGGCCTACCTGACCGGCGCGATCGAGATGTTCTGGAAGATGGGCATCGCCATCGGCGACTTCGCGGCCGGCTTCGTGTTCTCCGTCCGGGTCTGGTCCGGCCTGGTGGTGACCGGGGCTGCTGCGCTGCTGTTCGTCGTCTCCGGCTCGCTGCGCCGCAGGCGGCGCGCCAGGGGAGCTGAGGGCAAGCGGGCCGCCGGCCCGGCGGGGACGCAGCCGGCGCCCGGCAGGCGGCTGGCCGCCCGGCCCGACTCCCCGGCGGCGGCCACGGCGCCGGCCGCCAACGCCCCGGCCAAGGCCCCGGCCAAGGCCCGCAGGGGCCGCGGCGCGATCGACGATGACGACGACCTCGGCGACGTCGCCGACATCCTGCGCCGCCACGGCATCACCTGACGGAGCGGCCATCCTGCTTCGCGCGGGCGACTTGCGCCGTCTCAGCGTCTCCTGGCCGAGGTTTCCGATGGCTGGCAGTCCCCGGCGGGTAACGTCGATGACGAATCGGCGCGCTCTTTAATCACGATCACGCTACGACTTGCGCGCAGGTCTGGCCTCCGCGCGCGAAATGGCGGACTCTCGGGTTCACGACGGCCGGTGCCCCGCGCCGGCGCGCAGCGCATCACCGGCGGAACCGGCAGAGAGGGGAAGCAACGTGCTGAGGATCCGCAGCAGAGCGATCGGGGGCCTGGCCATCGCGGCGGCGAGCATCACGGCGCTGGCGGCGTGCAGCAGCAGCGGCACCAGCTCGTCAGGTGCAGCCGGCACGCCGGTCACCGGGGGCACCGCGACGTTCGCCGAGATACCGGCGACCACGCCCAACTACATCTTCCCCTTCACCAGCAGCGCCTACATCAGCGTGTCCAACACCGACCTGTTCCAGTACCTGCTGTACCGGCCGCTGTACTGGTTCGGCACCGGAAACCAGCCGACGCTGAACACCTCGCTCAGCCTGGCCAACTACCCGACCTTCAGCAACGGCAACAAGACGGTGACGATCACGCTGAAGCACTACATGTGGTCCAACGGCCAGCCGGTGACCGCGCAGAACGTGCTGTTCTGGCTGAACATGGAGCAGGCGGTCGGCAACCTCGACTACGGCGCCTTTACCGGATTCCCGAACACCGAGGTGAGCAGCATGAAGGCGGTCAGCCCGACCACGCTGGTGCTGACCTTGGACAAGGCGTACAACCCGACCTGGATCGTATACAACGACCTGAGCCAGATCACGCCGATGCCCGAGGCGTGGGACGTGACCGCGTCCGGCCCGAGCCACTGCTCGACGACGGTCAGCGACTGCGCGGCGGTGTACAAGTACCTGGATGCCCAGTCGAAGAACCTGAGCGGGTACGTGTCCTCGCCGCTGTGGTCGATCGTGGACGGGCCGTGGAAGCTGACCGTGTTCAACGCCGACGGGAACGTGACCATGGTGCCGAACAAGTCCTACTCCGGCCCGGTCAAGCCGCACCTGTCGCAGTTCCAGGAGCTGCCGTTCACCACCGACGCCGCGGAGTACAACGTGCTGCGGGCGCCGAGCTCGGCCAGCAAGATCGACGTCGGCTACATCCCGACCGAGGACCTGCCCGCCAAGCCGGCCAACGCGGCGGTGGGCAGCAACCCGCTGCCCGGTTACATGCTTGCCCCGTGGTACTCGTGGGGCATCAGCTATTCCACCATGAACCTCCAGTCCACGGTGTCGGACCACGCGGCCATCTTCAAGCAGGTGTACTTCCGGCAGGCATTGCAGTACCTGATGAACCAGAAGGCGGTAATCGAAGGTCCGCTGAAGGGCTACGCCAGTTACACGGTCGGGCCGGTGGCGAGCCAGCCGGTGACCCCGTGGCTATCCCCGCAGCTTAAGACCGGCGACCAGTTCCCGTTCAACCCGGGCAAGGCGAAGAGCCTGCTGACCAGCCATGGCTGGAGCGTGGCGCCTGGCGGGACGACCACCTGCGCCAACGCGAGCCTGTGCGGTGCGGGGATCAGCCAGGGTACCCCGCTGAGCTTCACGTTCATCTACGCGAGCGGGAGTGCCTGGATCGAGTCGGAGATGGCTCAGCTGCAGTCCAACACGGCGGCGGTGGGCATCAGGCTGAACCTGAAGCCGGAGCCGTTCAACGAGGTGGTCGCGGGGTACTCCGGCAACTGCGTGGTCGCCAAGATCCCGTGCAACTGGGACATGGCCGACTGGGGTCTCGGCTGGTCGTTCTACCCGGACGTGTCGCCGACCGGCGAGACGCTGTTCAAGTGCGGCGCTATCGCCAACTCCAGCGGGTACTGCACCCCGGCCAACGACGCGATGATCGATCAGACGCTGACCAGCGGCAACCTGTCCTACATGTACGCCTGGGAGAACTACCTGGCCACCCAGGTGCCGCTCATCTGGCAGCCGAACGCCCCTTACCAGGTCACCGAGGTCGCCGACAACCTCCACGGCGTGCTGCCCCAGGAGCCGACCCTCAACATCACCCCGGAGAACTGGTACTACGTGAAGTAGCACCATCGGGTGACGGGCTGGTCACCCGGCGTGTGATGCTGAGTGCCGGGAACGGCGGCGCAGCGCCAAGGTGCAGCTCATGGGCGCCCATCGCGCGGCCTGCCCGGCGAACCGGGCGATACAGCTCTGCATGCCAGCCGTAACGCTTCGTGACCGCCTCCGGGGATTGATGACGAGTTGTGACCTTCTCGCCGAGAGATCGATGCAGTGGGGCACTTACGCTTCGAGGAACGCGAGAGAAAGGCGACAGGCTGATGACCTCGGCACCGAGAAAAGTCGCGGACAGCGGGAGGAAGGAACGCCGATGAGATTCCGGAGCAAAACCTTCGGCGGCCTGGCTATCGCGGCGGCGAGCATCACCGCGCTCGCGGCCTGCAGCAACAGCAGCAGTAGCGGCAGTTCGCAGACCAGCGGCACGCCGGTCAGCGGCGGCACCGCGACGTTCGCCGAGCTGCCTGCGACCACGCCCAACTACATCTTCCCGTTCACCAGCAGTGCGTTCATCAGCGTGTCCAACCTCAACCTGTTCCAGTACCTGATGTACCGGCCGCTGTACTGGTTCGGCAACGGCGAGCAGCCGACGGTGAACAACACCAAGAGCCTGGCGAACCTCCCGGTCTGGAGCAACGGCGGCAAGACCGTGACGATCACGCTGAAGCACTACATGTGGTCCAACGGCCAGCCGGTGAGCGCGCAGAACATCGCGTTCTGGCTGAACATGGAGCAGGCGGTCGGCTCCACCGACTACGGCGCCTACACCGGGTTCCCGAACACCATCGTCTCCAGCATGAAGGTGGCCAGTCCCACCACGCTGGTGCTGAACCTGAACAAGGCCTACAACCAGCAGTGGTTCCTTTACAACGAGCTGGCCCAGGTCAGCCCGATGCCGGAGGCGTGGGACCGCACCGCGTCCGGGCCGAGCCACTGCTCGACCACGGTCAGCGACTGCTCCGCGGTGTACAGCTACCTGGACTCCCAGTCCAAGAACCTGAGCGGCTACGTGAGCTCGCCGCTGTGGTCGATCGTGGACGGGCCGTGGAAGCTAACCGCGTTCAACGCCGACGGGAACTTGACCATGGTGCCGAACAAGTCCTACTCCGGGCCGGGCAAGCCGCACCTGTCGCAGTTCAAGGAGCTGCCGTTCACCACCGACGCCGCGGAATACGACGTGCTGCAGGCGCCGAGTTCGAGCAGCAAGATCGACGTCGGCTACATCCCGACCGAGGACCTGCCGGCCAAGCCGGCCAACGCGGCGGTGGGCAGCAACCCGCTGCACGGGTACACGCTGGCCCCGTGGTACCAGTGGGGGATCAGCTTCTATACGGTCAACCAGCAGTCCACGGTGTCCGACCACGCGGCCATCTTCAAGCAGCTGTACTTCCGGCAGGCGCTGGCCTACCTGATGAACGAGCAGGCTGTGATCCAGGGGCCGCTGAAGGGCTACGCCTTCCCCACCGTCGGGCCGGTGGCGAACCAGCCGGTGACCCAGTGGCTGTCGCCGCAGCTCAAGGCGGGAACCCAGTTCGCGTACGACCCGTCGAAGGCGAAGAGCCTGCTGTCCAGCCATGGCTGGAGCGTGGCGTCAGGCGGGACCACCACCTGCTCCAACGCGAGCACGTGCGGCGCGGGGATCAGCCAGGGCACCCCGCTGAGCTTCACCTTCAGCTACGCGACCGGCGTTGCGTGGATCCAGTCGGAGCTGACCCAGCTGCAGTCCAACGCGGCGGCGGTGGGCATCAGGCTGAACCTGAAGCCGCTGCCGTTCAACCAGGTGGTCGCGGCATCCGCGGGCAACTGCGTGGTCGCCAAGATCCCGTGCAACTGGGACATGGCCGACTGGGGCCTGGGCTGGTCGTTCTACCCGGACGTGCTGCCGACCGGGGAGACGCTGTTCATGTGCGGCGCAATTGCCAACTCCGGCGGATACTGCGACAAGACCAACGACTCGCTGATCGACCAGACGCTGACGAGCAGCAGCAACTCTGCCATGTACACCTGGCAGAACTACCTGTCGCCGCAGCTTCCGGTGTTGTGGCAGCCGAACGCCCCTTACCAGGTCACCGAGGTCGTCAGCAACCTCCACGGCGTGCTGCCGCAGCCGTCGACGCTGATGCTCAACCCGGAGGACTGGTACTTCGTGAAGTAACCCCGGCAGGTGACCGCTCTTCGGCGAGCGGTAGCGGAAGCGAGGGCTCGGGCAGCGCCTCGGGGACCGTCGGCCCGGCCGCTGCGGCGGCCGGGCCGACCGCAGGCTGCGGCAGCGGCGGCGGCGTGCCGCCGAACGCCGGGCACAGCGCCTTGTGCGCGCACCAGTCGCAGAGCCTGCCCGGCCTGGGCCGCCAGTCGGCCGCGGCCCGCGCCCGCTCGATGGCCTGCCACAGCGCGGCTACCTTGCGCTCGGTGGCAAGCAGGTCCGCCTCGTCGGGGACGTACCGCAGCACCTCGCCCTCGGCCAGGTACATCAGCTGCAGCAGCCGCGGCACCTGCCCGCGGGCGCGCCACAGGACCAGGGCGTAGAACTTCATCTGGAACAGCGCGCTGGCCTCGTACGCCTCCCGCGGCGCCCGGCCGGTCTTGTAGTCCACGATCCTGATCTGGCCGCCCGGCGCCACATCGAGCCGGTCGATGTAGCCGCGCAGCCGCAGCCCCGAATCCAGCACGGTCTCCACGTAGCACTCGCGCTCGGCCGGCTCCAGCCGGCGCGGGTCTTCCAGCCTGAAATAGGAGTCCAGGATCGCGGCAGCGGAGGCCAGCCAGCCTGCCTGGCCGGCATCGCCGCCGAGCAGCGCGCCCAGATCCGGCTCGGCGGCGGCCAGCCGGTCCCACTCCGGGCCCAGCAGCGCCTGCGCGGCCTGCGGGGTCCGGTCGGCCGCAGGCAGGTCGAACAGCCGCTCCAGCACGGCATGCACCAGCGTGCCGCGCGCGGTCGCCTCGGTCGGCGGCTCGGGCAGCCGGTCGATCACCCGGAACCGGTACAGCAGCGGACACGTCATGAAGTCCGCCGCGCGAGACGGCGACAGCGACGCCCCGGTTGGTTCACCCACAGCGCCACCGTAGACCACCCCGCCGACATTCGCCCGGGCCCACGGCGGGTGGCGCAGGGGGAACCTCCCCGGGGAGCAGAGCACATACGATCGGTACTGTGGCACGCACGACACCGGGACGACCGCCGCGGCGCCGCGACGCCGGCCCTGGCATCGTCATCGGACGGCCGTTCGGCATACCGGTGTACATCTCGCCGTACTGGTTCGTGATCGCCGGGGTCTTCATCTTCATCTACGCCAACGACCTGGCCGCGACGCTGCACGGCGCCACCAGGTTCGCGGTGGCCGCGGCCTTCGTCGTGCTGCTCTACCTGTCGGTGCTGGTGCACGAGCTGAGCCACTCGCTGGTCGCCCGCGGATACCGGCTGCCGGTCCGGCGGATCCTGCTCTACCCCCTCGGCGGTTTCTCGGAGATCGAGCGCGAGCCGCAGACTCCCGGCCGGGAGTTCGTGCTGTCGGCCGCCGGGCCCGCGCTGTCGCTGGCGCTGGCCGCGGTCGGGTTCGGCCTGATGCAGGTCGTGCCCGCCGGAACCATCGGCTGGACACTGGTGAGCCAGCTCCGGCTGGCCAACCTGGTCGTCGGGCTCTTCAACCTGCTGCCAGGCCTGCCCCTGGACGGCGGACGGATGCTCCGGGCCGTGATCTGGAAGCTGACCGGCCGCCCTGCGACCTCCACGATCGCGGCCGCCTGGGCGGGCCGGGTGCTCGCGGTAGCCCTGTTCGTGGTTCCGTTCGCCGCCGGGATCGTGACCGGGACCGGCGGGAATCTGGTCACCGTGGTGTGGCTGGCGGTGATCGCCGCCTTCATGTGGACCGGGGCCGGGCAGGCGATCAAGGCGACCCGGTTCCGGGAGCGGCTGCCCGGCCTGCAGGCCAGGCGGCTGGCCCGCAAGGCGGTCTCCGTCGCCGCGGACACACCGCTGGCCGAGGCGATCCGCCGGGCCGACGAGAGCCACGCACGGGCGGTCGTGGTCGTGGACCACGAGGACAAGCCGCTCGCGATCGTCGATGAGACGGCGGTGATGGCGACACCTCCGCAGCGGCGGCCGTGGATCGAGTCGGCCGCGCTGGCCAGGACCCTGGAGCCGAGCATGGTGCTGCCCGCGGACCTGTCCGGCATGGCCCTGCTCGATGCCATCCGCCGCGCTCCCGCTACCGAGTACCTGCTGGTGGAGCCGTCCGGCCAGGTCTACGGGGTGCTGGCCGCCCGCGACGTCGACCACGCCTTCGCCGGCGTGTGAGGCCGGGTGACGATGCAGGCACGGCGAGGGCCGCTGATGCCCGGCGAGCCGGTACGGCTGACCGACCCGAAGGGCCGCAGCCACATGATGACCTTGCAGGCCGGCGCGTCCTTCCACAGCCACAACGGCACGGTGAGCCACGATGACCTGATCGGCGCCCCGGACGGCACCGTGGCCCGGTCCTCGGGCGGCACGCCGTACGTGGTGTTCCGGCCGCTGCTCGCCGAGTTCACCACGGCCGCCAAGCGCGGGGCCGCCGTCGTGTACCCGAAGGATGCCGCGCAGATCGTGACGCTGGCCGACGTGTTCCCCGGCGCGCGGGTGCTCGAGGCCGGAGCCGGCTCTGGTGCGCTGAGCTGCTGGCTGCTGCGCGCGGTCGGCGAGCGGGGCACGGTGACGTCTTTTGAGCGCAGGCCGGACTTCGCGCAGATCGCCCGGCGGAACGTGGAGCAGTTCTTCGGCTGCCTGCCCCCGTCCTGGCAGCTGGTGGTCGGCGAGTTCGGCGCAGGCGGTGCTGGCCTGGGGGGACGCACCCCCCAGGCCCCCCAGGGGCTGGCCGACTACGACCGGGTGGTGCTGGACATGCTCGCGCCGTGGGAATGCGCCGACGCCGCCGCGGCCGTGCTCGTTCCCGGCGGCCTGGCGTGCTGCTACGTCGCCACGACGACCCAGCTGTCGCGTACGGTGGAGGCCTTCCGCGGGCACGGCGGGTTCGACGAGCCCGCCGCGTGGGAGACGCTGATGCGCGGCTGGCACGTGGACGGGCTGGCGGTCCGCCCTCAGCACCGGATGGTGGCGCACACCGGGTTCCTGATCACCGCGCGGAGGCTGGCGCCTGGCGTGGTCCCGCCGCCGCGCAGGCGGCGCCCGGCCAAGGGCGCGCGCTCCGAAGACGAATAGGAAGATCTTTGTTCCGAACGATCAAGCGTGCCAGGCCAGCGCCAGCAGTGACGTCTGGTGATCTTCATGTGACGCAACGGCCACCCGGCACGCTGCAAAAAGGCGTCGATGGGGTGTCTGAAGGATTGGGATAGCCGCGGTGTAGGTAATGTCTACTTGACGGTCTCACAGGAGGTGGCAGCCGTGGCCAGCAGAGAAGAGGGCGCGCGTGCTTCACGGCACGAGGATGAGGTGAGAAGCCTCACCGCGCAGATCGCCTTCCTCGACGAGGAGATCGCCGTGCTGCGGCGCCGGCTCGCTGACTCGCCGCGGCAGGCGAGGATGCTCGAGGAGCGGCTGCGCGAGGCCGAGTCAAGCCTGTCCGGGGTCACCGCGCAGAACGAGCGGCTGGCGATGACGCTGCGCGAGGCCCGCGACCAGATCGTCGCGCTCAAGGAAGAGGTGGACCGGCTGGCGCAGCCGCCGTCGGGGTTCGGCGTGTTCCTGTACGCCGTCGACGACGACACCGCCGACATCTTCACCGGCGGCCGCAAGATGCGGGTGAACGTCTCGCCGAACGTCGACCTGTCCGGACTGCGCCCCGGCCAGGAAGTGGTGCTGAACGAGGCGCTGAACGTGGTCGTCGCCCAGGGGTATGAGCAGGTCGGCGAGGTGGTCATGCTCAAGGAACTGCTCGCAGACACCGAGCGGGCCCTGGTCATCTCGCAGGCTGATGAGGAGCGGGTGGTACGGCTGGCCGAGCCGCTGCTGCATGAGACGCTGCGCGCCGGCGACTCGCTGCTGCTGGAGCCGCGGTCCGGGTACGTGTACGAGCGGATCCCCAAGGCCGAGGTGGAAGAGCTCATCCTGGAGGAAGTGCCGGACATCTCCTACTCTGACATCGGCGGCCTGGCCGCGCAGATCGAGCAGATCAGGGACGCGATCGAGCTGCCCTACCTGCACGCGGACCTGTTCAAGGAGCACCAGCTCAAGCCGCCGAAGGGCGTGCTGCTGTACGGGCCGCCCGGCTGCGGGAAGACGCTGATCGCCAAGGCGGTCGCCAATTCGCTGGCCAAGCAGGTCGCGGCCAAGACCGCGGCCGATGAGGGAACCAAGGAGGGCAAGAGTTTCTTCCTCAACATCAAAGGCCCCGAGCTGCTGAACAAGTACGTCGGCGAGACCGAGCGGCACATCAGGCTGGTGTTCCAGCGGGCCAGGGAGAAGGCCAGCGAGGGCATGCCGGTCATCGTGTTCTTCGACGAGATGGACTCGATCTTCCGCACCCGCGGCTCCGGGGTGTCCTCCGACGTGGAGAACACGATCGTCCCGCAGCTGCTGAGCGAGATCGACGGCGTGGAAGGCCTGGAGAACGTCATCGTGATCGGCGCCTCCAACCGTGAGGACATGATCGATCCGGCGATCCTGCGGCCGGGCAGGCTGGACGTCAAGATCAAGATCGAGCGGCCCGACGCCGAGGCGGCCAGGGACATCTTCTCCAAGTACGTCACCAAGCAGCTGCCGCTGCATCCCGACGACATGGCCGAGCACGGCGGGTCGGCGAACGCCACCGTCGAAGGGATGATCCAGCGCACGGTCGAGCGGATGTACACCGAGACGGAGGACAACAGGTTCCTCGAGGTCACCTACGCCAACGGCGACAAGGAAGTGCTGTACTTCAAGGACTTCAACTCCGGAGCGATGATCGAGAACATCGTCGCCCGCGCCAAGAAGATGGCCATCAAGGAGTTCCTGGAGACCGGGCAGAAGGGCCTGCGGGTCAGCCACCTGCTGGCCGCGTGCGTGGACGAGTTCAGCGAGAACGAGGACCTGCCGAACACCACCAACCCCGATGACTGGGCCCGCATCTCCGGCAAGAAGGGCGAGCGGATCGTCTACATCAGGACCCTGGTTTCCGGCAAGACCGGCACCGAGGCGGGACGCTCGATCGACACCGTGCCGAACACCGGGCAGTACCTGTGAGCGGTGGCGGTTTCGCTCCTGGCCACCAGCCGTATCGCCCCGCTAGGCTCGTAGCATGAGCGTTGTCCGGGTGATGGGCACCGAGACCGAGTACGGCATCTCCGTGCCGGGGCAGCCGGGTGCCAACGCGATGGTGACCTCGTCCCAGATCGTCAACGCCTACCAGGCGGCCACCGCCGCCCGCGCGCGGCGGGCGCGCTGGGATTTCGAGGAAGAGAACCCGCTGCGCGACGCCCGCGGCTTCGACCTCACCCGCGAGGCCGCGGACTCCTCGCAGCTCACCGACGAGGACCTCGGCCTGGCCAACGTCATCCTCACCAACGGCGGCCGGCTGTACGTCGACCACGCCCATCCGGAGTACTCCGCGCCGGAGTGCACCAACCCGCTGTCGGTGGTGATCTGGGACAAGGCCGGGGAGCGGGTCATGGCCGAGGCCGCCGCCCGGGCCGCCACCGTGCCGGGCAGCGCGCCCATCCAGCTCTACAAGAACAACACCGACAACAAGGGCGCCTCCTACGGCTCGCACGAGAACTACCTGATGCGGCGCAGCACGCCGTTCGCCGACATCGTCAAGTACCTGGTCCCGTTCTTCGTCTCCCGCCAGGTGGTCTGCGGGGCCGGGCGGGTCGGCATCGGCGCCGACGGCAGGGGAGCGGGCTTCCAGATCAGCCAGCGCGCCGACTTCTTCGAAGTCGAGGTGGGCCTGGAAACCACGCTGAAGCGGCCGATCATCAACACCAGGGACGAGCCGCACGCCGACCCGGAGAAGTACCGGCGGCTGCACGTGATCATCGGCGACGCCAACATGAGCGAGGTGTGCACCTACCTCAAGGTCGGCACCACCTCGCTGGTGCTGTCGATGATCGAGGACAAGTTCCTCGGCACCGACCTGTCCCTGGAGGCGCCGGTGGCCGAGCTGCGCGCGATCTCGCACGACCCGAGCTGCCGCCGCCTGGTCACGCTCAAAGACGGCAGGAAGATGACCTCCGTCCAGCTGCAGGCGGAATACCTGGAGCTCGCCCGCAAGTACGTCGAGGACAGGTACGGCAACGACGCTGACGACCTCACCGCCGATGTGCTGGACCGCTGGGAGTCGGTCCTCAACCGGCTGGCCGAGGATCCGATGCTGCTGGCGAGGGAGATCGACTGGGTCGCCAAGCTGGAGCTGCTCGAGGGCTACCGGACCAGGGACGGGCTCGGCTGGGATCACCCCCGGCTGCAGCTTGTCGACCTGCAGTACTCCGACGTGCGGCTGGACCGCGGGCTGTACAACAAGCTGGCGGCCAGGGGCCGCGTGGTCCGGCTCACCGACGAGGCCGCCGTGCAGCACGCGGTCGAGAACCCGCCAGAAGACACCAGGGCCTACTTCCGCGGCCGCTGCCTGCGGCAGTACGCCGACTCCGTGGCCGCGGCGTCCTGGGATTCGGTTATCTTCGATATCCCCGGCCGCGAGTCGCTGCAGCGCGTCCCCACACTGGAACCGCTACGGGGCTCCAAGGCCCACGTAGGCGGGCTGCTGGACCGCTGCCGCAGCGCCGCCGAGCTCGTCGCGGCGCTGACCGGGCAGGAGTAGCGGCAACCGCCTCTTCCGTCACGATTTGGCCCAGGCGGGATTGCGCAGGCGGCGAACCGGTGACGATAGCGTTGGAACCCACGGAGGTGGATATGGCAACCAACAAGGACACGGGCGGCCAGCGCCAGAACACGAGGCGTGCCGAGGACACCGAGCAGGCCGAGGCCGGCAGCTCCGAGGAAGTCAGGGAGCGGCACGAAAAGCTGTCCGACGACGTGGACGCCATCCTCGACGAAATCGACGAAGTCCTCGAAGAGAACGCCGAGGAGTTCGTGCGGTCGTACGTGCAAAAAGGCGGCCAGTAAGCGGGCCGCCCGGCCCGCAGGGGCCCGTCGCCCTGCGCCGGTTCGTCGTGGGCGGACGCGGAGGCGCATTGCGCGTGCTGCCGCGCTCCGGCGTGGCAGTAATGTCGGTTCAGGCAGTGCTGGCCCACGAGGGGACGGACCCGGAAAGCCCCCTCTACCACGGGAGGAGGTCCGCGTTGGGCTCTTATTTCGACGGCAGCCAGCCCGGCCCGTTCACCGGAGGGACGCTGGGGGCGGGGAACGCCGGGCAGCCGCGGCCCGGCGCCGGCTTCCTGGGCAGGCAGACTTCATCGTTCGCCGAGTTCCTCGCCTCGTACTCCCCTGAGCTGCTGCCCGGGCGGGGCGCAGGGCCGGTGCCCGGGTTCCCCGCGGACGGCACCGGGACGGCGCCGAGCCAGGTCATCCGCGACCTGCCGCACGCCACCACGATCGTCGCCGCCGCCTGCGAGCACGGCGTGGTGATCGCCGGGGACCGCAGGGCCACCGCCGGGAGCATGATCGCCAAGCGTGATGTGCAGAAGGTGTTCCGCAGCGACGAGTACTCGGCCATCGGCTATGCCGGTACCGGAAGCGCGGGGATCGAGTACGTTCGCCTGTTCCAGGTTGAGCTCGAGCACTACGACAAGATGGAAGGCCGCTCGCTGTCGCTGGAGGGCAAGGCGAACCGGCTCGCCTCGATGATCCGGGCGAACCTGGCCATGGCCATGCAGGGCCTGGTCGTGGTGCCGCTCTTCGTCGGGTACGACGAGGCGACCGGCCAGGGCCGCATCTTCAGCTACGACGTGGTCGGCGGCCCGTATGAGGAGAAGGACTTCTACAGCATCGGGTCAGGGTCGGTGTTCGCCAGGGGCTCGCTGAAGAAGTTGTACACCGAGAACATGCCGGTCCGCGATGCGGTGCTGGTCTGCGTGCAGGCGCTGTACGACGCGGCAGACGACGACTCGGCGACCGGCGGCCCGGACCTGCCGCGGCGCATTTTCCCGGTCATCGCCACCGTCACCGCCGACGGCTTCCGCAAGCTGCCTGAAGCCGAGTCCGGGGAAACCGCCCAGCAGGTTGTGCAGGAGCGGATGGCCCGGCCGGACGGCCCGGCGGCCGAGCTGCGCGCGCCCAGCTAGGATCCCGCCCACCAGGAGAAAGGAAACGTCCGCGGTGACCATCCCGTTCTACGTGCCGCCCGAGCAAGCCATGCGGGACAAGGCCAACTACGCGCGAAGCGGCATATCCCGCGGCCGCAGCTGCGTGGTGCTCAAGTACGCGGACGGGATCCTCATGGTGGCGCCCAACCCGTCGACCACCCTGCGTAAGATCAGCGAGCTCTACGACAGGATCGCCTTCGCCGCCGTCGGCAGGTACAACGAGTACGAGAACCTGCGCAGGGCCGGGGTCACCTACGCCGACATCACCGGCTACCAGTACGACCGGCACGACGTCACGGCGCGCAGCATCGCCAACTGGTACGCCCAGACCCTGGGCGAGATCTTCACCCAGAACATCAAGCCGTTCGAGGTGGAGATCGTGGTCGCCGAAGTGGGCCAGCATGCCGACGGCGACCAGATCTTCCGGATCACCTTCGACGGGTCGGTGACCGACGAACCCGGCTTCGTCGCCTTCGGCGGCCAGGCGGACCAGGTATCGGCTGCGCTCAAGGACCGGTACTCCGAAGGCATGTCGCTGGCCCAGGCGTTCGCCGCGGCGCTGGCCGCGCTGTCCGCGCCAGGGAAGGGGGATGGCGAGGCGGGTGGGGCCGCGCGCAGCGACATCACGGCTTCCCAGCTGGAGGTCGCCGTGCTGGACCGCATCCGTACCCACCGCACCTTCCGCCGTATCCGCGCCGCCAGCCTGGAGCGCCTCATCGCCGAGGCCCGCTCGCACGGCGCCACGCAGCAGGCCCCCGAGAACTCCTGACCGGCGCAAGCCCCTGGACCGCTACAGGGGGATGTTGGCGTGGCTGCCTTTGAGCTGGGGTGCATCGGCTATGGCGCGGGCTAGTTCGCGGCGTGTCTGGCTGGGCTGGATGATGGCGTCGATGACGCCGAGGTCGACGGCGCGCTGCAGGCCGCCGGCGGTGGCTTCGTGGTGCGCGGCCAGTTCGGCTTCGGCGTGGCCGAGCTGGTCCGGCGGTACGGTGGCGAGGGTGCGCCGGTGCAGGATGCGGACGGCGGCGACGGCGCCCATGACCGCGACTTCGGCGCCGGGCCAGGCGAAGACGCGGGTGGCGCCGAGTGAGCGGGAGTTCATCGCGATGTAGGCGCCGCCGTAGGCCTTGCGGGTCACCAGCGTCACCCGGGGCACGGCGGCCTCGGCGAAGGCGTGCAGCAGCTTGGCGCCGCGGCGGACCACGCCGTCCCACTCCTGTCCGACGCCGGGCAGGTATCCGGGGGTGTCCACCAGCACCGCCAGCGGCACCCCGAACGCGTCGCACATCCGCACGAACCGGGCCGCCTTCTCCGCCGAGGCGACGTCGAGGCACCCGCCGAGCCGCAGCGGGTTGTTCGCGATCACGCCCACGGTGCGCCCGGCCAGGCGCCCCAGGATCGTCACGATGTTGGGCGCCCACCGGGGGTGCAGCTCGACGCCGGGCGCGTCCAGCAGCCGGCCGGTCAGGGTGTGCACGTCGTAGGCGCGGCGCGCCGAATCAGGCAGCAGCCCGGCCAGGTCGGGGTCGGCGCCGTCGTCGCCGGTGATCTTGCCCTGGTCGGCGAGCATGGCCGCCAGCTGCCGGGCGCGGCCCAGGGCATCAGCGTCGGTGGGGGTCACCACGTGCACCACGCCGGAGCGGCGGCTGTGCGGCTCCGGGCCGCCCAGCCGCGCCGCGTCCACGTCCTCCCCGGTCACCGAACGCACCACGTCCGGGCCGGTCACGAAGATCCGCCCCTGGCCGGACAAGATCACGATGTCGGTCAGCGCCGGGCCGTAGGCGGCACCGCCGGCCGCGGGCCCGAGCACCACCGAGATCTGCGGCACCCGCCCCGAGGCCGCGGTCATCGCCGCGAACACGGTGCCCACCGCGTGCAGGCTGGCCACGCCCTCGGCCAGCCGGGCACCACCGGAATGCCACAGTCCCACGATCGGGACGCCGCGGGAGACCGCCTCGGCGTAGGCGCCGACGATCACCGCGCAGCCCGCGGCGCCCATCGCGCCGCCCTGCACCCGCGGGTCGCAGGCGAACGCCACCGCGGATGAGCCCTGCGCCAGGCCCACCCCGGCAACCACCCCGGCACGGTCGTCGCCGTCACATGCCAGCAGGCCCAGCGTGCCCGGATCGAACAGGGCCGCCAGCCGCTCCCGCGGGTCGCGCGGCAGCATGAGGGGCTGTCCCGCCTGCGCAGGGTCGGCCGGCCGGGAGACGGGTGCCGCCGCCGCGGCGGGGCTGTGATCCAGCATTGTCACCGTGACACTCCTTACCGGGAGCCGACGAAAGACGAAAGAACGGGGTCAGGCGGCGGTGAACACCAGCGACACGTTGTGGCCGCCGAATCCGAACGCGTTGTTCAGCACCGCCGGGGGCGGGGATCCGCTGCGCCCGTGCGCCGCCAGCGGCCTCGGCTGGGTGGCCACGTCGACAGGCACCTCATCGTCGAGGTCCTCCAGGTTGATGGTGGGCGGGGCCACCCGGTCCCGCAGCGCGCAGATCGCAGCCACCGATTCGACGGCGCCCGCGCCGCCGAGCAGGTGCCCGGTCATCGACTTGGTGGAGGACACGACCACCCCGTCAACCGCCGGCCCGAGCGCCTTGGCCAGCGCCTGCGCCTCGACCGCGTCTCCTTCGGGGGTGGAGGTCGCGTGCGCGTTCACGTGCACCACCTGGGACGGGTCGACCCGCGCGTCGGCAAGCGCGCGGCTGATCGCCGAGACCACTCCCGCCCCGTCGGGGGCCGGATGCGCGATGTGGTAGGCGTCGGAGGAGTAGCCGGCCCCGGCCGCGACCGCGTACGGCGCGGCGCCGCGGCGGCGGGCGTGCGAGGCCGACTCCAGCACCACCATGCCGGATCCCTCGCCGAGCACGAACCCGTCCCTGGCCTTGTCGAACGGCCGCGACGCCCGTTCCGGCTCGTCGTTGCGGGTGGACATGGCACGCATCACCGCGAACGCGCCGACGTTCAGCGCCATGATCGCCGCCTCGGTGCCGCCGGCCAGCACGACGTCGGCGCGCCCGGAACGGATCATGTCGATGCCGTACCCGATCGCCTCTGCGCCGGACGCGCAGGCGCTGACCAGCGAGTGCGCGCCGGCGTGCGCGGTGAATTCCATGCTGATCCAGCCGGCCGAGCCGTTGGGCATCAGCATCGGCACCGTGTACGGCGAGATCCGCTGCCAGCCCTTGGCGTTGAGCGTGTCGTACGCGGCCAGCGTGGACCCGATACCGCCGATCCCGCTGGTGACAGCCACCCCCAGCCGTTCCGGGTCGACCTCGGGGGAGCCCGCGTCGGCCCAGGCCTCGCGGGCGGCGACCAGCGCGAACTGCTCGCAGCGGTCCATGCGGCGCGCCTGCACCCGGCCGATCGCTTCTGCCGGGTCCGCGGCGGCCTGCGCGGCGATCCGCACCGGGAGCTGGGCGGCCCACGGCTCGGTGATCGCCCGGACGCCGCTGCGCCCGGCCAGCATGGCCGCCCAGGTCGACGCGACATCCCCGCCGAGCGGGGTTGTCGCGCCGAGCCCGGTGACGACGACGGTCTCGCGGTCCACCGTCACGCCGTGCTGCCGGCGTTCTTGGCCACGTAGTTCACCACGTCCTGGACCGTGGTCAGGTCCTTGAGCTGGTCATCTGGGATCTCGACGCCGAACTTGTCCTGGGCGGCGACGGCGATCTCCACCATCGACAGCGAGTCGATGTCGAGGTCGTCGACGAAGCTCTTGCTCGGTGTCACCTCGTCGGCGGGCACGCCCGCGATCTCCTCGATGATCTCGGCGAGCCCGGCGAGGATCTCCTGGTCTGTCATGGGTGTCGCTCCTTCGCTGAAGTACTTCGGGTCGTTGCCTGGGGGCGGCTAGGGTACCGTGACCACCTGCGCCGCGTAGCACATCCCTGCGCCGAATCCCAGCAGCAGCGCCGCGGATCCCGGCTTGAGGTCCCCGCGCTCGGTCATCCGCGACAGCGCCAGCGGTATCGACGCCGAGGAGGTGTTGCCGGCGTGGATGATGTCGTCGGCCAGGCGCTCGCGCGGCACCCCGAGGCGGCGGGCGATGGCCTCGATGATCCGCAGGTTGGCCTGGTGCGGGACGAAGGCCGCCAGGTCGGCGACGGCGACGCCCGCGCGCTCGCACGCCCGCGCTGCGATCGGGTGCAGGGCCGTGGTGGCCCACCGGAACACCGCCTGGCCCTCCTGGTACATGTAGGAGCGGCGGTCCGGGATCGCGATCCGCGGAGCCAGGTCTCCCGCGCTGCCCCACACCACCGGGCCGATGCCTTCCCGCTCGCCGTCGGCCACCGGGCCGACCACCGCGGCGCCGGCGCCGTCGGCGAAGATGATGCAGGTGGAGCGGTCCTCGGGGTCGATCCAGTTCGTCATCTTCTCCGAGGCGATCACCAGCACGTGCCGGGCGCTGCCCGCCCGCACCGCGTCGGAGGCGCTGGCCAGCGCGTAGCAGAAGCCCGCGCACGCCGCGTTGATGTCGTAGGCACCCGGCGCGACGATGGCGAGCCGGTACGCGGCGACCGCGGCGACGTTCGGGATATCGGCCTCGTCGCTGCAGGTGGCCGCGATCACCAGGTCGATGTCGCCGGGGGGCAGGCCGCTGGCCGCCAGTGCCTTGCCGCCGGCCGCCACCGCCATGTCGGTCACGGTCTCGTCGGGCCCGGCGAACCGGCGGCTGACGATGCCGACCCGGCTGCGGATCCAGTCATCGCTGGTGTCCACCCTGGCCGTCAGGTCAGCGTTGGTGACCACGTTGCCGGGCTGGTACCCGCCGAAGGACAAGATCCTGGCGCCCCGGGCAGGCGGGAAGGCGCTGCTCATGGTGTTCTCCGTGCTCTCACCGGGCCTCCGCTGGCTGCACCCGGACGAGCGGCTGGCCTTCGCTGACCGGGTCGCCGTCCTCGGCCAGCCACTCGATGATCTGCGACGGCGCAAGGTCCCACGGCGCGGTGACCGGATGCTCCCCGCCGCGGGTGACGACGACGCCGACCTGCCCCGGGTCGCCGCAAGGCCGGAACGTCCCCGATGTCGGCGCGACGACCAGCCGCCACTCCGGCAGGTGAGCGGGGACGAGCCCGGCGGCGGCGTGCTCGGCGAGCATGTCGCGCGCCGCGTCGAGCTGGCCCGGGGTCTTCAGCGCGCACACGGCGACGCCAGGCAGCGCCCGCTTGGCCAGGCCTGCCAGGGTGCCCGCGGGCGGCAGCTCGATGAACGCGGTCACGCCCAGGTCCGCCATGGTGGCCATGCACAGGTCCCAGCGCACCGGCGCGGCGACCTGGGCGACGATGCGTTCCAGCCACTCCTTGCCGGTGGTGACCGCGGCGCCGTCGGCGTCCGACAGCAGCGTCATCGCCGGATCGGCGACCGCGACGCCGGCCGCCGCGCCGCGAAGCGCCGCGACCGCGGGCGCCATGTACGCGGTGTGGAAGGCGCCGGCCACCTGCAGCGGCCGCAGCCGGGCGCCCGACGGCGGGTCGGCAGCCAGCGCGTTCAGGGCGGCGACCGCACCGGCGGCCACCACCTGCCCGGCCCCGTTCACGTTGGCCGGCGTCAGCCCGGCTTTCCCGATGGCCGCGAGCACCGCGTCGACCTCGCCGCCGAGCACGGCGGTCATGCCGGTCGGCTCGGCTGCCGCGGCGGCTGCCATCGCGGTGCCCCGCACCCGGACCAGCCGCATCGCGTCGTCTTCGGCCAGCACCCCGGCGATGACCCCGGCGGCCAGTTCCCCGACGCTGTGGCCGGCGGCTGCCTCGGCACGGACGTCGCCGCCACGGCCGCCTGCCAGCGCCCCGGCCGCGGCCAGCGCGGCCGCGACCAGCAACGGCTGGGCGACCGCGGTATCGGTAATCTCCTCGGCGCCGGCGGTGGTGCCCGCCTTGATCAGGTCGCAGCCCGCGAGCTCACCGGCGGCACCGAGGCGCTCGGCGACACCGGGCAGCTCCAGCCACGGAGCGAGGAAACCCGGGGCCTGCGCGCCTTGGCCGGGCGCGGTGATGATCAGCATCCCCTTACACTGCCTGGAGGGGTCCTCCATACACATGCCGGCGAACACGAGTTCACCGCCGGTTTTTTGCAGGGTTCCGACAACTCGCGGCAACCTGGATGTTACCGGCCCGTTACCCAGCGGCGAGGCGCCCCAGCACGATCGCCACCCACAACGTGAAGCCGTCCCGGCCGTCCGAGGGCTTGTAGTCGGTGATCTCGGCGACCCGGCGCAGCCGGTACCGGACCGTGTTCGGGTGCACGAACAGCAGCCGCGCGGCGGCCTCAAGCGACGAGCCCTGCTCCAGGTAGGTGGTGAGCGTGTCGAGCAGGTCGTGGCCGCCGGAGGCCAGCGGCTGGTACACGTCGTTGATCAGCACCGCGTGCGCGTCCGGGTCGCCGTCGAGCGCCCGCTCCGGCAGTAGCTCGTCGGCTCCGGTCGGCCGCGGGGCGTCCGGCCAGCCGGGCGCCGCGCGCAGCGCGGCCAGGGCGGCGCGAGCCGAGACCGGCGCGGCGTACAGGTCGCGGACCAGCGGGCCGGCGATGACAGGCCCGGGCCCGAACCGCCCGGCGAACCGTTCTGCGGCGGCTATCGGGTCGTCGGTCCCGCCGAGGATGAGGATCAGCCGGTTCCCCTGCACGCCGGCCATCAGGTCGAGCCGCGCCCGCTTGGCCTGCGTGCGCAGGTCCTCGATGAGCTGCTCCGCCGCGTGGTCGTCGCCGCCGTCGACGGTGCCGACGACCACCATGACCGGTGAGGACGACCAGTTCAGCGCGGACGCCCAGGAGCGCAGCGAGTCCTCGGTCTCCCCGCGCACCAGGGAATCCACGACGAGCGCCTCCAGCCGGGCGTCCCACGCGCCGCGCGCCTCCGCCGTGCGCGCGTACACCAGGGCCGCGCTGAAGGCGATCTCCCTGGCGTAGGTCAGCACCGCCTCGCGCAGCTCCGCCTCGCCGCCCGGCGCGGCCAGCTCGTCGACCTGCGCCTCGACCGCGTCGATGATGACCCGGACCATCTCGACCGCGTGCTGCAGGCTTACCGCCCTGGCCAGTTCACGCGGGGCGGTGCCGAACACCTCCGTCACCGCCGGCCTGTCACGTTCCGGGTGCCGGATCCAGTCGAGGAACGCGGCGATGCCTGCCTGGGCGACCAGGCCCAGCCAGGACCGGTTCTCCGCGGACAGCTTGCCGAACCATGGCAGCCGCTTGTCCATGGCGGTGATGGCGGCGGTGCCGAGCACCCCCGACGCCCGCTCCAGCCGCCGCAGGGTTTCTGTGTTTATCCGGGGGGTGGAAACCAACCCCCCGGCCCCTCCGGCCCGCTGTGCTTCCCGGCGCCTCGCGCCTTTCGCCGCAGGGACCGTCGGGCCGCCTGCCGCGCCCGCGCCACCCGCCGTAGGGTCCACCGCGCCTCCTCCAGCGACGAGCTTCCTAACCGAGCGCCTCGCTGACCGGCAGGTCCAGGCGGTACTTGACGATCGCCTGGGCGGGCAGGCCGCCGTCCACCGCCCCGGAGCGCGCCAGCTCCCACAGCACCGCCACCGCGATCGACTCGGCGTCGATGTGGAAGAACCGCCGCACGGCGGGCCGGGTGTCGGAGAAGCCGAACCCGTCGGTGCCCAGCGAGGTGAAGTCCCCCGGCACCCAGCGGGCGATCTGGTCGGGCACCGCCTTGATCCAGTCGGACACCGCCACCACCGGGCCCGGGGCATCGGCCAGCGCGGACGTAAGGTACGGCACCCGGGGATCCTCCGACGGGTGCAGCATGTTCCACGACTCGCAGGCCAGTGCGTCCCGGCGCAGCTCGGTCCATGACGTGGCCGACCACACGTCGGCGGCCACTCCCCAGTCCGCCGCCAGCAGCTCCTGGGCGCGCAGCGCCTGCCGTACGATGACCCCGGAGGCCAGGATCTGCGCGCGTGGCGAGGGCTGGCTTGGCTGTGAAGCGGGCGCGTACCGGTAAAGGCCGCGCAGGATGCCCTGCTCCAGCGCCGCCGGGCCGCCGGGGGACGAAGCCGGCTCGCCGGGCTGCGGGTACGGCTCGTTGTACACGGTGAGGTAGTAGAAGATGTTCTCGCCGTCCGGGTGCTCCGGCGTGGCGTCGTACATCCGGCGCAGCGCGTCCCGCACCACGTAGGCAAGCTCGTACGCCCATGCGCAGTCGTAGCAGACGCAGGCCTCGCTGACCGAGGCGAGCAGCGGCGAGTGCCCGTCGTTGTGCTGCAGGCCCTCGCCGGTCAGCGTGGTGCGGCCCGCGGTGGCGCCGAGCAGGAACCCGCGGCCCAGCTGGTCGCCGAGCCCCCACATCTGGTCCCCGGTCCGCTGCCACCCGAACATGGAGTAGAACACGTACACCGGGATCATGTGCGTGCCGTGGGTGGCGTACGAGGTGCCCGCGGCGATCACCGAGCCCATCGCGCCGGCCTCGCTGATGCCCTCGTGCAGGATCTGTCCCTTGTCCGACTCCTTGTAGGACAGCAGCAGGTTGCGGTCCACGGCCTCGTAGGTCTGCCCGGCCGGGGAGTAGATCTTCGCGGTCGGGAACAGCGAGTCCATGCCGAACGTCCTGGCCTCGTCGGGGATGACCGGCACGAACCGCTCCCCGACGACCGGGTCCTTCATCAGCTCCTTGAGCAGCCGGACGAACGCCATCGTGGTGGCCACCGCCTGCTTGCCGGAGCCCTTGCGCAGCTCCTCGTAGGCCGAATCGCCCGGCAGGGTCAGCGGCTTGGCCCGGACGACGCGCCGGGGCAGCACCCCGCCGAGGGCGGCGCGCCGCTCGCGCATGTACTGGATCTCGTCGGAGTCCTCGCCGGGGTGGTAGTACGGCGGCAGCTCCGCCTCCAGGGCCGAGTCAGGGATCGGCAGGTACAGCCGGTCGCGGAACTCCTTCAGCTCGGTCACGGTGAGCTTCTTCATCTGGTGCGTGGCGTTGCGCGCCTCGAAGTCCTTGCCCAGCGTCCAGCCCTTGATCGTGTGCGCCAGGATGACCGTGGGCTGTCCGGTGTGCTCGCTTGCCGCCTTGAACGCCGCGTACACCTTGCGGTAGTCGTGACCGCCGCGGGGCAGGTTGCGCAGCTCCTCGTCGGACATGTGCGCCACCATGGCGCGCAGCCGCGGGTCGTCGCCGAAGAAGTGCTCCCTGATGTAGGCGCCGGACTCCACGCTGTAGGTCTGGAACTGGCCGTCCGGCGTGGTGTTCATCTTGTTGACCAGCACGCCGTCGGTGTCCTGGGCGAGCAGCGGGTCCCAGCCGCGGCCCCAGATGACCTTGATCACGTTCCAGCCGGCGCCGCGGAAGAATGCCTCCAGCTCCTGGATGATCTTGCCGTTGCCGCGCACCGGGCCGTCCAGCCGCTGCAGGTTGCAGTTGATGACGAACGTCAGGTTGTCGAGCTCCTCGCGGGCCGCGAGCCCGATCGCCCCGAGCGCCTCGGGCTCGTCCATCTCGCCGTCGCCGAGGAACGCCCAGACGTGCGACCGCGACGTGTCGGCGATCTGCCTGGCCAGCAGGTACTTGTTGAACCTGGCCTGGTAGATCGCGTTCAGCGCGCTGAGTCCCATCGAGACCGTGGGGAACTCCCAGAACTCCGGCATCAGCCGCGGGTGCGGGTAGGACGGCAGGCCGCCGCCGGGATGCGACAGCTCCTGCCGGAACCCGTTGAGCTGGTCCTCGGTCAGCCTGCCCTCCAGGAACGCGCGCGCGTAGATGCCCGGCGCCGCGTGGCCCTGGAGGAACACCTGGTCACCGGATTCGCCGTGGTCCTTGCCGCGGAAGAAGTGGTTGAAGCCGACCTCGTACAGGCTGGCCGCGCTGGCATAGGTCGCGATGTGGCCGCCCACGCCCAGGCCCGGCCGGTTGGCGCGGGAGACCATCACCGCGGCGTTCCACCTGATGTAGGCGCGGATCCGCCGCTCGACGTGCTCATCGCCCGGGAACCACGGCTCGCGCTCCGGCGGGATCGTGTTGATGTAGTCGGTGCTGCGCAGGCCGGGCACGCCGACCTGCTGCTGGCGCGCCCGCTCCAGCAGGCGCAGCATCACGTACCTGGCGCGGGCCCGTCCCCTGGTGCGGACCACGGAGTCGAACGACTCGATCCATTCCCGGGTCTCGTCCGGGTCGATGTCCGGCAGCTGGGCCGGGAGCCCGTCGCTGATGACGGGGAACTGCTGGCGTCGGGAAGCCACGGGGGAGCCTCGCCTTCCGCGGTCGGGGCGGCTGTATGGCCGCGGGTCTTCATCTCGATGCGTTGTCCAGACCAATCGTCGTACGAACCGGCCGGGAACGCATCTCTACCTGACAGTAATCGCCGCATGCACGGGGCTGCGAACTCGCCGCCGCCCGGTGGCGCGCAGCGGGCACCGTTTCGCCCAGGGCGGACCTCAAAATTACCGTGGGTAACCGCTGCGGCCGGGGGAGGCCGATTTCTTGCGGCTGTTTGGCCGGCCGGGCCGATTGGCACTTGCGCACCGGGCCGACCCAGTGTGAACTGTCCCAACAAGGCAGTGTGCCGCGGTCACCGCGGCAGGGAGTTCGGCCCCTTGCGGTGCCGCGGGAAGGGATCAAGGAGGACGTCAGTGAGCGCGACCGCGGGCCAGG
>JAFAPY010000085.1 GCA_019246795.1 Streptosporangiaceae bacterium | reverse complement strand
CGCACCGGGGGGCCCGACGAGGACGATGCGCACTATCGCAAGAAACCCTCATAGTTGCGCTGCTGCAACTGGCTCTCGATCTGCTTCACCGTGTCCAGCCCGACGCCGACCATGATCAGCAGGCTGACCCCGCTGAACGGGAACTGGTTGGCGACCCCGACGGCGCTGAGCGCGACCAGCGGGAACAAGGCGATGATCCCGAGATAGACCGACCCCGGCGCGGTGAGCCTGCTCAGCACGTACTGGAGGTACTCGGCGGTCGGCCGCCCCGGCCTGATGCCGGGGATGAACCCGCCGTACTTCTTCATGTTGTCGGCCACCTCGGTCGGATTGAAGGTGATCGACACGTAGAAGTAGGTGAACCCGATGATCAGCAGGAAGAACGCGAGCATGTACAGGGCCGAGCTGCTCTGCTCGATGTAGCGGGCCACCCAGCTGACCCAGCCCTGGGGATGGCTCTGGTTGCCGAACAGCTGCGCGGCCAGGGTCGGGATGTACAGCAGCGAGGAGGCGAAGATGACCGGGATCACGCCGGCCTGGTTGACCTTCATCGGGATGTAGGTCGAGGTGCCGCCGTACATCCGGCGGCCCACCATCCGCTTGGCGTACTGGACCGGGATGCGGCGCTGTGCCTGCTCCATGAACACGATGAACGCTACGATCGCGATGACGACGATCAGCGCGACGGCGGCGTAGAAGGGGCCCTTGTCCCGCTCGATCGCCAGCAGCTCGCCCGGGATGACGGAGATCACCGTGGTGAAGATCAGCACCGACATGCCGTTCCCGACGCCGCGGTCGGTGATCAGCTCGCCGAGCCACATGATCACCGTCGTCCCCGCCACCATGGTGATCACCATCGTGGCGATGGTGAACACCGAGTCGTTCGGGATGATCGGGTTGTTGCCGGCGGCCCCGCACCCGTTGAACAGGGTGCCCGACCGGGCCAGCTCGATGTACCCGGTGGACTGCAGCACGGCCAGGCCCACGGTGAGGTACCTGGTGTACTGGGTGATCTTGGCCTGCCCCGCCTGGCCCTCCTGCTTCAGCGTCTCCAGCCGCGGTATCACCACGGTGAGCAGCTGCAGGATAATGCTGGCGGTGATGTAGGGCATGATGCCCAGCGCGAACACCGACAGGCGCAGCAGTGCCTGCCCGCTGAGCAGGTTGACGATCGCGAGCACGCCGGCTGTCTTGCTGCCCGCCGCGGTGGCCAGGTTGGCGCAGATGGTCACGTTCTTCACGCTGACGCCCGGCGTCGGCAGCGAGGCACCGAACCGGAACAGGCCCACGAGGCCCAGCGTGATCAGCAGCTTCTTGCGAAGGTCCGGCGTCTGGAACGCCCGCACGAAGGCCGTCAGCATGCGCAGTCCTCGGTTCGGTTGATCAGGCAGTCCATGCATCTTACCCGGCACGCCATACGTTGTCTCCTTGGAGCCTTTCCGTGACCGGCCGGGCCCAGCGGAGTCTCAGCCGGGCCCGGTTCCGGTCAGGAGAGCCTGGTGACCGTGCCGCCGGCCCGCTCGATCTTCTCCGCGGCCGTGGCCGAGAAGGCGTGCGCGGTCACCCGCAGGGCCACGCCCAGCTCGCCGGTGCCCAGCACCTTGATCGGCTCGCCCTTGCGGGCCGCGCCCCGGGCGACCAGGTTCTCCGGCGTCACGTCGCCGCCCTCCGGGAACAGCCCGGCCAGCCGGCCGGTGTTCACCACCTGGTAGGCGGTCCCGAAGCCCGCGTTGGAGAAGCCCTTGAGCTTCGGCACCCGGCGGTGCAGCGGCATCTGGCCGCCCTCGAACCCGCCGGGGACCTGGGCGCGCGCCTTGCTCCCCTTGGTGCCGCGCCCCGCGGTCTTGCCCTTGGACGCCTCGCCGCGGCCGACCCGCGTCTTGGCCTTGTGCGCTCCGGGGGCCGGCCGCAGATGGTGCAGCTTGAGCCCGCGCCCGGACGCGCCCTGTCTCCCGCCTGCCTCCGGGGCGCCTGCTGGGCGCTCCTCGGCTCGCTCGCCCTGCCCGGCCGCCATGTCAGTGTTCATCTCCGGCCACTTCCTCCACCGTCACCAGGTGGCGCACAGTCTTGATCATGCCGCGGAACTCGGGCCGGTCCGGCTTGACCACCACCTGGCCGATCCGGCGCAGCCCGAGCGACCGCAGCGAGTTCCGCTGAGCGCTGTTCCCGCCGATCTCCGACTTAATCTGTGTCACCTTCAGCTGTGCCATCTGCCCGCTCCCTAGGACCCGGCCGCGGCCGCGCGGGCGCGCAGCATCGCCGCGGGTGCCACGTCCTCGATCGGCAGCCCGCGCTTGGCCGCGATCTCCTCCGGCCGGCTCAGGCCCTTCAGCGCGGCCACCGTGGCATGCACGACGTTGATCGGGTTGGACGAGCCCAGCGAGCGGGACAGCACGTCGCTGATGCCGGCGCACTCGAGCACCGCCCGCACCGGGCCGCCGGCGATGACGCCGGTTCCCGGGCTGGCCGGCTTGAGCAGCACCACGCCCGCCGCGTCCTCCCCCTGGACGGCGTGCGGGATCGTGCTGCCGATCCTGGGCACGCGGAAGAAGTGCTTCTTGGCCTCCTCGACGCCCTTGGCGATGGCGGCAGGCACCTCCTTCGCCTTTCCGTACCCGACGCCGACCATCCCGTTGCCGTCGCCCACCACCACCAGGGCGGTGAAGCTGAAGCGGCGGCCTCCCTTGACCACCTTGGCCACGCGGTTGATCGTGACCACGTGCTCAAGGTAGGCAGCCTGCTTTTCTGCCGCGCTGCCGCGCCGGTCCTCGCGGCGCTCGCGCCGCTCGCCGCCGCTGCCGCGCCGCGGAGCTCCTGGCATTAGCCTTTCCTCATCTCTGTAGCTACGTTCACAGCTTCAGGCCGCCTTCCCTGGCGCCGTCGGCAAGGGCCGCCAGGCGGCCGTGGTAGCGGTAGCCGCCACGGTCGAACACCACGGCGGTGATGCCGATCTCGGCCGCGCGCTCGGCGAGCAGCTCGCCGACCCGGCGCGCCTTGGCCTTCTTGTCTCCCTCGGCGCCCCGGATCGCCGGGTCCAGGGTGGACGCGGCCGCCAGCGTCCGGCCCACGCTGTCGTCGACGATCTGCGCGAACATGTGCCGGGCCGACCGGTTCACCACCAGCCGCGGCCTGCGCGTGCTCCCGGTGACCTTCTTGCGGACCCGCAGGTGGCGCCGCGCCCGGCTGGCCGCGGCGGCGTGCGTGCGTGCATGCACCCGCCCGGTGGCGCGTGCATGCGACCTGGTCTTGGTGCCAGTCATGGCTTACTTCCCAGCCTTCCCGGCCTTGCGCCGGATCTGCTCGCCCTGGTACCGCACGCCCTTGCCCTTGTACGGGTCGGGCTTGCGGAGCTTGCGGATTCTCGCGGCCACCTCGCCCACCAGCTGCTTGTCGATGCCTTCCACGACGAACCTGGTCGGCGCCTCGACCCGGAAGGTGATCCCCTGCGGGGGAGTGACCGTCACCGGGTGGCTGAACCCGAGGGAGAACTCCAGGTCGGAGCCCCTGGCCTGCACCCGGTAGCCCACGCCCACGATCTCCAGGGTCTTGCGGTAGCCGTCGGTGACGCCGGTGACCATGTTGGCGATCAGCGTGCGGGACAACCCATGCAGCGCCCGGACCGGTCCCTCGTCGCCGGGCCTGGTGACCCTGATCTCCCCGTCCTCGCGGACGACGTCGATGGGCTCGGCCACGGTGTGCCGCAGCGTCCCCTTGGGTCCCTGCACGGTGACCTCGCGCCCGTCGATGGTGACCTGCACCCCGCTGGGTATCGGCACGGGGAGCCGCCCGATCCTCGACATCGCAGCTCCTCCTTACCAGACGTAGGCGAGGACTTCCCCGCCCACGCCGCGCTTCTTCGCCTGCTTATCGGTCAGCAGCCCGCCGGACGTGGAGATGATCGCCACGCCGAGGCCGCCGAGCACCCTGGGCAGGTTGTCCTTCTTCGCGTAGACCCGCAGTCCCGGCTTGGAGACCCGCTTGATGCCGGCGATGGAGCGCTCCCGCGAGGTGCCGTACTTGAGCGTGATCACCAGGTTCTTGCCGACGTCGGCGTCCTCCACCTGCCAGGAGGCGATGTAGCCCTCCTGCTGCAGGATCTCCGCGATATGAGACTTGATCGTCGAATGCGGCATGCGCACGGTGTCGTGGTACGCCGCGTTGGCGTTCCGCAGGCGGGTGAGCATGTCCGCGATCGGGTCGGTCATCGTCATGGCCAACAGGCCTTCCTCACCGCGGTTTCCCTGGCCGGGACCTACGGTGTCCTCGTTCCTTATACCTTCGGTGTCTTCGGTTACCAGCTGGACTTGGTGATGCCCGGCAGCTCGCCGCGGTGCGCCATGTCGCGGAAGCAGATCCGGCACAGGCCGAACCTCTGGTACACCGCACGCGGCCGGCCGCAGCGGGTGCACCGGCTGTACGCCCGCACCTTGAACCTGGGCGTCCGCTTCTGCTTGGCGATGAGCGCCTTCTTCGCCACCTGTCAGCCCTCCCTGAAGGGGAAACCGAGCCGCCGCAGCAGCGCGCGGCCTTCGGCGTCGTTTGTCGCGGTGGTGACGACGGTGATATCCATCCCCCGCTGCCTGTCCACCTTGTCCGGGTCGACCTCGTGGAACATCAGCTGCTCGGTGAGCCCGAACGTGTAGTTCCCGCGGCCGTCGAACTGCCGGTCGGACAGGCCGCGGAAGTCGCGGATCCGGGGCAGCGCGATCGTGAGCAGCCGGTCGAGGAACTCCCACATCCGGTCGCCGCGCAGCGTGGCGTGCGCGCCGATCGGCATGCCCTCGCGCAGCTTGAACTGGGCCACCGACTTCTTCGCCCTGGCCACCGCGGGCCGCTGCCCGGTGATCGTGGACAGGTCGCGGACCGCTCCCTCGATGAGCTTGGCGTCCCTGGCCGCCTCGCCCACCCCCATGTTCACCACGATCTTGGTCAGCCCGGGGACCTGCATCACGTTGCGGTAGCCGAACTCCTCCCGCAGCGCGGGCGCGATCTCGGTCCGGTAGCGCTCTTTGAGCCGCGGCGCCGGGGGCGCCTCGGCAACGTCGGCGGTCATCTGATGTCCTTCCCACTCGGCCTGGCGACGCGGACCTTCCTGCCGTCCTCGTCGAACCGGTAGCCGGCCCGGGCCGGCTGCTTGCTGTCCGGGTCGGCCAGCTGCACGTTGCTCACGTCGATCGGAGCCTCCTCGTGCGTGATGCCGCCCTCCTTGGCGCCGCGCCGGCCCTGGTAATTGACTTTCTTGTTCTTCTTCACCATGTTGACGCCCTGCACGAGCACCGTGCGCCGGTCCGGGTACGCCGCGATCACCGTGCCGGTCCGCCCCCGGTCCCGTCCCGCGACGACGACCACGTGATCGCCCTTCCTGATCTTCATCTACAGCACCTCCGGCGCCAGTGAGATGATCCGCATGAACCGCTTCTCGCGCAGCTCCCGGCCGACCGGGCCGAAGATGCGGGTGCCGCGCGGATCCCCTCCGTCCCTGATCAGCACGGCCGCGTTCTCGTCGAACCGGATGTAAGAGCCGTCGCCGCGGCGGCGCTCCTTACGGGTGCGCACCACGACCGCCTTGACCACATCGCCCTTCTTCACCCCGGCGCCGGGGAGGGCGTCTTTTACCGTCGCCACGATGACGTCACCGATGCCCGCGTATCGCCGACCACTGCCGCCGAGCACGCGGATGCACAGGATCTCCTTCGCACCCGTGTTGTCGGCGACCTTAAGCCGCGACTCCTGCTGGATCACGTCAACTCCTGTAATCTCTCGCCGGCACCGGAGCCAGGCGGATCTGCGTTTATTTGGCCTTCTCCAGGATCTCGGCCACCCGCCAGCGCTTGGTCGCTGACAGCGGCCGGGTCTCCCGCAGCAGCACACGGTCGCCGACGCCGCAGGCATTGTCGGCGTCGTGCGCCTTGTACTTCTTGGTACGGCGCAGCACCTTGCCGTACTTAGGGTGCTTGACGTGGTCCTCGACCTGGACGACGACGGTCTTGTCCATCTTGTCGCTGACCACGTAGCCTTCCCTGCTCTTGCGGTAGCCGCGGGTGGCCGCGGCCCTGCCCGTGGTGGTGGTGCCCGTGGTGGTGCTCTGCTCGGTCATTCGGCCTCCTCGGCAGCCTCGGCAACGTCGGCGGCCTCCGGCTCGCCGGTCTCCTCGACCAGGGTGATGATGCCGAGCTCACGCTCGCGCATCACCGTATAGATGCGGGCGATCTCCTTGCGCACCGCACGCAGCCTGCCATGGCTTTCCAGCTGCCCGGTGGCACCCTGGAAGCGGAGGTTGAACAGCTCCTCCTTGGCCTCGGACAGCTTGGCGTGCAGTTCCTCCTCGGTGGACACGCGCAGCTGCGCGGTCAGGCTGTTCGCCATCAGCCCTCACCGACCTCTCGCTTGACCACGCGGCACTTCATCGGGAGCTTGTGGATCGCGCGGCGCAGCGCCTCCCTGGCCACCGGCTCCGCGACCCCGGACAGCTCGAACATGACCCGTCCCGGCTTGACGTTGGCGACCCACCACTCCGGCGAGCCCTTTCCCGAGCCCATGCGGGTCTCGGCCGGCTTCTTGGTCAGCGGCCGGTCCGGGTAGATGTTGATCCACACCTTCCCGCCGCGGCGGATGTGCCGGGTCATGGCGATACGCGCCGCCTCAATCTGCCGGTTGGTCACGTACGCGTGCTCGAGCGCCTGGATGCCGAACTCGCCGAAGTTCACGTGGGTCCCGCCCTTGGCGGCGCCGTGCCGGTCCGGGCGGTGCTGCTTCCTGTGCTTGACCCTGCGCGGAATGAGCATCTGCCTCAGCCCTCCTCGCCCGCGGCCTGGGGCGCCCTGCGGCGCCGCCCTGCGGCACCCGCGGACTCAGGCGGGCGCTGCGTGCGCTGCGCGGCAGCGGCCCGCAGCGCAGCCTGCTGCGCCTCACGGCCGGCGCGGGTGGTCGGCGCCTCACCGCGGTAGATCCAGACCTTCACGCCGATCCGGCCGAACGTGGTGCGTGCCTCGTAGAAGCCGTAGTCGATCTCCGCGCGCAGCGTGTGCAGCGGCACCCTGCCCTCGCGGTAGAACTCCGACCGTGACATCTCCGCGCCGCCGAGCCGGCCCGAGCACTGCACCCGGATGCCCTTGGCGCCGCCCTTCATCGCGCTCTGGATCGCCTTGCGCATGGCCCGCCGGAACGACACCCGGCTGGACAGCTGCTCTGCGACTCCCTGGGCGACCAGCTGGGCGTCGATCTCCGGGTTCTTC
>JAFAPY010000415.1 GCA_019246795.1 Streptosporangiaceae bacterium | reverse complement strand
TGGCGCTGGCGATCCCCCCGTTCGCCGTGATCATCGCCAACGTTGCCAGCGCCACCGACCGGCGGCGCCCGTAGCGTCCGGCGGTCAGCTCTTGAGCAGGGCAACCAGCCGGGCGGGGGCGACGGCGCGGTACGCGTCCTGGCACAGTTCGGCGATCTCCGCCCAGTCGACGTCGTGGTCCAGCCGGACACCGATCCATCCCCGGCCGCCGACGTAAGGCGGCCGGAAGAACCGCCCCGGCGCGGAGGCGATGAGTTCCTGCTGTGCCCCGGGCAGGCCCGCGCAGCACAGGTGCGGGAAGTCGTCGTCGTGGTGGCCCTGCGCCCACAGCGTCACGAACGCGCTCTTCCCCCGGACGAACCAGGTCGGCGCGCCGTGGCTGAGCCTTTCTGTGACCTCCGGCAACGCGAGGCACGCCGCCCGCACCTGCCCGGTAGGGTCTATCGCGCCGGCCGCGACAGCCTGCTGCGCGATATCCGCTGCCTGCCACGGCGGCCGGAACGCCTTGGCTCGATCGTCGGCGGCCGTCACGTGGTCACCTTGCGCTGCTGCCAGGCGGGAGGACGGGCGGACGGGACAGCCCGGCGCCAGCGCTCGGCGCGGCGGTCGGCCAGGATCTGCCGGACCACGTTGCGGCCCGGGATGCCGGTGACGCCGCCGCCGCCGTGGGTGGCCGAACCGGCCTGGTACAGGCCGCGGACCGGGGTGCGCAGGTCGGCGTAGCCGGCCGCGGGCCTGGCGTGGAACATCTGCCCCAGCGACAGCTCGCCATGGAAGATGTTCCCGCCGACCAGGCCGTAGGTCTCCTGCATCTGGCGCGGCCCGATCACCTGGCGGTGCAGCACCGAGGCAGTGAACCCGGGCGCGACCGCCTCCACCCTGGCCAGCACCCGGTCGGCGTAGGCCGAAAGCTCGGCGTCATCGGGGGCGTCCGCGTAGCTGCACGGTACCCACTGGGTGAACAGCGACATGACGTGCTTGCCGGCCGGGGCCAGTGAGTCATCGAGCACGCTGGGAAGGCAGATGTCGGCGAACGGCAAGGCCGAGGGCACACCGGAGACCGCCTGCTGGAACGCGGTCTCGATGTCATCGAGCGACTCGGCGAGCACGATGGTGCCGCCGTAGACCGATGGGTCGGGATCCGGGTAACTGGAAAACACCGGCAGCCGGTCCAGCGCCAGGTTGATTTTCACGGTGCCGCTGCGGCTGTGCCAGCCGCGGATATCGGCGACGAACCCGTCGGGAAGCTCCGCCGGGTCGAGCAGCCGCAGGAACGAGATCTGCGGATGCGCGGTCGTCACCACGACCGGCGCGTCGATGGTCTCCCCGCTGGCCAGCGCCACCCCGCTGACCTGGCCGCCGCGGGCGCGGATGCGCGCTACCTCGGCGCTGGTCCGTACCTGTGCCCCGGACATCCGTGCCGCCCGTGCCAGCGCCGCGGTCACCGCCCCCATGCCGCCGCGGGGGAACCCCCAGGCGCCGGGGTCGCCCCCGGTCTCCCCGATGTGGTGGTGCAGCATCACGTACGCGGTGCCGGCCGAGCGCGGCCCTGCCCACGTCCCGATCACGCCGGATACCGACATCAGGCCGCGCATCGCGTCGCTGCAGAAGTACTCTTCCACCAGGTCCGCGATGCTGCCGCCGAGCAGCCGCGTCACGTCAACCATCCCGCGCTCGTCCAGGGAACGCATCCGGCCGAGCAGGCGCGCCTGCCGCAGCAGGTCCTGCGGGCGCCGCGAGCCGATCCGCGGCGGGATCTCGTGCAGCAGCGGCCCGAGCACCCGGGCGATCCCGGCCAGGTGCGCCTGGTATCTCGGATAGGCGTCGGCGTCCGCCGCCGAGAATCCGGCGATCTCGGCGTGCCGCTGCGCCGGGTCGTCGGGCAGCCGCAGGCACCGGCCGTCCGCCCGCGGCGCGAAGTAGGGCCCCTGCGGGTAGACGTGGTATCCGTGCTGTTCCAGCCGCAGGTCGCGCACCAGGTCCGGCGGCAGCAGGGACACCACGTACGACAGCGATGTCACCGTGAACTCCGGCCCGAACGGATGCTCGCTGACCGCGGCCCCGCCCAGTACGTCGCGCCGCTCGCATACCACGGTCGCCAGGCCGGCCCGCGCCAGGTACGCCGCCGCCACCAGGCCGTTGTGGCCGCCGCCCACCACCACCGCATCCGCGTATCCGGTCACCGGAGCCTTCCTTCCGCACAGCGCCTTGCAGCCCGACGCTACGCCATCCTCCGGGCCCCGCCTAAAGTGCACGCATGGTGAATGATGCTCCCGTCGTCGTCGCGGTCGTGCAGCTTGCCCTCGCCGTGGGCGAGGCCGACGCCAACCGGAAGGCGGCCGCCGCCGCGGTGGCCGAAGCCGCCGCCGCGGGCGCCCGCGTGGTGGTGCTGCCTGAGCTGTCCGATTCCGGCTACGTCTTCGGCACCACGGCACGAACAGCCCGGGCCGAAGCCCGTGACCTGGCAGCCCCCGCGACAGGCAACCCCACCCTCGGGCTCTGGCGCGACCTGGCCGCCGCGCACCGGCTGGTCATCGTCGGCGGGTTCTGCGAGCTCGGCACCGACGGCATGCTCTACAACAGCGCGGCGGTCGTGGACGCATCGGGCACCCTGGCGCTGTACCGCAAGGCGCACCTGTGGGACTCCGAGAAGCTCGTGTTCACCGCCGGCGACGCCGCGCCGCCGGTGGTGGACCTGGGTTTCGGGCGGGTCGCCGTGATGGTCTGCTACGACCTGGAGTTCCCCGAATGGGCGCGGCTGGCCGCGCTCGACGGCGCCGACCTCATCGCCGCCCCGGTGAACTGGCCGGCGCCGGCGAGCGTCCCGCATACAGAGCGGGCCGCCGAGGTGATCAAGGCACAGGCGGCCGCCGCCAGCAACGGCGTTTTCGTCGCGGTGGCGGACCGCTGCCAGGCCGAGCGCGGCGTGTCGTGGATCGGCGGCGCGCTGATCGCAGGCCCCGACGGCTATCCGCTGGCCGGGCCCGTCCTGGCCGACCGCCCGGCAGTGCTCACCGCGGCCTGCGACCTGCCGCGCGCCAGGGACAAGGCCGTGGCAAGCCGCAACGACCTGCTCGCCGACCGCCGCCCGGGGTTGTACTCCAGGCTCGCGGCGCATCACGGCGACCGGCGCGTGGCAGCCGCGAACGCGCACTGGTCCGCCCGGTTCATCGCCAACGGCACAGACTATGCAGACGTCCAGGCAACGCTGACCAGGATCACCCGCTGGGACGACTGGTGCCGCGAATGGGGCCGCACCGCGCAGCACTACGAGCGTGCCGCCGAGACCGCGGAGGCGGCCGGGACGCCGGTGACCGCGGGGCAGGCGTGGCGGCGAGCGGCGCTGTGCTGGCACTGGGGCAAGTTCGTCTTCGTGGACCACCCCGGCGAGCAGCGCGCGGCCCACGAGCGCACCGTGGCCTGCTTCCGCCGCGGCGCCGGCACGCTCAGCCCGCCCGCCGAGCCGGTACGCGTGCCGTACCGGGACACGACGCTCGCGGCCTACCTCCGGGTCCCGCATGGGGGCACGCCGCCGGTGGTGATCATGATCCCCGGGCTGGACTCGGTCAAGGAGGAACTCCAGGCCGCCGCGGAGTACCTGCTGGCCCGCGGCCTGGCGGTGATCGCGGTCGACGGGCCGGGCCAGGGGGAGGCCGAATACGACCTGCCGATCGAGCCGGCCTACGAGCGCGTGACCGCGGCGGTGGCGGACTACCTGGAGACCCGCGGCGACGTGGACGCCACGGCGATCGGCGCGTTCGGGGTCAGCCTGGGCGGCTACTATGCGGCCAGGTCCGCGGCCTTCGAGCCGCGGCTGCGGGCGGCGGTGACCCTGTCCGGGCCGTACCGGTGGGACCTGGACTGGGACGCGCTGCCGCCGCAGACCCGTGCCACGTTCCAGCGCCGGTCCGAAGCCGCCAGTGCGGCCGAAGCCCGCGCGCTGGCCGGGACGCTGACGCTGGAGGGTGCCGCTGCCGCGATCACCACCCCGCTGCTGGTCGCGGCCGGCGGCCGCGACCGCCTGGTCCCTCCCTACCACGCCGAACGCCTGGCCCGCGAGGCCCACGGCGCCGAGCTGATGCTGATCCCCGACGGCAGCCACGGCCTGACCAGCCACGCGTTCGAGTCCAGGTCCGCGATGGCGGACTGGCTGGCCGCCCGGCTCCGGTTATGAACGCCGCCCAGGTGGGTAGGGGTAGCCGGGACAATAATTGCCCACTAAACTAGTCGAAAATATTGTCCCAGCCTGCCGGACCTTGCGGCAGCAGAGCCCTGTGGCCCAGGAGCTTCTCAGGAGGCCCCGTGAGCATGCCCGACTTCCTGGTGATCGGTGCCCCCAAGGCGGGCACGACCGCGCTGCACGCGGCGCTCGCCCGTCACCCCGGGCTGTACCTGTCGCCGATCAAGGAACCGAAGTTCTTCCTCACCGACGGCCCGCCGCCGGCAAAAGGCGGCCCCGGCGACGCGCTGACCTACCGGGAGCACGTCTGGCGCAGGGAGGACTACGAAGCGCTGTTCGACCCGGCCCCGCCCGGGACGTTGCGCGGCGAGTCCACCCCGCTGTACCTGTATGACCGCGAGGCGATGCGCCGGATCCGCGCCGCGCTGCCCGAGGCCAGGCTGATCGCGGTGCTGCGGGACCCGGTGGAGCGGGCGCACTCCAACTGGACCCACCTGTGGTCCGCGGGCCTGGAGCCCGTCGGCGACTTCGTCCAGGCCTGCGGCGAGGAGGAACGCCGGATCGCGGCCGGATGGGCGAGCTTTTGGCACTACACCGGGGTCGGCCGCTACGGCGAGCAGCTTGAGCACCTGTTCACGCTGTTCCCGCGGGAGCAGGTCCTGGTGCTCAGGTACCGGCTGCTGGTCGACGAGCCGGCGCAGACCCTGGACCAGATCGGCGCGTTCCTCGGCGTGCAGCAGGGGATCATCACCGAGATCCCGCGGCACAACGTCACCGCACATCCGGAACCCACGCTGTCACACCGCGCCGTGTCGGCGGCGCAGCGCGCGGGCTCGGCGGTGGGCACGCTGATCCCCGGGCTGACCGCGGCGACGCTGACCCGCCCGCTGGAGCGCTTCCTGCAGCGCGGCAGCCGGGAACGGCAGCCGCTCAGCTGGCAGCAGCGCCAGGAGCTCATCCCGCGCTTCGAGGCGGACATCAGGCTGCTGGAAACCGTCCTGGATGAGAGCTTCGCCGACTGGCTGCTGCCCAGGGAACGGTCCGGCGGCATGGTCGGCGCCAGGCCGACCGGCCAGGGCCAGGCCAGGAACGGCGTGCCCGCCTAGCGCAGCTCGGTGTACAGCGCGTGAGTGCCGTCCGCTCTGGTCATCTCGTAGTACAGCCGGTGCTGTCCTTGCCCGAGCGGCACGATGGACAAATAGCGCAGGCCGCCGCCGGTGTACGGTGACGCCGCGACCGGCCCGCCGCCCAGCGGGGTGAGCGCCGCCGGGTCGGTGCCCGTCGCAACCCCGGTCCGCTCCTCGTAGTTCTCCGCGGCGCTGGCCCGCCCGTCGTAGTAGGCCGTCACCAGGTGCTCGTGGAAACGAACCGCGGTGACCCGGGTGCCCCGCGAGTCCCACTGCCCCGGCCTCCCGCTGAGCGCGGTGCCATGCCAGGTCCAGGTCAGGCCGTCGCCGCTGGTGGCGTACTCGGTGGTCATCTGGTCGGTCTGCAGCGGGTCGCCCAGCGGGTGGCACGAGGCCCACAGGTGCCAGCGGCCGCCATCCCGCGCGATAACCGGGTCCTTGACCCCCGTCTTGGCGTCGCCGGGCAGCACGGTCTCCCGGCGCCGGACGTCGAACTCGGCCGGGTGGCTGGCCTCGGTCACCTCGACGCGCCAGTGCCTGGTGCCCGGGGTCGCGCAGCTCAGGTAGAGCCGCCAGCGGCCGTCCGGCAGGCGGACGACTGCAGGCCGCTCCAGCGACTCGGCGGCCAGTTGGTCCTTGCCGATGACGAGCACCGGATCGAACCGCTCGCCGTCCGCAGAACGCGCCACCACGACCGCGTAGCCGCGCCCCTGGCCGACCGGCTTGCGCAGCCGGTAAGCGAGGAAGACCTCCCCGTCGGCCGCGGCCGCGGACGGCGCCCCCACCCAGTTTCCCGGCCCCCTCCCCGGCGGTTCCACAGCGACAACGCCTCGGCCGGGCCGCGGCAGCAGCATGAGAAGTCCCCTTTCTTCTCTATCCACATCGGAATAATAGACAACTGTGGCCTACTTCACATCCACCCCAAGCTGATCTTAACCATCTCGCAACACGAGCCGTCCCTGCGGCGCGCCGCCGACCGGTGTCCCGCAGCGAGGCGATCATCGCAACGGCCGGCGGTTCTCCGCTCGGTACCGGGGCGAAGGTCTTCACCAAGTGGTGGGCGGGACCGCAGTGCTGGCTGCGGCCTGGGGGTCAGGTGCTCATCGCTGCGGCGGGATGCGCCGCGGCATGAGCACGTAGGATAGGTGCCCGGCGAAGGATAAGCGGCCGTTTTCGGCCGCTTTTTCTACGTGAGGCACTTATCCTTCGCCATAATGCGTCCTATGCCCGAAGGATGACAGCGCCCGGCAGGCGCAGGCCCCGGGGCGGTCGTCCCCCGGGCCTGCGATCAGCTGCCGTGGTCAGGCTGGCTGGGACTGCTGCTGGAACACCTTGACGAGCTGCTCGCAGAACGCGGGCAGGTCATCGGGCTTGCGGCTGGTCACGAGCGTGTTCGGCCCGCTGCTGTCCACATGGACCTCGGCATCGACCCAGTTGCCGCCGGCGTTGCGGATGTCGGTCTTCAGGCTCGGCCATGAGGTGAGGGTCCGCGCCCGGACCAGGTCCGCCTCGACCAGCAGCCACGGGCCGTGGCAGATCACCGCGGCCGGCTTGCGCATCTCGAAGATCCGCCGCGCGAACGTCACCGCCGCGGGCACCGCGCGGATCTGGTCGGCGTTGGCCACCCCGCCCGGGAGCACCAGCGCGTCGTAGTCGAGCGGGTCGGCTTCGCGAACCGACCGGTGCGCCTCGAAGGTGTCGCCCTTGTCCAGGTGGTTGAACCCCTGCACCCAGCCCTCCTCCGGGGCGAGCAGCTCCGGCGTCCCGCCGGCATCCTTGACCGCCTGCCACGGCACCGTCAGCTCCGCCTGCTCCACTCCCTCGTTCGCGGTGACGAAGGCGACACGCAGGCCATTCAGTTCGGTGGCCACCAGGAATCCTCTCCTCAAGCCTTGACTGCAGATACGGACCCCTTGCCCCTGCCCACCGATGTCGGCCCTATTCGGCCTAGCGCTGCGGCTCGATGACCACCTTCATCCCGGTGCGCCGCGAGGCGTCGTCGAACGCCTCGCATACCTCGCCGAGCGCGGCCCGCCTGGTCACCACGCTGCGCAGGTCCACCACCCCCAGCGAGACCAGGCTGATGGCCCGCGGGTACACCTCGTTCATCCGCCGGACCATCGCGATCGTCAGCCCCTTGCGTCGGGCGGCCGACGCCTGGAAGCTGATTCTGTCGTCGCCGGGAATGCCGGCCAGCACGACGCGGCCGCCTGGACGGGCCGACGCGACCGCCAGCCGGACCGCCTCGTCGGTTCCCGCCGCCTCGAACGCAACGTCAACCCCGTGGCCGGTCAGCTCGCGCAGCACGCCGTCCGCGGACAGCGACGCCGGGTCGGCCGCCTGATCGGCACCCAGCCGCACCGCTGCCTCACGCCGGTGCCCCAGCGGCTCGACGGCGAGAACCGAACGGGCGCCGGACGCCCGCAGCAGCTGGATCAGCAGCAGCCCGATCGGCCCGCAGCCCACCACCGCGGCGGTGCCGGCTAGCGGCAGGTGGCCCAGGCCGACGGAATGCACCGCCACGCCGAGCGGCTCCAGCATGGCACCGTCCACGTCGGAGATCGCCTCCGGCAGCGGGTGCAGCAGCTCGGTTGGCCAGGCCATGAGCTCGCGCATCATGCCGTCGGTTTCCCCGTGCCCGGAAAACCGGATCCGGTAGCAGAGGTTACGGTAGCCGTCCCGGCATGCCCGGCACGTTCCGCAGGCGATCGCCGGGTCGATGGCGACCCGCTCGCCGCGGCGCGGCCCGCGCGCGATCACGCCCGCTCCCTCGTGCCCGGGCACCAGCGGATGGGTGAGCTTGGCGTCGCCGATCGCGCCCTCGGCCCACCAGTGCACGTCGGAGCCGCAGATGCCGGCCGCGGTGACCCGCACGAGGCTCATCCCCGCTGCTGCCCCCGGCTCCGGCTCCTCGCTCACCCTGATGTCGCCCGCGGCATGCAACCTGGCTGCTCGCATGCTTCTTTTTTATCCGAACGAACAATGGTGCTTGTCCCGGTGACTCAGCCAGGGCCCCCAAGACGGCGTCCGGCGGCACAGGTATTCCCCGCTGCAGCAGGGAGCACCTGTGCCGCCGACACCAGGCGAGCCCAGAGGTCTCTGGGCTCGCCCGATAGGGTCGCCCGGCCGTCAGGCAGCCGGGCCGGTGGCGAGGGTGACCGTGGTTGTCTGAGACTGGCCGGCCTGGTCCACCCAGGAGATGGAGATCGCGTCGCCGGGATGGTAGGTGACCAGGGCGTGGGAGATGTCCTCGGCCGAGGAGACCGACTGGCCGCCCACCGCGGTGATCCCGTCTCCGGCACTCAGGCCGGCCTGGGCGGCCGGGGAACCGGACACGACCCCGGCGATGGTCACCCCGGCCGAGCCGCTCTGCCCGCCGAAGCCGCCGAAGCCGCCGAAGCCGCTGGAGCCGCTGGAGCCGCTGGAGCCGCTGGAGCCGCCGAACCCGCCGAAGCCGTTGCCCGAGCTGTTGCCCGAGCTGTTGCCCGAGTCCGAGCCCTGGGTCTCGATGCCGAGGAAGGGGGTGCCGCCGATGTGCACGTCGGCCGAGGTGGTGCCGCCCTCGATCTGCTTGGCGACGGACACGGCCTCATTGACCGGGATCGCGTAGGCCTGCTCGGTGTCCTGGCCGGACTGCGACTGGAACTGGGATCCCGAGGAGGCGGCGGTGTCCATGCCGATCACCTGGCCGTAGGCGTTGACGAGCGGGCCGCCCGAGTCGCCGGGCTGGATGTTCGCGTTGTCCTCGATCAGCCCGGTGAGCTGCTCGCTGGCACCGGACATCTCCTCGGATGCGGTGATCGACTGGTTCAGCGCGGTGACGGCGCCGGCGGCCACCGACGGCGTGCCGCCCTTGCCGCCCGCGTTGCCCAGCGCGGTCACGGCATCGCCGGTCTGCACGGAGGAGGAGTCGCCCAGGTTGGCGGTGGTCAGGCCGGAGGCACCTTGAAGCTGCAGCACCGCCACGTCGTGGCTGGCGTCGTAGCCGACGACCCTCGCCGTGTAGGTGCGGCCGTTGCCGATGTCGGTGACCTTGACCGAGGTGGCGCCGTTGATGACGTGGTTGTTGGTGAGCACCTCGCCGTTGGGCGTCAGCACGATCCCGGTGCCCGCCGCTTCGGCGCCCTGATAGCCGTCCGTGGACACGATGTCGACCAGGGCGGGATCGACCCGGGACGCGATCTGGCTTGCGGACAGCACGGTGCTGGAGGCCGCGGTCGCGGTCCCCGTCCCGCCCGGATGCATGCTGCCGAGAAGCGCTCCGGTGAGCGCACCGGCTGCCAGTGCGGCGGCGCCGGTGATGACCAGCCCGCCCCGGCGCCTGCGCGGCGGAGGCGGGGGCGCCATGCCGTAACCGCCGTACCCGGCGAAGCCAGGGCCGCCCAGGTATCCCGGCTGTCCGTACCCGCCGGGCTCCTGGTCGCCGTCACGGTGAGCGGCCGGGTAACTCGTGTCCTGCTCGCTCCCGGGCTCCGGGGTGCTCGGGTTGTGGCTCTGGCTCATGGATCTCGTCCCTAAATCGGCGCCGCTGCGCGCGGCTTGGTCCTCGTCCGTACGCCCACAGCATCGGCTGCCAACCTTGAGGCAGGCCTCGGGAAGCCCTCCGCCAAGCCGCAAGTTTCCTGAAGGCTCCCTGAAGGCGTTCAGGTTTGCCCGGAGAGTCGCTCGGCATGGCGCTGGGAGCGGGCACGGGTGCCGCAGTGGGGGTTGCACCATTGCTGGTTGGGCCGGCCACGCAGATAGAGCTGGCCGCAGCCAGGCGCGTCGCACAAGGCGACGGCGGTGGCATCAGAGCCAGTCAGCAGGTCGATGGTGGCCGCCGCGATATCGGCGCACAGGCGAGTGGCCGGGTCGGCCGCGGTGACCGGCCAGGTGAGCTGGTGGCCGGGCCGGCTGCCCAGCAGCCGCACGGTCGGGGCCGCGATGGCCAGCTCGTTGATGGCGCGGACCTCGGCTGCGGGCAGGCCTTCACCGGCCGCGGCGGCGCGCAGGACGCCGAGGACGTGATCACGGACCGGCAGGAACCGCGACACCAGGGCGGCATCCACCGGGGCCGGGATGGCCAGGCGGTTGCGTTCGTGCTCTAGCCAGGTACGCAGGTCCTCGGGCGAGGTGATCAGCTCAACGTAGCGCCAGCCACGGCGGCGGACCGTGTTGGCCACGTCGATGGCCAGCCGGTCACCGAGCCAGCTCCACCGCGCCACCGTCATGCAGACAGCATAACTAACGGTTTATAGCTTGAAAACCGTGGAAGAGTTCAGGCATGGCAGCTAGAGACCATGCACGCGGCGGCACTGCAGCGGTCGCGGCGCTGTGCTCGGTGCAGTTCGCCGACGTGCTGGGCGTGACCGTCGTGGTCACCGCCCTGCCCGCGATGCTGGCCGACCTGAAGGCACCGGCCGCCTGGGGCAGCCTGGTGGCCGGCGGGTACGCCATGTGCTTCGGCGGGCTGCTGATGCTGGGAGCCCGGCTGGGCGACCGGTTCGGCCACCGGCGCACCATCACCGCGAGCTTGGCCGTCTTCGCCCTCGGCTCCCTGCTGGGTGCCGTGGCCGGCTCGGTCCTGCTGCTGACAGCGGCCCGCTGCCTGCAAGGCGCGGCGGCGGCCGCGTCAGTGCCCTCCGCGCTGCGGCTGCTCACCACGATCACCCCCGACGGGGCGCCGCGGCGGCGCGCGATCGCCGCGTGGAGCGCCGCCGGCGCATCCGCCGGCGCCGGCGGCTTCATCGTCGGCGGGATCGTCACCGGCCTGGCCAGCTGGCGCTGGATCTTCTGGGCCTACCTGCCGCTGGCCGCCGCGATCGCCGCCGCCATCGTGCGCGCCGTCCCGCGCGACCACGGCCCGCGCCCGGCCGGGACGCTGAACGCCGCCGCATCCGCGGCGTTCACCCTCGCCGTCATGGCCATCGTGGCCGGCACCACCCTGATCGCCCAGCCGGACCGCCGGCCGGTCGGCCTGGCCGTCGCCGGGCTGGCCGCGCCGCTGACGGCCGCGTTCCTCATCGCCGACCGCCGGGCCGCCGCACCGTTGCTGCCCCCGGCCGCGCTGCGGGCGCCGTCCCTGCGCCAGGGAACCATCGGCGCATTCCTGAACACCGCGGCGACCAGCTCCGTCATGACCCTGGCCACCTTGTACCTGCAAGACACCCGGCACGACAGCCCGCTGGCCGCCGCCGTCACGCTGGTGCCGTTCAGCCTCGCCGTGGTCGCAGGCTCAGCCGTCGCCACGCCCGCCCTGCGCCGCATCGGGCCCCGGCCGGCGATAGCAGCCGGGCTGGCCGTGATCGCCACGGCCGACGCCGCGCTCGCGGCCTCCGCCGCGCGCGGCTGGGCCGTGCCGGCCTGCGTGGCCGCTGCGGGCGCTGGCCTGGGCCTGTCCTCGGTGGCCGCCACCGCCCTGGGCACCGGCGTCTCGGCCGGGCTGCGCGGCACCGCATCAGGAATCCTCAACACCGCCGCCCAGCTCGGCACCGCCATCGGCATCGCGGTCATCCTCCTCATCGCGGCCGCCACCACCGGCCTGCCCGGACCCGGTACCGGTGCCCCAGTCGTCGCCTGGGCCACCGCCGCCTCGATCGCCATCGCCGGAGCAGTGGCCTTCACCAGGTCACCGAGGCAAGCCTCGGCAGCGACCCGCGCCCTGGGCCCGGCCGCGGACAACACCTGCCGCCGGTCCCATCCCCGGGCATCATTGCGGCAGAGCGGTCATGACGTCCGGGCGGAATACCCGTGACGTCTGAGGGATGATCAGCGCGTGGACCCTACCTGGATAGTGCGGCTGGACCTGCCCGGCGGCGGCGTGCGGCTGGCGGTCAAGGACTGCATCGACGTGGCGGGTGTGCCGACCACGGTGGGCTGCCGGGTGATCGCCGAGCAGGCGGTCGCGGTGGCGCGGGATGCTGCCGTGGTGGCCGCGGCCCGTGCCTGCGGTGCGGTGATCGCGGGCAAGGCGAACCTGTCGGAGCTGTGCTGGTCGGCGACCGGGACCAATTCCTGGTCCGGTACCCCGGTCAACCCGCTGGATCCGCGGCGGCTGCCTGGCGGCTCCTCCAGCGGCTGTGCGGTGGCCGTGGCCACCGGGGCGGCGGATGTGGCGCTGGGCACCGACGCCGGAGGGTCGGTGCGGATCCCGGCGGCCTGCTGCGGGATCGCGGGGCTGAAGACCACCAGGGGCAGGGTGCCGGCCGGCGGCGTGTATCCGCTGGCGCCGTCGATGGACACCGTGGGCGCGCTCGGCCGCGACGTGGCCGCGGTGGAGCTCGGCATGCGCCTGATCGAGCCGGGTTTCGCGGCGCGGCCCGCCGACCTGGCGGTCGGCCGGCTGCGGCCCCCGGTGGACCCCGCCGTCGACGCGGCCGTCGACGCCGCGCTTGCCGCCGCCGGCGTCCGGATCGGCCAGGCCGGCGGCCTGGACTTCGCCGCCGCCGCCGACGCGGGAAACACGCTCATCAGCGCCGAGGCCTACCAGGTCAACGCCCGCCTGGTGCCACGGCTGGACCAGCTCAGCCCGCACAACCAGCGGAACATGACCGCCGCGGCGGCGCTCACCGCCGCCCAGGTGACCGCGGCGAACCGCACCAGGCAGTCGGTGCGCCGCTGGTTCGCCGTCATGCTGGACCGTCACCGGTTCCTGGCCCTGCCCACGCTGGTCGGCCCGCCGCCGCTGCTGGGACAGCGCGGCATGCCGCTCATCCGGCTCACCATCGCGGCCAACCTGGCCGGCCTGCCCGCACTGGCCATGCCGGTGCCCGGCGGCCCGGCAGGCCTGCCCGCGTCCCTGCAGCTCATCGGCCCGCCGGGCGGCGAGGAACAGCTCGTCTGGCTCGCCCGCGCCATCGAGTCCGCACTGCGCTGAACGCCGGGTGGTTGAGGCTGCCCAGGCCCAGGGGTCACTGTTTTTGGCTGTGGGGGCGTTCTAGGCTGCTGGGGTGGCGGCGTGTGCTGTGTGCGGGCAGGTGAACCCGGAGATCGCCCGGTTCTGCGTGGCGTGCGGGGCGCCGGTGGAGCGGGGGGCCGGGGCGCCGGCCGAGCGACCGCGCGGCGGCTTGCCCGCCGCGCGCGCTCCGGAGAGCACCGAGGAGCGCAAAACGGTCACGGCGTTGTTTTGTGATCTGGTGGGGTTTACCGCGGCGTCGGACGGGGCTGATCCGGAGGATGTGCGGGCCCGGGTCCGCCCGTATTACGCGCGGCTGCGCGCGGAGATTGAGTCGTTCGGGGGGACGGTGGAGAAGTTCATCGGCGATGCGGTGGTGGCGGTGTTCGGCGCGCCGGTGGCGCATGAGGATGATCCGGAGCGGGCGGTGCGGGCGGGGCTGCGGATTTTGGAAGCGATCGCGGACCTCAACGAGGCCGATCCGGGGCTGGGGCTGGCGGTGCGGATCGGGGTGGAGTCGGGGGAGGCGGTGGTGGCGCTGGCTGCTCGCCCGGAGCTGGGCGAGGGACGGGTGGTCGGTGATGCGGTGAACACCGCGTCGCGGTTGCAGGCGGTGGCGCCGACGGGCGGGGTGCTGGTGGGCCCGGCGGCGTATGCGGCGACCCGTGATGTGTTCGGGTACCGGCGGCTGGATCCGGTGGTGCTGAAGGGCAAGGCGGAGCCGGTGCCGGTGTTCCGGGCGGTGGAGCCACGGTCGCGGCTGGGCACCGACGTGACCCGGGCGCTGGGCACGCCGATGGTGGGCCGGCAGGTGGATCTGGGGATGGTGACGGGGGCGTTCGCCAAGGCGGTGCAGGAGTCGGCGGTGCAGCTGGTGGTGGTGGCCGGGGAGCCGGGGGTGGGCAAGTCGCGGCTGGTGGCTGAGCTGCTGTCGTTCGTGGAGGCCCGGCCGGAGCTGGTGCGGTGGCGGCAGGGCCGGTGCCTGCCCTACGGGGCGGGGGTCACGTTCTGGGCGCTGGGGGAGATCGTCAAGGCCGAGGCTGGGATCCTCGAATCCGACCCGCCGCAGGCCGCCGCCGCCAAGATCGACGCTCTGATCCCCGCCGACGCGCCGGAGGCGCCGTGGCTGCGGGCGCGGCTGCGGCCGCTGGCCGGGCTGGCCGCGCCGGAGGCGGCCCGGGAGGAGAACTTCGCCGCCTGGCGTGCGTTTATCGAGCTGCTGGCGGAGGAGCGCCCGTCGGTGGTGGTGTTTGAGGATCTGCATTGGGCCGATGCGGCGCTGCTGGAGTTCATCGAGGAGCTGGCCGGCGGGGCCGGGGAGGTGCCGCTGCTGGTGGTGGCCACGGCCCGGCCGGAGCTGTTTGAGCGGGTGCCGGGGTGGGCGGCCGCGGCGCGCAACCTGGTCAAGGTGAGCCTGCGGCCGCTGACCCAGGCCGAGACCGCGCGGCTGGTCGGCAACCTGCTGGGCACCCCGGTGCTGCCGGCCGAGGTGCAGCAGGTGATCGTGGACCGCGCGGGCGGCAACCCGCTGTATGCCGAGCAGTTCGTGCGGCTGCTGCAAGACCAGCAGATCCTCACCGGGGCCGGTGCCGGGTGGCGGCTGGTGCCGGGGGCCGAGATCCCGGTGCCGCCGGGGGTGCACGGGCTGATCGCCGCCCGGCTGGACACGCTGGCCGCGGACCGTAAGCGGCTGCTGCACGACGCCGCGGTGGTCGGCAAGGTGTTCTGGGCCGGCGCGGTGGCGGCGATGGGTGACCGTGACGAAGATCAGGTGCGGGCGGTGCTGGCGGAGCTGGCCCGCACCGAGCTGGTCCGCCCGGCCCGGCGCTCGTCGATGGCGGGGCAGGCCGAATACGCCTTCACCCACGCGCTGATCCGCGAGGTCTGCTACGGGCAGATCCCGCGGGCCGACCGGGCCCGCCGCCACCAGCGGGCCGCGGCCTGGATCGAGGCGATGGCCGGGGACCGGGCCGCCGACCATGCCGAGATCCTGGCCTCCCACTACACCACCGCGTTGGGCCTGGCCCGCGCGGCCAAAGACCCCTTGGCCGGTGAGCTGGCCGCCTGCGCGGTGCGTTACCTGATGCTGGCCGGGGACCGCGCCGTCGGCATCAACGTGGAAGCGGCCGAACGGCACTACGCCAGCGCGCTGACCCTGGCCGGCGGCGATGACCCCCAGCGCGCGGAGCTGCTGGCCCGCCACGGCGACGCGCTGCGTCAGCGCGGACGCCACCCCGAGGCCGTGCGCGCCTATGAGCAGGCCATCGAGCTGTTCCGCGCCCGCGGCGACGTCGTCTCGCTGGCCCGCGCGATGACCGGCTACGGGCTCGTGCTCCAGTGGCTGGGCGACCCGCGGAACCGCACTCTTTCCACCGACGCCCTTGCCCTGGTCGAGCCGCTCGGCCCCTCGCCCGAACTTGTCCGGGCGCTAGCCGAGGAGGCTGGCACCCGAATGGTGTGGGGAGACCATCACCGAGCCATCGCGCACGCCGACCGGGCCCTGGCCCTGGCTGCCCAGCTCGGGCTGCCCGAGCCGGCGCAGGCGCTGGGATTCCGGGGCGTTGCCCGGATCAGTCTCGGCGATGCCGGCGGGCTGGAGGACATGCACAAAGCGCATGAGGCGGCCACCGCCCAAGGCCGCAGCTATGAAGTGGCCCTTATCTACAATAATCTCGCGGAGAACACGTGGCTGGTCGAAGGCCCACGGCAGCGTCTGGAGCTGGCCCGCGAAGGGTCACGGTTCGCCAGGCGCCGGGGGATCGAGGAGATCGCGCTTAACCTCGAGGTGATCACTGTGGGAGCCCTGACCGATCTCGGGTCCCTGCAGGAGGCAATGGCCCTGGCCGAGGACCTGGCCGCGCAGCGGGAGGAGGCCAGGGACGTACCCAACCTGATTGAGATCCGCTCGGCCCAGCTCTGCGCTTTGCACGTGCGGGGTGAGCACGCGACGGCCGCCGCACTCGGTCAATGGGCAGCGGAGCGCGCCCGCGAGTGCGCCCGCCCGGAGATGCTCGCTACCGCTCTTCCTCCTGTCGCCGCGGTCCGGGTGGCGCGCGGCGACGCCCCTGGCGCCCTGGCGCTGCTGGCCGAGCTCAGC
>JAFAPY010000401.1 GCA_019246795.1 Streptosporangiaceae bacterium | reverse complement strand
GACGCCGCCGGTGAGCGAACCGCAGGGACCGCCGGAGGCACAACGGCAGCGCTGATCCCGGCCCGGGCGCTTCGGGGCTGGTGCACGCAGGGCCGACCGTAACCGGGGCCGAATGCACGCAGCTTCTGGCCGCGTTCCACGGCGGCTTTAAGCTGTCCGCAGGCAGCCGGCGGCTATATGCAGGAGGGCCACATGATCAGCCCGCTGCGCCCCGGCTTCGCCAGCCTGGTGATCGATCGGTCCGGCTTGGCCAGGATCGGGGTCTGGGCAGCTCAGGCCATAGCACAGACCAGTGACAAGACGGACCTGCCCGGCTATTTCATCCTTACCGTGCCAGTTCTGTCAGGGTCACCGGCCGCCTGGGCTGCTGGGGGGCTGATGCCGCGGACGATGCCGGCCTCGGCGACGACCGGCTGGAAGCACACCTCGGCCAGTCCCGCATCGCGCAGCGCCTGCTGCCAGAACTGCGGCGTCGCCGGGTGCTCCCGCCCGACGCCGAAGCTATAGCGGGTCAGGTTCTTCGCGATACGCCACCATCCGCCGATTCCCTTGGCGGCGAGCGCGGTCACCTTCTGGCGCAGGATGGCACGGTCGCGGCGGCTTCCGCCGCGGCCGAACATCATGTCGGCGATGACCAGGCGGCCGCCGGGACGCAGCCACTGTGCTGCCACCGTGACCAGCGCGCGCTTGTCGGCGTCGGCCAGGTGGTGCAGCGCGTAGCTGCTGACGATGAGATCGGCCCAAGCCCGGGGAAGCTCGAAGTCCTTCAGGTCCGTCACCTCGGCCGACACGTTCGCCAGCCCCGCAGCGGCGGCCCGCTCGGTCAGCGCCTTGGTCATCGCAGGCGAGATGTCGACGGCGAGCACCGAGGCCACCAGCGGAGCCACGGCCATTGTGACGAACCCGGTGCCGGCGCCGAGATCCACGCAGACGTCGGACGGCTGCGGCTGCGACAGAATGAGAATGCGGTCAAGCACTTTCCCGAATGCCGCCGCCGAAGTCACGTGCTCATGCCACTGCCCGACTCGCTTATCCCACTTCCGGCTCGCTGTCACATTGACTCCTGGCCTGGCGTCTCTTTACTGGTGCGGGAACACTACGCTGCGCTTATGAAGCGTGCATGAAGTGTTTTCCTACGAAAGAAGCACCAACCGAGTCCAGACGGCCGCGACCAATGCCTTCATGATGCTGTCACGGTCGGCCTGCATCCTTATTCGCGTGTCCACACGGCAGGTCGCTGCCGCTCAGCCGGCGGCCGCCGCCCAGTACCGGAGGCGGCCACCGCGGCGCGGTTCCCCGGCGCCCCGCCCGGCGCTCGTCCGGGTGAGCCTTGTGGCGGCCGGTGCCGGGCTGGGCGCGACGACGGGGCTGACGATCACGGCGGAAAGCCTCGCCCAGCTGACGGCGCCAGGCGGACTGGCGACGTTCGCCGGCAGCCTTACCGGCATGGTGGGAACCTACCTGGCCCTGCTGATGATCCTGCTGGTGAGCCGCATCCCTTTTGTGGAGCGGGTGCTGGGGCAGGACGGGCTGCTGCGCTGGCACCGTCGGCTGGCGCCGTGGCCGATCAGCCTGCTGGTAGCCCATGCCGTGTTCATCACGGCCGGTTACGCGCAGGCGGCCAGCGCCGGGCCGTGGCATGAGCTGGACACGCTCATCTTCTCGTACCCGGATGTTGTCGCCGCGACGGCCGGCCTGGCCCTGATGTGCCTGGCCGGGGCGGTGTCGGTCCGGGCCGTCCGGGTGCGGGTACGGCGGGAGGTGTGGTGGACCGTGCACCTGTACCTCTACCTGGCGCTGGCGCTGTCGTTTGCTCACGTCATCGTGCTCGGGCCGTCGTTCGTCGGCCATCCGCTGACCCGGGCGGCGTGGTCGGTGGCCTGGGCGGCCACGGCCGGGCTGGTGGTGGCGTACCGGATCGGGCTGCCGCTGCTGCGCAGCTTCCGTCACCAGCTGCGCGTGGCCGAGGTACGGCAGGAAGGGCCCGGGGTGGTGTCGGTTATCATGCGGGGCCGGCACCTGGACCGGCTGGCGGCGTCCGGCGGGCAGTTCTTGTTCTGGCGCTTCCTGACTCCGCAGATGTGGTGGCAGGCGCATCCGTATTCGCTGTCCGCGCTGCCGCGGCCACCGTACTTGCGGCTGACCGTCAAAGGCGTCGGCGACCACTCGGCCGCGCTGGCCGGGCTCAAACCGGGGACACCGGTCGTGGCGGAGGGGCCGTACGGCACGTTCACCCGGCATGCCCGGCGGCGGCCGCGGGCGCTGCTGATCGCAGCCGGGATCGGGGTGACCGCGGTCCGGGCCCTGCTGGAGGACCTGCCGCGCAGTGCCCGGCCGGTCGTCGTGCTGCGCGCCGCCAGACCGGAGGATCTCGTGCTCGGTGCGGAGATCGCCGACCTGGTCAAGCGCCGCGACGGCAGGCTGCACGAGCTTGTCGGGTCCAGGCAGAGCGCCGCCCTGGACGAGCGCTCGCTGCTCCGCCTCGTTCCCGATATCGGTGACCGCGACGTGTACGTGTGCGGGCCGGAGGGGTTCGTGGCGTACATGACCGAGACGGCACGGTTCCTCGGCGTGCCGGACGAGGCCATCCACCACGAGGCGTTCGCCTTGTGACCGGCAACCACGGGCAGGAGAACAACGCATGAAGGGAGCACCGTGGCTGATCCTCGCGGGGACCGTCGCCGGGCTCATCGGCGTCCTCAGCTTCCACACCCGCCCGGCGCAGCAAAGCGCGCTGCGTGCATCCAGCGCCCAGGGTCCAGGCGGCGACTCGGGCGCCGCGTCAGCCTCGCTGCCGGCGTCGGCGCGGGCGACGCCAGGTGCCAACGGCCACGGCGGCGGCCCGGTCCGCAGCGCGCTGGGCCCGGACGTGCAGTTCGGCTACGGCCTGCTGGACGTGAAGGTCACCGTCACGGGCACGCGCATCACCGACGTCTCCGTGCCGTCCCTGCAGACCGCGGAACCGACATCCCAGCAGATCAGCGAGCAGGCCATTCCCGTACTGCGCTCCGAGGTGCTGTCGGCCCAGGGCGCCGGCATCGACGCGGTCAGCGGCGCCACCTTCACCAGCGAGGCCTACGCCCAGTCGCTGCAAGCCGCCTTGGACCGGCTGCACGTCAGATGAGCCAAACCAGCCTCGGTCCGGGCGCCGGCCCATAGAGCACGCTAGCGCGCACTAACCCGGTTACCGGGTGCGTCGGCGTCGAGCCGTCCGGCAGCAGCAGGTCGAAGCCGTCGGGGGTGTTGAGCTCCCCCGGCGCGGTGCCCGGCTTGCCGGTGATGCCGTACTGCCACACCAGCGCGCCGGTGGCCGGGTCGATCGCGACCATGCGGTCGTTGTAGTCGTCATTGGCCATGAACACGCCGCTCGGCAGCAGTTCGGCCAGCGAGGGGTGGTTGAGCATTCCCGGCCCGGACGTGGCCCGGTAGCGGTACAGGATCGTGCCCTCGCGGTTGAACTCGACGATCTGCCCTGGCGAGGCGTAGTCGGCGATCAGGTAGGAGTCCGGGCCCAGCTGCTGCGGATCGGACGGATAGCTGATCGGGAGCTGGACCGTCCACACCAGCTTTCCCGCCGGGGTGTACTCGCTGACCCACGACCCGTTGATCTCCGACACCAGCAGGTTGCCGTCGGCCAGCGGCGTGTCCCCGTTCGGCGAGCCCACCGAGGTCGGCGGGTGGTGCACGCAGACCCCGTCCGTGCCGATCTGGTGCGCGACCGTCCCGTTGGCGTTGATGACCAGCACCCGGCAGTTCTGGGCGTCAGCGACGGTGACCTGCTCGTTCTTCAGCAGGTAGGCGTCATCGGGCTCGTTCAGGTACCCCGGCGCGGTCCCCGCGCGCCCCGGATGGCCGAACGACCAGATGATCTTGCCCGACGGGTACGCGAGCTTGATGATGGTCTCGTTCTGCTCCTGGTTGGAGATGATCGCCGTGCCGTGGTCGATGAAGAACGCGTCATCGGGGAAGTAGAACCGCAGCGGATCGGTCGGCAGGCCCGGCGACGGGTAGCTCCACACCACGTGCATCGCCGCGTCCATCAGCAGCAGCCGGTTGTTGCCGCGGTCGGCGATGAGCAGCCTGGCCCCGAAGTACGGCGAGCCCGCCCCGGCCGCGCCCGCGGTGCCGAAGGCGCGGTCAGGGCGCAGCATCTGGACCGCCGAGACCGGCGCGCCGCCGGATTCACCCCCCACGATCCAGGCGGTAGAGCCGGTCACCGCGACCGCGGCGTGAGAGACCGGCACCTGAAGCCGGCCCGCCGGCAGCAGCCGTCTAGAAACCGGGTCGAACGCCCAGATCGTCGACGCGGTGGAACCGGCCGCCCCGGACTGCCCGGATAGCTGGGTGGTGCCCAGGCCGGGGGCCGGACGCCCGGCTGCGGGGCTGTCGCCGCCGGCCACGAACACCTCACCGCCCACGGTGGCCCCCGCTGCGCCGGCCAGCGGCTCGGGAAGGGCGCCGATGACGGACGCCGTGTGGCGGGCCGGATCGACGGCCTGAATGACGCTGACCGGCGCGCCGGCGTGCGGCCCGGTGATCGCCTGGCCACCGAACGCGTAGATCACGCCGTCCAGGGCGGCGACGGCCGGGTAGCGCACCGGAACCGGCAGCACTGTCACCGTGGCGAAGGTCCTGCCATCCGTGGTGGCCAGCACCGCGGCGTCGGGCCTGCTGCCGTCGTAGCCGCCCACGAGGTAGGCGGTGCCGCCGATGGTGACCGCTGCGGCGTCGGAGCGCGGCGCGGGCAGCGATCCCGTCACGCTGGCGATGCCAGTACCGGAGAACGCCTGGACCGTGCCCACGGTGACCGGCGACCCGCCCCCGAAGACCAGCGCCCGCCCGCCGGAGGTCACCCCGGCGGCATCGTGCAGCGGGGCGCTGAGCGCGCCGATCTGCCGGGTTTCTCCGGTGGCGGTGCGGACCGCGTACACGCCGCTGGCCGACGTGCCGGCCGACGTCAGCCCGCCGAGCACGAAGAGCTGGCCCGGCGGTCCCGGCACCGCCACCTCACGGCTGAGCGGTGCCGCCAGATGCCAGGACAGCACGCCGGACTCGGCGGCGTCCAGGACGGGCGGCGCGGCCGCGGCCCGGGCCGGCGGCAGCGCGGTCCGGTGCCTGCTGGTGCCGCCGTGCGGCAGGATCGCCAGCCAGGCGACAACGGCGACGACCACCACGGCCAGGATGGCCGCGACGGCGCGCCTGCGGCGCACGCGCGCCGAGGCGCGGTGCCGCCCGGCACCCGCCTGCCGCCGTCTGGTTGAGCCCGAGGGTGCTGGCACCGACTCATCATGCCGTAACCCAGATGACGGCACCGTGAAGACCCCGGATCGTCCAGCGCCTACCAGGCATACTGATCACGGCGCGGACCTAGCGGCTTGCCGGTAGGCTGGGCCGACATCAGCCGGCTGATGCGGGGACGCGCCGGGAAGGGAAATGGCGCTCGGCGACCTACTAGGTATGATCTTCTTTCTCCGTGTCTGCTCGACCGAGGAAAAGGCGTGATGCGATGAAGAGCCCGCGGCGATCTGCCTCCAGCTCTGGGGTGGATGCTCCACCGGACGCGGCTGACTCACCGCCGGTTTCGGCGCCCTCCCACCGAGGAGCGCCGCGGAGAGAGCGGCCGGGCGGCCCTGCGGCCAGGCGCAGGCGGCGGCGCCGGCGCCTCTTGATCGCGGCGCCCTTTGTGCTGCTGCTGTCGTGGGCGATCGTCTCGTATACGGTCTGGATGCTGCAGCCGACGAGCCTGGTGTGGAGCGTGCGCAGCGTGGAGTGGGTCCGGCAGGACGTCCCGTTCGGCAACTGGCTGGTCGACGAGGTCGAGCACGTCTACTATACGATGAACGCGCCGAAGAAGAACGGCCCGCAGCTCAAGAGCCTGCCGCGGGTCGGGCTGAACAAGCCGCGGGCCGGGAAGGCGCATGCGCACGCCGCTGCGTGGCCGCCGCCGATCAAGCCGGTCTTCCCGCACCCGCTACCCGGCGAAGGGGTGTGGAAGCCTACCGGCCCGCCGGTTGACGGCGGCCCACCGGTGCTGGTGACGACCTTCCGCCCCGAGCTGGACTATCCGGAGCTCGTCGCCTACGTCGCCTGGTTCGACCATACGCGTACCGATATCGGGTACTATCCGGGCCGTTACGAGCCGCCCAACGCCGCCGTGCGCGGGCCGATGATGGTCCCCTACGATCAGCGCTGGCGGCTGCTTGCCACCTTCAACGGCGGCTTCACCTACACCGACGGGAATAATGGCTCGGCCGACAACGGCCTCATGAACGAGCCGCTGCAAAAGGGCAATGCCACGCTCATCTGCTACCGCGACGGCCGCATCGCGATCGTGAAATGGAGCGGCGGCCCGACCGTAGGGTCTGACGTCGCGTGGGCCCGCCAGAGCCTGGCCCCCATCGTCTGGAACGGGCAGCTCAACCCGCAGCTGGACGACAACCCCAACAGCCCGCAGTGGGGATACACCCTCGGCGGCGTCACCCGCGTCTGGCGCACCGGTGTCGGCATCGACCGTCGCGGCAACCTGATCTATGTCGCCGCGGACGGCCAGACGGTGATCACCCTGGCGAAGATCCTCCAGCACGCCGGTGCGGTGCGGGCGATGGAGTTCGACATCAACCCGGAATGGCACACCTTGATCACCTACACCCACGGCGCCAACGGTCTTGTCCCGACGACGATCGGGCCCAACCCGATGCAGTCGCCCACCCGCTACCTCGTCCCCGACGACCGCGACTTCTTCGCCGTCTACCAGCCCGTGCCCGGTCCGGTCACCGTGCCCTTCAAGTAGGGATCCCGCCGCCTGCGGTCAAGTCGGGATCCCGCCGCCTGCTCATCCCCGGGGCTTGGTGCCGGTGCCGAGGAGCAGGAGCCCCGCCACCCGCTCGACCGGGCCGCGCTCGAGACGGGCCAGCTTGTCTGCCAGCCGCCAGCCGAGCGGTGCCGCGAACGGGGCCAGCGCGAGATACGGATGGACGCGCACATCCTTCAGCCCGAGGGCCTGGAGCAGCTGCCGCAGCCGGCGCGGCGTGAACTTGTTGATGTGCTGGTGGGCGTAATCCGGCTGGCCGAAGCGGTCGACCAGCATCTCCACGAGCGGCCACGCGCTGCGGAAGTTGGGAGTCGTCATGACGAGCTTCCCGCCCGGGTCCAGCCGCTCGATCGTGTCGCGGAGCATTTCGTCTAGTTCGGCGGGCGCGAGGTGCTCGATCACCTCGACGACGGTCGCCACGTCGTAGCCGCGGCAGTCGTCCGGCAGCGCGCGTGCCGAGACCGCGTAAAAGCGCTTCGACTCGCTTTGGTACACGCGGCGCGCGTAGCCGATCTGGGTCGTCGAGATGTCGATGCCCGTCGAGATGAAGTGGTCGTCGAGCAACCCGATCAGCGTCCCCGGCCCGCAGCCCACGTCGAGGTGCCGGTGGCGGCCTTCCATCTCCTCGACGACGCGCCTGAACTTCAGGTGGTGCCACTTGCTCTGGATGCCCCGACGGCGCTGGTAGACGGCGTCGTAGTACCCGTCGGGGATCGCATCGTAATCGAACCCGCGACCGCCGTCACGGTCAGTCACTGCGGGCTCGCTTCTGGCGCGAACGTGCCGACGAAGCGATTGCTGCCGGTCATTCACGGTGTACTTCATCTCCTGCCTTTCTGCCGCGCTCTCCGCCATCGGCCGACCCCGCTGCATGGCTGGTGAACACCGCTCGACGCAAGTTCATGGGCAACGATCGGGAGGTCCCGGCACAACTCCTTGGCGACAGTCAGCTGCTTACCGGATCGGATCTGACGGCAGAGGACTTGAACGCCGGGTCAGCGTTCGTTCCATCGACCGCGCTCGCTCACCTGAGTCCTGACACTGCCTCAGGGGCTGGTCGGCATACTACATGCGAGCGACTCATAAGACGTGGAAATGCACTCCTCACCTGATTCCGATCCGGAAGCTTAAATTTATTACGGCAATAATGCCGCAGCTGTGTGCGGGCCGAGCACCGGGCCGGGCGAAGTCGCCCAGCGCCTGGACCCGGCAGCGGCGGGTTGCAGGCACCTGCGGTCAGGGGCCAGCGAGCACGGTCACATAGTCCCGTGTCCAGCCGCTGAGGTACTGGTCTGCTGGACGATTCTGGTCCGGGACTGCCGCGCTGAGCTGGCCACCTGGCGACGGTGCCGCGTCAGCCTGAACCCATTCGGGGTTGATGTCGAGCTCCATCGCGGTCACTGCGCCGGCCGAGACGAGCGCGTTGGCCAGGTCCGACGGGAGAGCGCTCATGCTGCCCGCGTAGAGGATGTTTCCGCGGGCATCGATGCCCACTGCGCTCCGGGCCGTGAGATCGCCTCCGCCGAGCGTCGCTCCCCAGGCGCTGATGTCGCCTACGTCCGGGCTCGCCCGGCCTCCCCACACCAGCGGGGGCAGACACTGGCGCACGCTGTAGACGGCCGCCCCGGCCTGCGGGAAGCCCCTACCCCACACACCCATCGAAGCGCCGCCGTTCGGGTCGAGGGCGAGGCTGGTCATGCCGCTCACGAGGGGCACGAGCACATGGCCGGCCACTTCCATGCCTCCCACGCCGCAGGGGAGGCATCCAGCGCCCATCAAGAAGCCGCCGTTGAACGCCGCGAGCAGCTGCGCGTGTTCGCCGGCCCCGATGGCCGGCTGTGCGTCGGCGGGCAGGGCGGCATCACCGGTCGGCGGATCGCGCCAGCCCACGTGCAGCGCGTAGTGCACCAGGCCCGCGTGGAACCGCAGCACGGTGACCAACACTCCGTCGGGCTGCCGTGAGCTATGAGAGTCAACCGCGATCCCCGAGGGAAGCCGGCTGACCACGGTCCACCCCGGTTGCTCGGTGGTAATGGCCGGGGCCGAGGTGGTCGTCGTGCTCGGCCGGGGATGCGTCGGCCTCGGGGCGGTCGTGGCCGTCTTATGGGGCGCCGCCGCATGCGAGGAGGACGAGCATGCTGCTAGGGCAAGCCCGGCTACCCCCACAGCGAGCACGACGCTGATCGCGCGATGGCGCGCAGGGCGGCATCCACGCAACCTTATGGAAAGGTGCTGTCTGGCTATGAGCACGCTGATTCTCCCACCTATGGTGTTGCAGGCTACCCAGGAGCGCTCCGCTCCTGGAGGCCGCCACCGGGTGACGGTGTTCGGCCAATCCTCAGTGCGCCTCCGAGCGACGACGGTCCCGATCATCACATAGATATGGCGCCAATACGCGTTGCTTCGGGAAGGACAGCGGCGGCCACGGCGGGATTGCCTTACCAGCGGCCCCAGGGCAGCAGCGCGGTGAGCGCAACCGCGGCGAACAGCAGCGTCAGGTAGGCGATGGACAGGTGGAACAGCCGCATCGGGGCGACGCCGCGCCGGGCGGCCGGTCCTGCCGGCTCTTCCGGCGGGGCCCCCGCCGGCGCCGCTGTCCTGGCGTCCAGGGCGTGCGCCTCGGCCAGGAACCAGGCGCCGAGCGCGGCGGCGAGTACGCCGTAGATCCAGCCGGCGTAGGGGACCAGGGCCAGCGTGGCCGCCACCATCGCGTAGGAATACCACAGGATCTTCCGCGCGACCGCGGCAGGCGACGCCACCACCGGCAGCATCGGCACGTTCGCGGCCGCGTAGTCCTTGCGGAATTTCATCGCCAGCGCCC
>JAFAPY010000390.1 GCA_019246795.1 Streptosporangiaceae bacterium | reverse complement strand
CCAGATGCTGTCCCCGGAGCAGATCGCCGCCCGCTGGGGCGGCCTGCTGACCGGCTTCGTGCCCGCGCCGCTGGATCACCCGATCACGCCCGGCCTGCCCGCCGGGTCGGTCACCGACGACACCGAGCAGGCCGTCCTGCTCGGCAGGCTGCTGGTCAACGGCCGAGGGACGGTAGACCCCGGCGACCTGGCGGCCGCGCTGCTGTCCTGGGAGCGCAGCGTAGCCGCCCGCGGCCTGCCTGACATGCTCGGGCCGTCCACCCGGCGCGCGCTCGGCGCCCTGGTGGCGGGCACACCGCCGGAGCGGGCCGGCGCCTCCGGCGCCACCAACGGCGCGGCGATGCGCATCGCCCCGGTCGGCATCGCGGTGCCGCCGGACCTTTCGGCCCTCGCCGACCAGGTACAGGCGGCCAGCCTGGTCACCCACAACACCGGCATCGCGCTGGCCGGCGCGGCCGCGATCGCCGCCGCGGTCAGCGCGGGCATCTCCGGCGCCGGGATCGCCGATGCGACGGCGCTGGCGGTCGCCGCCGCGCGCATCGGGGCCCGCCGCGGGCACTGGGTGGCAGGCGCGGACGTCGCCGCCCGCATCGGGTGGGCGACCGGCCTGGTCGCCGGCTTGCCCGGCCCGGACCTGACCGGCGCCGCCAGGGTCATCGGCGCCCTGGTCGGCACCAGCGTGGCCACCCAGGAATCGGTGCCCGCCGCGTTTGCGGTGCTGGCGGCGGTGCCCGGCGACCCGTGGCAGGCCTGCCTGCTCGCGGCCTCGCTCGGCGGCGACTGCGACACCATCGCGGCGATGGCAGGCGCGGTGGCTGGCGCCTGCCACGGCGTGGCGGCTTTCCCGCCGGAGGCGACCGTCGTCATCGACGGCCACGGCCTGGGCCTCGCCGAACTGGCCGATGACCTGTACGCGCTGCGCACCCGGTGGCCGCCGCCTTGACCGTGAACCGGCTCGTCTTCGCCGGCGAGGCGATCGTCGACGTGGCGATGCGGGTGCCCGCGCTGCCCGAACGCGGCGGCGACATGCTCGCTACCTCGTCAGCGGTCCAGGCGGGCGGCGGATTCAACATCATGGCCGCCGCCGCCCGGCAGGGCCTGCCCGTCATGTACGCCGGCGGTCACGGCACCGGCCCGTGGGGCGACGTGGTCCGCGCCGCCCTGGCCGCCGAGGGCATCGGCACGCTCCGGCCGCCGGACCCCGATGCGGACACCGGCTTCGACGTCGTCCTCATCGAGCCCGGCGGCGAGCGGACCTTCGCCACCAGCCTCGGCGCGGAGGCGCTGCGCCGGCCCGGCGCGTGGGACCACGTGCCGGCCGGGGCCGGCGACGCGGTCTACGTCTCCGGCTACGGCCTGGTGTCGCCGGGCTCGGGCCCGGTCCTGGGCGACTGGGCCGCCGCGCTGCCGGCCGGCGTGCTGCTGTTCGCGGATCCCGGGCCGCTGGTCGCGGACATCCCCGGTGCCGTCCTCGGCCCGGTGCTGAGCCGCTGCGACTGGTGGAGCTGCAACCAGCGCGAAGCCGCCCTGCTCACCGGCCTGGCACCGGAAGCGGGTCCGGCCGAGGCGGCGCGCCGGCTCGCCGGGCGGACCGGCAGGGCGGGTGTCCTGGTCCGGGCCGGCCCCGCGGGCTGCCTGCTGGCGCAGCGCCGCAACGCGACGGTGTCTGTCAGCCTCATCCCCGCGCCCGCCGTGACGGCGGTCGACACGACCGGGGCCGGAGACGCCCACTCCGGGGTTTTCCTGGCCGGCCTTGCCGCGGGCCTGTCCCCGGCCGCCGCCGCCGTCCGCGCCAACGCGGCGGCGGCGCTGACCGTCACCCGTCCCGGCCCGGCGGTCTGTCCGTCCCGGGCCGAGCTTGACCGGTTCCTCGGGACCCTCGCCTGACTCGGTGCTGCCGGAGCGCGCGCGCCGGACGAGCCGCCGCTCAGTACTGTCTGGAGCGCGCGCGTCGGGCGAGCCGCCGCGCGGCCGCTCAGTGCTGCCGGAGCGCGCGCGTCGGGCAAGCCGCCGCGCGACCGCTCAGTCCTGCAGGACCTCGCCGTCGACGGGCGGTTCCGGATCCCCGGCCGGCGGCCGGGACGGGATCCAGACCTGCACCACGGTGCCGACCCCGGGCGCCGACCGGAGCAAGGCGTGGCCGCCGTGCGCGGCGGCGATCGCCTGCACGATGGACAGGCCGAGCCCGCTGCCGTGGCCGTTCTGCCCGTTGCGCCCGCCGCGGTAGAACCGGTCGAAAGCCCGGGCTGCGGCCTCCGGTTCCATGCCGGGGCCCGCGTCGGCCACCTCGAGCAGCGCCCCCTGCCCTGCCCAGGCGAGCCTGACCGAGACCTGGGTGCCGGACGGGGTGTGCTCGCGGACGTTGCCGAGCAGGTTCGCGAGCACCTGCCTGATCCGCGGTTCGTCGGCGACCACGACCAGGCTGGACGGGGCCTCGGCGTTCACCGCCCGGTCCGGCTCGACCGCCTTGGCGTCGGCGACCGCGTCCCTGACCAGTTCGGCCAGGTCGGTCTCGGTCAGGTCCAGCGAGGAATTGCGGTCCAGCCTGGCCAGCTCCAGCAGCTCGGCGACCAGGCTGGACATCCGGTCCGCCTCCTGCTCGATACGGCGCATGGCGTCCGGCAGGCCGTCGGGACCCAGCGCGCCCTGCCGGTACAGCTCGGCGTAGCCGCGGATGGTGGTCAGCGGCGTGCGCAGCTCATGGGAGGCGTCCGCGGCGAACTGCCGCACCTTCTGCTCGGACTGCCACCTGGCCCAGAACGCCTGCTGGATCCGGTCCAGCATGGTGTTGATGGCCGCGGCCAGCCGGCCGGCCTCCGCTGGGTCGCCGGGATCGGGCATCCGGGCGGTCAGGTCCCCCTGGCTGGTGATCATGTCCGCGGTGCTCGCCATCCGGTCCAGCGGCGCCAGGCCGCGGCCGATCAGCCAGCGGCCGCCCAGCCCGAGCAGCGCGAGCAGCACCGCGCCGGTGATCAGCTCGGCGAGCACGATGCCGCGCACCTGGCTGCTCACCGCGCTGTCCGGGCGCGCGATCATCAGGACGCTCGCGCCGGGCCGCAGCACGCCGCTGTGCAGCGCCTCCACCGGCGTGACCGGCCGCCAGACGGCGGTCAGCGCGGGAGAGCCGGGCTGGGAGATGGCAAACAGGGTGCCAGGCGGGTTCTGCCGGAGATACGCTTCCGCCTGCCCGGCGGCCACCAGGTTCTGCAGCAGGCTCTGCAGCTCTGAGGTGGCCGCCGACGGCCCGGACAGCACGCCGACCGACCCCGTGCGCTTGTTGATGTAGGCGGACGCGTAGCCGCCGACCAGGCTCGGCACCTCGCTCAGCTTGGTCCGGGCGGCCAGGGCCAGGTCGTCATTGAACTGCTGGCGCTCGTTGCTCCCGAGCACCACCGTGGTGACCACGCCCATTACGACGAGGAACACAGCGGTGACGGCGATGAGGACGGCCAGCAGCCGGGAGCGCAGCGACAGGCGCACCCGCCCGTTTCCCGGCCGCGCCTGCCTCATCTGCCTGCGCGTTCGGCATCTGGAGGCGGGCGCAGGCTGTAGCCCACGCCGCGCTGGGTGTGGATCAGCGGCGGGCCCAGCGGGTCGAGCTTGCGCCGCAGGTAACTTACATAGGTCTCCACGACCTGGGACTGGCCGGCGAACTCCCAGCCCCATACGTTCTCCAGAAGCTGCTGCCGGGTCAGCATCCGTCCCTGATTGCGCATCAGGTACGCGAGCAGCCTGAACTCGGTCGGCGAAAGCTCCACCAGGGTGGCGGCCCGGCGTACCACCCAGTGCTCCTCGTCAAGCTCGAGGTCACCGACCCGCAGCAGCGTGTCTTCCGGCTGGCCGTCGTCCCCGGCCCCGCGCGCGGTGCGGCGCAGCACCGCCCGGACCCTGGCCACCAGCGCCTCGACCGAGAACGGCTTGGTGACGTAGTCGTCGCCGCCCAGCGTGAGCCCGCGGATGGTGTCGGAGGTGGTGTCCCGCGCGGTCAGGAAGATCACCGGCAGGTCGTTGCCGTCCGCGCGCAGCGTGCGGCAGACCTCGAACCCGTCCATGTCGGGCAGCATGACGTCCAGCACCATCAGGTCCGGCTGGTAGGCGTCCGCCTGGCGCAGCGCGTCCTTGCCGGTGGAACTGACCGCGACCGCGCAGCCGTGGAACTTCAGCGCGACCTCGACGAGCTCACGGATGTTCGGCTCGTCGTCCACGACGAGCACCTTGGGGATGCGGTCACCGTCGGCCATGGCGTCTCTCGTTTCATTGTGCAGCATGCGCATGCCTCAGCATGCGCATGCCTCAGCGGTCCGGCACGGGCAGGCGCGCCCGCGGCCGTAACTCGCCGCGGGCGCGCCGCCGCCTGCATGATCAGCTGGTCGAGGCCTGCCCGGAACTCGATCCGCTCGCCGCCTTGCCCGAGCCGGCTGCGGCGGGCTTGACGATGATCAGGCGGGCGTCCCTGGCGCTGCCGGCCACCGGGCCGGCAGCGAACACGGTCTCGCCGTCCGACAGCGCGCTGGCCGTGGTCTTGCTGTGGTCCTGCCTGACCACGGTGTCGCTCACGATCGTCCAGGTCCAGGTCGTGCCGTCCGCGGCACGGATCACCACGTCGTTGCCGCTCACCGACTCGATGGTGCCGCGCTCGAATGCGACGGTGCGGAAACCGGTCTTGGTGCGGACGGTGAATTCGCCGTCGACGCCGGCGAGGGCGCGCAGCCTGGCCAGCGCCCACCTCAGCCGCGGTTGCGACACCGCCGGGCTGCTGGCGCTGTTGAGCGCCGAGTTCAGCACCGCCGCCTGCGCTGCGCCGGGCGCCGCGGTGGCGCCGCCCGCCGGGGCCGCGTCGGCCGCCGGGGTGGCGCCGCTCCCGGATACCGCCCAGGCGATCCCGCCGCCGGCCAGGAACGCGGCCAGCGTGATGCCGGTCCCCCAGCGGAGCATCCGCCCGCGGCGCGACCGGCCCCCCGGTCTGGCAGGACCCGGCGCGACAGCAGCAGGTGATTCCCCGGCCGCGGCAGCGCGGCCGGCCCAGTCATGCGTGTTGTTCATGTCGCTCAGGGTGCGGTAGCGACCTTGGACATCGCCGGGTTGATCCTGAACGCAGCCTGTGAGAGCTCCGCGATTTTGCTGTCGGCCCGGGAACTTAGCCGCCCTGCTGTGCTCCCCCCAGCCGCGCGGCGACCCCGGCGTAGGTGCGCAGCGCCAGTTCCCAGAACCCCTCGACGTCGATATCCATCGCGACCAGGGCATTGCCGGCACCGGTGCCGACGGTGAAATCGGTGACCGTCATCCCGGAGGTCAGCACCCCGGTGGTCTCCACTGCCACATGCGCCGGGACCAGCCGGAAAAGCCCGGGCTGCGCGACCCAGGACACCGCGCAGACGTCGTGCACCGCAGGTCCCGCTGTGCTGGCCCCGCGGGGGCGAGCCCCCCGGGCCCCCCCGGCGGGGCCGGCCCGGTAGCTGCCCAGGGCGGGCAGCAGCAGTGTGGTGCCAAGCGGGCCCAGCTCGCGCATCCGCTGCAGCACCGCGGGGCTGGCCGAGGTCCGCAGCGTCACGTCGAGCCCCAGCATCGTGACAGTCCATCCGGCGCCGAACACCACCGCCGCCGCCTCCGGGTCGGCCCACATGTTGAACTCGGCGGCAGCCGTGGTGTTGCCGCGGCCGGCCGACCCGCCCATGATCACGAAGTTCCGCACCCAGCCCGCCAGCCGCGGCTCACGCCGCACCGCCAGCGCGATGTTGGTCAGCGGGCCGGTCGCGACCAGCGTGATCTCGCCGGGGGCGGCGGCCACGGTGCCGATGATGTAGTCGACGGCATGGCCCGGCGCCGGGGCGCCCCTGCTCGGCGGCAGCACCGCGCCGCCGAGCCCGGACTCGCCGTGGACCTCGCGCGCGTCCAGCGCCGGACGCACTAGCGGCACGGCGCAGCCCGCGGTCACCGGCGTCCCGGCGGCACCGATGAACTCCGACACCGCCAGCGCGTTCGCCGTGGTCTTGTCCACGCCGACGTTGCCCGCCACCGTGGTGATGCCGAGCAGGTCGATGCCGGGGTGCCCGGAGGCGAACGCGATCGCGAGCGCGTCGTCGATCCCGGGATCGCAGTCCAGGATGATCGGTGCGGGCATGGCCGGTTCCTCGCTTGTCATGGTGCCCGGAAGGACGATACCGAACGAGAGATGGTGCCTGGCCCGCGGTGACCCCGGCGGCCCGGGTGTGTAGCCTCATCTGCGAGGAGGTCCGCCATGCACAATCCGCCCATCCCGCACGTCGACAGCAGCGACCCGGAGATCGCCGCGCTCATCGGCGGCGAGGCCCGTCGGCAGTACGAGAAAGCCAGGCTGATCCCTTCGGAGAACTACGTGTCGGTGGCCGTGCTCGAGGCCTCCGGCACCGTGCTGACCAACAAGTACTCCGAGGGATACCCGGGGCGCCGCTACTACGAGGGCCAGCAGTTCATCGACCCGCTGGAGACGATCGCGAGAGACCGGGCAAAGGCGCTGTTCGGCGTCGACCACGCCAACGTGCAGCCGTATTCGGGCACGCCCGCGAACCTCGCGGTCTACCTGGCGTTCGCCGCGCCCGGGGACACGATCATGGGCATGGCGCTGCCGATGGGCGGCCACCTGTCCCACGGCTGGTCGGTTTCCGCGACCGGCAAGTGGTTCCGTGCGGTCCAGTACGGGGTCCGCCGCGACACCGGCCGGGTCGACCTGGACGAGGTGCGCGACCTTGCGCTGAAAGAGCACCCCAAGCTGATCTTCTGCGGCGGCACGGCGATCCCGCGGACCATCGACTTCCCGGCCTTCGCGGCCATCGCCGCCGAGGCCGGCGCGATCCTGGTCGCCGACATCGCGCACATCGCGGGGCTGATCGCCGGCGGCGCCCACCCGTCTCCGGTCGGGCACGCCGGCGTGATCACCACCACGACGCACAAGACGCTGCGCGGCCCTCGCGGTGCGATGATCATGTCCACCGCCGAGCATGCGTCGGCGCTGGACCGTGCGGTGTTCCCCGGCCTGCAGGGCGGCCCGCACAACCACACCACCGCCGCGATCGCGGTGGCGCTGCACGAGGCGGCCAGGCCCGAGTTCCGCGACTACGCCCATCAGGTGGTGACCAATGCCAAGGCGCTCGCCGGCGCGCTTGCCGCCCGCGGCTACGACCTGGTGTCCGGCGGCACGGACAACCACCTGATCCTGATGGACCTGACGAGCAGCGGCATCGGCGGCAAGCCGGCCGCCAAGGCGCTGGACCGGGCGGGCATCGAGACCAACTACAACACGGTGCCGTTCGACCCGCGCAAGCCGTTCGACCCGTCCGGCCTCAGGCTCGGCACCCCTGCGGTTACCACCCGGGGCCTGCGCGCCGGCCACATGGAGCAGATCGCCGCCTGGATCGATGAGGCCATCACCGCCGCCGCCAAGGCCGACGAGACGGTCCTCGACCGCATCGCAGGGGAGGTGCGTGACCTGATGTCGGCGTTCCCCGCCCCCGGCTGGACCCGGTAGCGGCTCCGGTCAGCGCGCGCCGCGCGGGCTCACTGGGCCGGCTCGTCGAGCCGGAATCCGACCTTGAGCGTGACCTGGAAGTGAGCGCGCCGGTCGCCCTCGATGCGGCCCCGGATGCCGGTGACCTCGAACCAGTCTAGGTTGTGCAGGGTCTTCGAGGCGCGGTCGACCGCGCCCCTGATGGCATCGTCGAGGCCCACCGAGGAAGCCCCAACGATCTCGCTGACCGAGTAGATGTTGTCCGCCATCGGCGTTCCCTTCGGGCTGGTCGCGATAACGTTCCCGGCTGGCGGGCACGAGGGCCTCGTGCCGCCAGCCGGGCCTGGTCACCTTTCACCTACCCTCAACGGCGGTCCGCGTCACCACCAGTCCCTGGGCCCGCTGTAGGTGTAGTCGCCCCCATAGCTGACTCCCCACAGGCGCCACCAGCCCCACCAGCCTCGCTGGTCCTGCATGACCCGCCAGGTCGTCGACTGCGGCCAGTACCTGCGGTGTCTGGTGTGCCCTCTGCCATGCGGGTTGTGTGCCGGGGCGGTTGCTGTGCCGCTCGCCGTGGCGGATGCGGACGCTGTCGGGGAGGCGCCGCCCGTGGTCGCCGGGCACACCTTCATGCCGGCGGTCGGGTTGCCTGGCCCGGGTGTCACCGCGTTGACCTGCTGCCGGAAGCACGCGGCCACCACGACGCCCGCTCCGTCGGTGGTCGTGGACACGTCGTTGCGCATTCCGAAGGCGCGGCACTTCAGGTTCATGAACGACTGCTGCAGCCGCATCGCCATGAACGTGAACAGGTTGCTCGCCGCGGGCAGCGGGCTGGGCGAGTCGGTCAGCAGGTTGACATCCTGCTGCAGGCGCACGCCCTGAATGGCTTCCATGTTGCCGCAGTACTCCGCCGGGGTCTCCCCGGCCGGCAGCGGCAGCTGGTCCACCATTGACCGGTAGGCGTTGGTCTTGGCCGTGCTGAAGTTGCCGTTGTTGTCCAGCGTCATCGGGTCGTTCAGCGGCACCAGGGCGGGCGGCCCGGACTGCCCCGCGAACGCCGCGGCCTGCAGTTCGTCAAGCGGCAGCGCGGGCCCCGGCGCGCCGCCGTTGCCGAGGTTGGGGACCATCCACGGCGTGCAGCCGAGCGCCGGGTCGACGAACAGGTCGAGCAGCCCGTTGTCGCTGCCGTTGAACAGCAGCGTGGCGTTGCCGCCCAGCGCCTGCTGGTTGGCCGTGGTGTCCTGCGCGATCTGCCCGTTGCCGTTCGCCAGGTACTCGGTCGTGACGTTGTCGCTTTGGTCCTGGTCGATCAGGGCGAAGCTCCGCGTGGTCTCGCAGGCCTGCGCGTCCTTGGCCGAACCCGGGGTGGGCACCGTCAGCTTGCCCGCGGCGATGGCGGCGTTCGCCGCCTGGAAGAACGCGACGCCATTGCAGGTGCCGACCTGCGTGAACGAGGAGAACGTGCCCTGGATGGACTCACCGGCGATGCAGTTGTTCTGCTGCAGGATCGCATCGGGCGTGCCCGAGGCGGCCGGCACGTCCGCGTTGGCGGGCGGTGTGGTTCCGGTGGCCGCGGGCGCGGTCGACCCAGGGGTGGTGGCCGGAACCGTCGGCAGGCCGGGCACGGTCGGCGTGGCGGTCCCGGCCGGAGCCGTCGGCTGGCCGGGCGCGGTCGGCGTGGCGGTCCCGGCCGGAGTCGTCGGCAGGCCAGGCGCGGTCGGCGTTGCGGTGGTGGTCTGTGTCGGCATCGTGGTCGGCGGGGCAGCGGTCCCGGTCCCGGTCGGCGTCGCGGTCTGCCCTGCGGCTGCCCCCGTCTGGGGGGCCTGGCCGGCGACAGCGGACTGCGTGGCGGCCGCGGTGGTCCCCGTCGTAACCCCCGTCGCAGCGGGAGAGGCCGAAGCCGCGGTCGTACCCGCCTGGTCGGCGCCCTCGAGCGTCAGCGTGTTGCCGTTGAAGCCGAACCACACCGCGACCACTGCCCCGGCCGGAAGCGCCGGCACCACGGGCGGCGCGGCCGGCTGGGTTCCCTGGTCGATGACCAGCGGGTTGTAGATAGAGATCTGGCCCGTGGCCGGGTTGAGGACCGCGCCCTGCACGAACGCCGTCTGGTTGGAGTCGGCCTCGTTGCACGGCCCGTCCGCGGGGTTGGTCGCAGTGAACTGGTAGGGGGTGGCGAGCCCTTGTGCGGTCAGCGGGTTTGCCGGCACGATCAGCGTGCAGTTCATGTTCACCCCGGCCGCCGCCGCCGCAGCCGTGCTGCGGGCGTTGAACCCGTGGGTGGCTTCGGTTGCGATCGCCGCGACCACGCCGATGCCCAGCAGGCCGGCCGCCGCAGCCGCCGCAGCCGCCACGACGGTCCGGGCGCTCTGCGAGCGGGCGCGCCTCCCGCCGTATCCCCGGTACCTTCGCTGGCCTCCGAAGGTGGAGAGCCTGCCCCGTCTACGGCGTACTCCCATCGCGCACCCTTCCGACATGGGATTTAAGAACATCCGGGCCGATTTCGAAGCGGACGACATCGAGCCGGGCCGCTCTAGGGCACGTTAGTGAACTGTCGCCGGCGCCAAGACCAGTTCGTGACGTTATAGGTATTACGACTTTGTGTCCTGACCCCGGGTGACTAGCCCGCGTCTGCACAGGGCGAGCCTTGCCTGCCGCCGGCCGGCCCGGCGGTCGGCCGCCTGGTGCCCATCCTCGTGATCGATCACTTTGAGTAGCGACGGGTGATCGCGGGGCGGCCGCATCCTCGCCCCAGCCGTCGTCGCGGGCCCGGCGGCATCCTCTCGAGGATGCGGACACTGCTGCGTATGAGCAGGTCAGCTAGAAGAGAAGATTTGCATCCTAGTTCGAGTGGATCTATATTCGCGTCTGTACGCAGGGACCGTTCCGGCGCTGACCGTAACAGACCGCAGACTCACAGCAAGGCGATCACTTAAAGTAATCGCTCCGTGCTGCCGGCCTTCCCCCCCCGCGGCAGCGCCAGCCGGGCACGGCCCGGCGCGCCGGCGAGGGGAAAGGCTGCTCGGCATGAACCTGGTGTACGGCGAGCCGGTGCATGTCCACGCCAGGGCCGATGGCAGGCCGCTCAGGTTCGTGTGGCGCTGCCGGCTCTACACCGTCCGCGAGATCCTGGAGCACTGGGTCATCACCCCGGAGTGGTGGCGGGACCCGCAGGCCGATCCCCGCCGGCCCGACCTGGAGTTCTGGCGGGTGGAGGCGGCGCCGGCCCGGGACCCCACGGCGGCCGTCTACGAGCTGCGCCGGGACCCTGCCACCGGGACATGGATCCTGCGCTGACAGCCACGCCACCTACGTCTCCCGCATGCACTGGCCCGCATGCGCGGCCCCCGTATGCTGCCCCGCATGCGCGGCCCCGTATGCACTGCCCCGGTATACGCTGCCCCGGTATGCGCTTCCCCGGTATGCGCGGCCCCCGTATGCGCTGCACGTGCAAGATGCGCCCTGTGATACCTGAGCGATCCATGGTGCGATGACACCGCAAAAGATCTTGAACGATTTGTGCTTGGCGTAAGAAAAGCGGCCGGATACGGCCGCTAATCCTTCGACAGGCACGAATCCTTCGTGATAATCTGATTTCGGCTCGTACTGGTGATTGATGTATGCTGTCTACCAGGATCGCTATGACGCGGATGACAAGCCTGGACCAAGAACGCCGACGCCTTCAGCGACACGACGACACGACGACGTGCCGCCGAGGCTCATCCGCTGCCGGAGCCGCCACTACGCCGCGCAGGACCACACTGCACGGCACCGTCCGGCGTCGGCCGCGGCGACTTTCCTTGCGGTTGTGCGCGCTGCCGCATGGGAAGGTAACGTGCTTCGGGTACGGATGCTGACTCCCTTCCCCTGCCAGGCCGCATCACGCGGCATCGCCGGGGTAGCGGACCGGGCCGGCAGCTTCTGTACGGCATGGCTGCTCCCCGTCTCATGGTCGGCTAGCTAACCTAGGACATCAATGACTCTGACATCCAACCGGCCCGCAGCCGGCGCGTGGCGCAAGGCGCGCACCACGCTGGGCATTCGGTTCGGCCGCTTCGCGGTGGCCGCCATCGCGGCGTTCGCCACCAGCGAGGTTGCCTACGCGATCTGCGCCGGGCCGCTCGCCCTGCACTCCACCGAGGCCACCCTGATCGGCTGGTTCGCCGGCGTCGTGGTGAGCTACCTGCTCAGCCGGTGGGCATGGGAGCGGAAGGGCCGTCCGGATCTGCTGAAGGAAACCGTGCCGTTCTGCGTGGTCTCGGCGATTGTCGTCGTCGTCCTCACGCTGGCCGACAAGTTCGGCTACCACGCGGCGAGCTGGATGCACCTGACCGGCACGGAGCGCGTGCTGTTCCTCGCCGCGGTGTACGGCGTAGCCAACCTGTTCACGTTCCTCGTACGGTTCGTGTTCTTCCACTACGTACTCTTCGCGCGCTCGCCCGGCAAGCCCGCCCCGACCGAGGAGGCGGTGGTCTCGGCCGACCCCGGGCCTGAGCCGTTCATCGCCGCCGCGGAATCGGCCGGCCCGCTGCGCGCCGCCTCTGACGGGATGGAGCCGGACGAAGATCCAGCGAACCCGGACGAAGAGCCAGCGAACCCGGCCCGCCGCGCGCGCTGACGTTCCCGCCACCAGGTGCCGTAGATCACCCGCGCGAAGCGCAGCCCGTAGAAGAAGTTGTTCACCCCGGGCAGGTGCAGCCCGTGCAGCGGATTCTGGCCTTTCTTGCTCTCGCCGATCCGCCGCCGGTGGATGGTGGCGGGCACCTCGGCCACTTTGAACCCGTGGGTGATGACCCCGATCAGCAGCTCGGACGCCTGGTACTGCGGCTGTTCCAGCAACACGGTGCCGGTTACCCGGGCGCGCATCGCCCGCAGCCCGAACGTGGTGTCGGTGATCGTCTGCCCGGTCAGCATGCTGAGCGTGGCGGCGAAGAACCGCACCCCTGCCCGGCGGATCAGGTCGTTGGTTTCCTGGCTGCCGAGCCGCCGGGAGCCGGTGACGAAGTCCGCCGCGCCGGCCAGCACCGGGCCCAGCACCCGGTCCATCTCTGCCGGGTTGTACTGGCCGTCCCCGTCGGTGGTCACGATGTAGTCGGCGCCGCCGTCCCTGGCCAGCCGGTACCCGAGCCGCAGCGCGGCGCCCTGGCCGCGGTTGACCGGCACGTCGCAGACCATGGCGCCGGCCGCCCGGGCCTCGGCGGCCGTGCCGTCGGTGCAGCCGTCGGCGACCACGATGACCTCCGCGGGCAGCCCGCACACCGTGCCGGGCAGTGCCCGGATGACCGGCCCGACGGCGCCTTGCTCGTCATAGGCGGCGATCACGATTGCCACCGGGGGAAGGTTCGTGCCGCGCGCGCCGTGGGCCGCGGCGAAGGCGGCCACGGCCGCGTCGTCGATCTGGCGGTCCGCGGGGTTGCTGTATGTCATCACGTCACGCACCTGGCCGGAAGTCGGGCCAGACGGTGGCCATGCCCGCTTCCAGGTCATAGCGGGGCCGGTAACCGAATTGCCTGGCCAGGCTGATGTCGAGCACCACGGCAGGCATCTCGCCGCTGCCGACCGGCACATACTCGGTGGGGATGGACGCGCCGGTGACCCGCCGCGCCGTGGCCACCATGTCGTTCACCGACACCGACTGGCCCGCGCCCAGGATCACCGGGCCGTTGTGCCCGGCGTGCCAGGCCGCCAGGGTGCCCTGCACTGCATCATCGACATGCACCAGGTCGCGGAGCATGGTGCCGTTACCGCGGACTGCGACGCCCTCTCCGTCACGCGCCGCGCGCATCAGCCTGGGCACGAAGCTGTCCTTCTCGATCATCCCCGGGCCGTAGACGTTGGAGAACCGCAGCGCGGCGCCGGTGATGGCGTAGCAGTTGACGTAGCTGCCGAGTAGCATCTCCGCCGCCGCCTTCGTCGCGCCGTAGGGGGTAAGCGGGCGCAGTGCGGTCTGCTCGGTGATCACCGCGCTGCCGACGTCGCCGACGACAGCATTCGTCGACGCGAGCAGGAACGTGCCCACCTCGTGCTCGCGGGCAAGCTCCAGCAGCCTGGCGGTGACGTCCACGTTGAGCTGGTAGGTGCTGACCGGGTCGTTCACCGAGGCGAGCACCGAGGTGATCGCGGCCAGGTGGATGATGACGTCGGGCCGGGCCCGGCGCACCGCCCGGCCGGCCACGTCCGGGTCGCGCAGGTCCCCGGTCACTGAATGCACCGCGGGATCGCGGAAGGCCCGCAGGTCGGCCACCGTGACCTCGTGTCCCTCCGCCGTCAGGGCGTTGACCAGCCTGCGGCCGATGAAGCCTGCGCCGCCGGTCACCAGGACACGGGAACGATTCGCCATTCGTGCTCCGTTCACGATTTAGGTATGTCGTTGTAGTGCGCCGGGCTGCCGCGCCCGGTGCTTAGTAGAGGCTGTGCGCGTTTCCGCTGACCACGCGCGGGCGGCCTGACTTGCCGTCTGGTCCTACCGGTTCCCGACCTGTTTACGGTACCCGCCCACGCTGGGAGTTTCCTGGTGAATCGCTGGCAACCCGCGCCAGGGCGAACCCGGCCAGTGTACCTGCCTGATAGGTTCGGCCTCGCAGGGCTCGCCGGCGGCCCGGTCCGATGGAGGCGACGCCATGGAGGACGCTGACCGGCTCGAGGCCGAGTCGTACCGCATCCTGCGGTCCCGTGTCGACCTGAGCGGCCTGCCCCGGTTCGGCAGGGCCGTAACCGAGCACGTCATCCACGTGACTGCCGACCTCGGCTACGCCACCGATCTGGCCTGCGACGAGGAAGCACTCGCGGCCGGGGTCGACGCGCTGCGGCACGGCGCCCCTGCCATCGCCGACGCGGCCATGGTGGCCGCGGGCATCTCCGGGTACCCGGTCATCTGCAAGGCAGCAGAGTCGCTGTCGGCCAGGCTGGCGCGGACGGCGAATATCACGCTGGCCGCGGCCACGGCCAGGCTGGCGTTCGGTGAAGCCGGGCCGGGGGCGGTGTGGCTGGTCGGCTGCGAGCCCGCGGCGCTTGCCGAGATCATGAGCAGACAGGTCCAGCCCGCGCTCGTCATCGGCGTGCCGGCCGGGTTCGTCGGCGCGGCGGCGGCGAAGGAGGCACTGCGGCTGTCCGGCCTGCCCGCCTTGACCAACGTCTCGGAGAGGGGCGGCCCGCCAGTGGCGGCCGCCGCGTTCACCGCCCTGCTCCGGCTGGCCGCCAGCGAAGCGACGGATCCTCCACATCATGCCTGCCAGAGCTAGCGGAGGTACAGTGAGCCCGCCCGACTGCCCAGCCCTTCGCTGGTCTCGGCCGGCGAGCGCGGGCTTTGCGGGCCGGTGCGAGCGGCCGATGGCCCGTAGGCTGCCGGCTGGCGCGAACATCTAGGGAGACACTGTGAACCCCATTACCGACGTGATTGCCGCGGTGACCCCGCCTGACCCGGCGGCGATCGCCGCCGCCAGGGAGCGGCAGGACCGGATGACCAAGCCGCGCGGCTCGCTTGGCGTGCTCGAAGACGTGTCGGTGCGGCTGGCTGGCCTGGCCGGAGCCTGCCCGCCGCCGCTGCCCGAGCCCGCCGACGTCGCGGTGTTCGCCGGCGACCACGGCGTGCACGCGCAGGGAGTCAGCCCCTGGCCGCAGGAGGTGACCGCGCAGATGGTCGCCAACTTCCTGGCGGGCGGGGCGGTGGTCAACGCGTTCGCGGCACAAGCCGGCGCACGGGTCACGGTCGTCGACGTGGGGGTGGCCGCGGAACTCGAGCCGGCCGCGGGCCTGCTGCCGCGCAAGATCGCGCCGGGGACCGCCGACTTCACCCAGCGGCCCGCGATGACCCGCGACCAGGCCACGGCGGCGGTGACGGTCGGCATCGAGGTGGCCTGTGACCTTACCGCAGCCGGCGCCGGGTGCCTGGTCACCGGCGATATGGGCATCGCGAACACCACCGCGTCCGCCGCGCTGATCTGCGCTTTCACCGGGGCGGACCCGGCCGATGCCACTGGCCGCGGCACCGGGATCGACGCGGGGATGTACGCGCGGAAGATCGAGACGGTCTGCCGCGGCCTGGACAGGCACCGGCCCGACCCGGCGGACCCGGTTGGCGTCATCGCGGCGCTCGGCGGCTTTGAGCATGGCGCGCTGGCCGGGTTCATCTTGGCCGGCGCCGCCCGGCGCGTCCCGGTGATCCTCGACGGGGTCATCGCGGGCGCCGCGGCGCTGGCCGCCGCGGCGCTGGCCCCCGCCGTGACCGGTGCTTGCTTTGCAGGCCACCGCAGCGCCGAGCCCGGACATGCGATTACCCTTGACCACCTGGGGCTGCGCCCGCTCGTTGACCTCGGCCTGCGGCTGGGCGAAGGCACCGGCGCGCTGCTGGCCCTTCCTTTGCTAGCCAGCGCGGCGCGTGCGCTGCGCGACGTCGCCACCTTCGATTCGGCGGGCGTGGCCGACAAGCTCTAGGCAAGATCCACAGCGGCTTGCAGACAGGTAAAGTGCACGCAGCAGCCATGGACCCGTACCTGCTGGGGCTCCGCCTGCGGGGCCGCCGCGTCGTGGTAGTCGGCGGGGGAGCGGTCGCCTCCCGCAGGATTCCCGCGTTGCTCGACGCCGGTGCCGACGTGGTGCTGATATCCCCTGAGGTCACTGCCTCCCTGGAGGACATGGCCGGCGCCGGCCGCATCCGCTGGGAGGCCCGGGCGTACGCCGACGGCGACTGCGCCGGCGCCTGGCTGGTCTGCGCGTGCACGGACAGCGCGGCGGTGAACGCTGCGGTCGCGGCTGCGGCCGAACGGCAGCGGACCTGGTGCGTCCGCGCCGACGACGCGGAGGCCTCCTCGGCCTGGACCCCGGCCCCCGGCCAGGCGGCCGATGTCCGGGTGGGCGTGCTCAGCGGCGATCCGCGGCACAGCGCGGCGATCAGGGACGCGATCATCGCCAGGCTCCGTTCCGGCGAGCTGAGCGCCAGGCACGGGCGGTACCGGCGCGGGCAGGTGGCGATCATCGGCGGCGGGCCGGGTGATCCCGGGCTGATCACGGTCCGCGGGCGCCAGCTGCTCGCCGAGGCCGACGTGGTGCTGGCCGACCGGCTGGCTCCGCGTTCCCTCCTTGACGAGCTGCCGGAAAGCGTGGACGTCATCGACGCGGGCAAGGTCCCGTACGGCCGCGCAATGTCTCAGCAGCAGATCAACGCCGCGCTTGTTGCCCACGCCCGGGCGGGCCGTTTTGTAGCCAGGCTCAAGGGCGGCGACCCGTTCGTGTTCGGCCGCGGCGCGGAGGAGGTGCTGGCGTGCCTGCGGGCCGGCGTGCCGGTCACCGTGGTGCCCGGCGTGAGCAGCGCGGTCGGCGTGCCCACCAGCGCTTGGGTGCCGGTGACGCATCGCGGCGTGGCACAAGATTTCCACGTCATATCTGTCCACGTCCCGCCGGGTGATGACCGGTCCGCCGTGGCCTGGGATCAGCTTGGCCGCAGCTCAGGGACGCTGGTGTTGCTGATGGCGGTGGAGCGGATCGGCGCGGTGGCGGCCGAGCTGATCCGGTACGGACGAGACCCGGGTACCCCTGTTTCGGTAATCGCAGACGGTACCCTGCCGACTCAGCGCACAATTAACTCAACACTGGAACAAACCGACCAAGTGGTAGCAGCACACGGCATCCGGCCGCCCGCGATCGTCGTGGTCGGCGACGTGGTGGCGATCGGGTCCGAGATAAACGAACTAATGCGCGCGGTGACCGCATGAGGAGCGGGCTGCACTCCGCGTGCCGGCGATGAACCAGGGACCCGGTTCCGGTCGGATTCGCCGGGGTTTTGAGGAGGCCGTGACAACGATGAAAGGTCAGGGCGTGGCAGCGTCATCGCCTGCGGCAGGCGGTCAGGATGACGCCGCTGCGGCGGCTGCGGCTGCCGACGGTGCCGACCCTGGCGCCCGTGGACCGAGCCCGCGGAACCAGCCGGACCATGACCGGGCCGACGCCGGTGAGGATCAGGGGCGTCACGGGGATGACACGGTGGCGCTGCCTGCCCTCCAGGACAAGGCCGACCCTCCGGACGACGCCTCCGAACCGCCCGATCCCGCAGCAGCCTCCGGACCGCCCGATCCCGCAGCAGCCTCCGGACCGCCCGATCCCGCAGCAGCCTCCGAAACGCCCGATCCCGCAGCAGC
>JAFAPY010000371.1 GCA_019246795.1 Streptosporangiaceae bacterium | reverse complement strand
GGTCGCGGGCTCGATCACCGGAGCCGCACCGCCGTCGGCGCGTCGCCAGCCCCCCGTGCTGAAGATCCGGCCCTGCCACACAGACTCATCCAGGAAGGCCACGGTCTGCTCCTCGTCACCGGCGTACGATGTGCGAACCTAGGTTCTCAGAACGAACAAGGCGAACCTAGTAACCCGCGGCGGCCCCTGTCAATGCTGCCAGCCTGCGCTGTGCCGGCCAGCTCATACTGGTACGACGAAGGAGATTCCGCATGACGACATCCACCGACACCGGCGCTGGCGGGCCGGCCCGCACCCGGATCGGCTTTATCGGGCTTGGGCACATGGGCTCGCCCATGGCGCGGAGGCTGGTTGACGCAGGCTACGACGTCACGGTCTGGAGCCGGACCGCCGCCCACGTTGACGGCCTGGTTGCCCACGGCGCCACCCGCGCAGGCTCGCCCGGCGACGCGATCGCCACCGGCCACCTGTTCTCGATGCTTGCCAGCGAGGACGTGCTGCGGGCGGTCCTGCCGCCCGAGCGGCTCCGCGAGGCCCCGCGCGGCTTCATCCACGTCAACCATGCCACGATCGGTGCCCGGGCGGCTGAGGAGTTCGCAGCCCGCGCCGACGGCGACGGCTACGGTTACGTCGCCGCCCCGGTGATCGGGCGGCCGGACGCGGCCGCTGCCGGTGCCCTCACCGTCCTGGCGGCCGGCGCCCCTGGGGCGGTCGAGGCTTCGATGCCCATGCTGGAGGCCATGGGCCGTCGGGTCTGGCCGTATGGGCCGGTGGCGTCGGCGGCGAACCTGGCCAAGATCTCGGTGAACTTCCTGATCGCTCACGCCGTGCAGGCCCTCGCGGAGTCGATCACGCTCCTTGAGCGGAACGGCCTGAACACCGGCCAGTTCGTCCAGATGATCAACGACAGCGTTTTCCCCGGGCCGGTTTACCGTGGCTACGGCAACGCCATCGTCCGCAGCAGCTACACCCCGGCCGGCTTCAGCACCGTCTTGGGCCTGAAGGACCTGATGCTGGCCATCGGGGCCGCCGCCGACGCCGGCGTGGACCTGCCCAGCGCCCCGGTCCTGCAGGACATCCTCGAAACCACGGTGTCGCAGCTCGGCGAGGACCTCGACTGGGCCGCGATCGCGGAGATCACGCGCCGGGGGATACCGTTGCCGTCGTCTTGACGCCGTATCGCTTGACCGGTGATGCTCAGATCGGCTACTGACCGAGATCACTAGGCAGAAGTTACTAGGCGGTGGGACAACTTGTCGCGGATCCGGAGAACACGTGTCCGCCGGTCATAGTCCTGCGGAGCTGCCGCCGAGCCAGCAAGGGCCTGCCGCACAAGCGGCCGGGCTGATCGCGGTGGCGGAAGACCTGGCCGGCGAATTCTCGCTGCGTCCGCTGCTGGAGCGGATCCTGCGGCGCTGCACAGAGCTGCTGGGCTGCAGCGCCGGCTCGATCTGCCGTGTCGACGAAACGGCTGGCACGTATTACAAAGAGGCTGACATCGGCGTGGCCTGCCAGTCCGGCCGCGTCTTCCCGCTCACCGAGGGAATGACGGGCGCCGTGGTGGCGCGCCGCGCCCCGGTCTGGTTCGCCCGTTACGACGAGGTCCCGGGCGGCCATGTGGCTCCGGACGACAGGGCCACCCTGCGGGGCGTCATCGGCGTTCCGCTGGAGTGGCGCGGGCGCGTCATCGGGGCCTGCATCGTGTTCAGCCGGGATGAAAAACGGGTCTTCGGGCCCGACGACGCTGAGCTGCTCGAGTTGTTCGCCAGGCATGCGGCGATCGCGCTGGCCACCGCGCAGATGCACGAGGCGGCTGAGGAGCGGGCCAGAGCGGAGGCCGCGGCGGCCGAACGTGACCGGCTGCTCGGGGAAGTCCACGACAGCCTCGCCCGGCGGCTGGTGAGCATCCGGGTGTACCTGGACAGCGCTGAACATGATCTTGCCGCCATGGCCGACGGCGACGACGGAATCGGCGCCCTGGCGGCCCGGCTCCGGCAGGCCAGCACGGCCGCCACGGACGCGCTGGCCGAGGCGAGGCTCACCCTGCTCGGCCTGGCCTCATCACCGCTGAACGGCAAGACGCTGGATGCCGCGCTCCGCTCGGAGGCCGCGTGGGCCCAGAGCGTCGGCGGGCTGGAGGTCCGGTTCGTGTCGGCCGGGACGCCTGCGCAGATGGCGGAGCACCTGGCGCGAGAGGTGCTCCGGGTAGCGCGCGAAGCGCTTACCAACATCGTCCGGCACGCTCAGGCCCGTTCCGTCCGACTCGGCCTGCTCTATGAACAGGCGGCCGTGACGCTTCTGGTCCAAGACGACGGCCAGGGCTTCGATCCGAAGGCCGAATGGCAGGGTGACCGTTTCGGCCTGCGCGCCATCAGGGAGCGCGCCCACCTTCTCGGTGCCACCATCGATGTCGATTCGCTGGTCGGCTGGGGCACCCGGATCCGCGCCCGTTTCCCCTATCAGCCGCAGGACGAGCAGTCCGGCCCGCGACTGCGAGTGCTCGTCGCGGCGGCCCGGCCGCTGCTCCGGGCGGGCATCGTCCGGCTGCTGCCCGCAACCGAGCCGGGAATCGACGTGATCGGCGAGGTGGCGACGGCGGCCGACGCACTGGAGGCCTGCCAGGATCTGCAACCCGATGTCGTACTGGCTGACCTCGGACTATCATCCGACGACGCGCCGTCCGGGCCGCGCGGCCCGGACGGCGGCGTGACCGGCCTGCTGCTGGCCCGGAACCCGGGGCTGGCTGTGGTGGGCCTGTGCGAGCTCGGCGACGAGAAGCTGGTGGCCAGCGCGATGCGCGCGGGCGCGCGGGGATGTGTGGACATCGGCGCCGACGGCCCGGAACTGGTGCGGGCCGTCGGCGCGGCCGGACGCGGACAGGCGATCCTTTCCGGTGCTGTGCTCCAGCAGCTTCACCGCGGCCTGCAGGATTATGAGCCCGAGTCGGCGCTGACCGACCGGGAACGCCAGGTGCGCGCGCTGATGGAGCAGGGGCTGCCGGACAAGCTGATAGCCGAGCAGCTGGTCCTGTCGATCAGGACGGTAGAGAAGCACGCGGGTGCCGTGCTGCGGAAGACAGGTGCCCGCAACCGCACCGAGCTCGCCGCGCTGGCCAGCCACGCCCGGCTCAGGCGGGCCGCCCGGTAGGGGAAGTCCTCCCGGAAGATGGGTGTTTCCACCGATCCGCCCGGCGACGGCGATGCGTAGGTTCGGGGTGTCCCAGGTTCGTCCCAGCGGAGGTCCGGCCTGTGCCCGTTGTGCCGTTGAAGGAGATCGTCGACCGGGCGTTCAGCGAGCGTTACGGCGTCGCGGCGATCAATATCGTCAATGACCTGACCTTGGAGGCGGTACTGGCCACGGCGGTGGAGCAGCGCTCCCCGGTCATCATCCAGACGTCGGTCAAGACGGTCCGGTCCATCGGCGTCGAGCTGCTGTTCGCCATGTGGCGGGAGCTGACGGCCGGGATCGAGGTTCCGGTCAGCCTGCACCTGGACCATTGCCCTGATCGCGCCGTCATCACCAGCTGCCTGCGCAAGGGATGGAACTCCGTTCTGTTCGACGCCTCCCGGCTGCCGGTAGAGGAGAACCAGCGGCAGACGATCGAGGTCGTGGCCGAGGCCGGGAGCTACGGCGCGAACGTCGAGGGAGAAATCGAGTCCATCACCGGCGTGGAGGACGACGTCGGCTCCGACGAGGAGGCCGAGCGGCAGTCGCTGCCGGTGGCGATCGAGTTCATCCGGGCGACGGGAATCGACGTGTTCGCCCCGGCCATCGGCAACGCGCACGGCGTCTACCACGGCGAGCCCAAGCTGGACGCTCAGCGGGTCTCCGACATCGTGGCGGCGCAGCCCATCCCCATCGCCCTGCACGGCGGTACCGGGATGACCGACGCGCAGTTCACCGACCTGATCGGGCGCGGCTGCGCCAAGGTGAACATCTCCACCGCGCTGAAGGTCACCTACATGCAGGCCAACCTGGCCTTCCTGCGCGGCGCGGAGGAACGTAACAGCTGGGATCCGCCCTCGCTCTTCAGCTCGGTGCGGGACGCTGTGAAGGACATGGCCGCTGACCACATGCGCCGCTTCGGCAGCGTCGGCCGGGCCTGGTGAGCGCGTGACCAGTGCGGCGGCCCGGGCGCTCGTGCTCGACTGCGACGGGGTGCTGGCCGACACCGAACGCTACGGCCACCTGGTGGCGTTCAACCAGACGTTCGAGGAGTTCGGCCTGCCCGTCCGCTGGAGCGTGGCGGACTACCGGGAGAAGGTCCGCATCGGCGGCGGCAAGGAGCGGCTGGCCAGCCTGCTCACGCCCGAGTTCGTGGCCGCCGCCGGGTTGCCGGCCGACGCCGAAGGGCAGCAGGACGCCATCGCCACCTGGCACCGGCGCAAGACGGCCATCTACGCCGAGCTCGTCACCTCCGGCGCGGTCCCGCCGCGGCCGGGCATTGCCCGCGTGGTCGGCGAGGCGCTCGCCGCCGGCTGGCCGGTGGCGGTCGCGTCCACCTCCGCCGAGCCCTCGGTCCGGGTCACGCTCGAAAGGGCGGTAGGGAACAAGACTGCCCAGCAGGTCAGCGTGTTCGCGGGCGACGTCGTGCCGCGAAAGAAGCCAGCGCCCGACATCTACCTGCTCGCCCTCGACTCGCTCGGCCTGCCCGCGGACCGCGTCGTCGTCATCGAGGACTCGAGAAACGGCCTGCTGGCTGCCACCGGTGCCGGTGCGGCCTGCATGATCACCGTCAATGACTTCACCGTGGACGAGGATTTCAGCGAGGCCCTCCTGGTCGTCTCCTCGCTGGGCGATCCCGGCGGGGAGCGCACCGTGGTCCTGGCCAACCGCAGCCGGGCTGAACCGGGTGCCTGGATCACCGTGGCCGATCTGGCCAGCCTGTTGCCCGGCAGCAGTCCGCCACCGCGCGCCTCATCGGCGACGCGCCCTGTCTAAGGAGCACTGATGTCCACAGCCGACCTGGCCGACGTCGAGATGGTCGTCCGCACGATCGCCACCGTCGCGGTCGACAACGAGAAATACTTCGGCGACCTGGACGCCGTGGTGGGCGACGGCGACTTCGGTTATTCGATGGCCCGCGGCTTCGAGCTGGTCCTGCAGGGCTGGGACGACTTCGACCGCACCGATATCGGGACCTTCCTCAAGAAGGTCGCGGTCGTCATCACCAGCCGCATCGGCGGCACGTCGGGCCCGATCTGGGGGACCGCCTTCCTGCGTGCGGGCATGACCGCCGGATCGGCGGACCAGCTGGAGCCTGCTCAGGTCGTCGCGATGCTGCGGGCCGCGATCGAGGGCATCAAGGCGCGCGGGAAATCCGACGTGGGCGACAAGACGCTGCTGGACGCGCTGGTCCCGGCGGTGAACACCATCGAGCAGGAAGTCAGCGCCGGGCACGACGCGGCCACGGCCTTGCAGGCGGCAGCGGTCACCGCGCGGGAACACGCCGAGGCGACGCGGGCGATGCAGGCCGCGCGCGGCCGCGCCAGCTATACCGGCGAGCGCAGCATCGGCACTCTGGACGCAGGCGCTGTCGCTATCGCCGTCATGTTCGAAGCGCTCGCCGACCAGTGGCCGAAGCGCCTGGCTGAATCCTGACCTTGGAGGTTAGTGCCATGAAGAAGTTCGTCAACGAGCCGCAGCAGTTCGTCCCGGAAATGCTCAAGGGCATCGCCCTGGCCAACCCGGAGACGCTCAAGTACGTGCCCGAGTACAACCTCATCATGCGGGCCGACGCACCGCGTGACGACAAGGTATCGATCGTCCAGGGTTCCGGGTCCGGGCACGAGCCCGCGCACGTGATGATCGTCGGCAAGGGAATGCTGGATGCCGCGTGCCCGGGCGACGTGTTCTCCGCCCCGCCGATGGACTACGTGCTGGAGACGACCAAGCTGCTCGCCTCGCCCAAGGGCGTGCTGCACATCGTCAACAACTACACCGGCGACCGGATGGCATTCGAGATGGGCCAGGAGATGGCGGCGGCGGACGGGATCACGGTCAGCACGCTGATCGTGGACGACGATGTGGCGGTGAAGGATTCGACCTACACGGTCGGCCGGCGCGGCGTGGCCGGGAACTTCTTCGTCATCAAGGCAACCGGCGCCGCATCCGAGCAGGGCGCCGACCTCGACGAGCTGCTGCGCATCGGCAACAAGGTCAATTCGGTGACCCGGACCATGGGGATGGCGCTGACCTCGTGCACGCCGCCGGCCAAGGGCTCCCCGCTGTTCGAGCTCGGGGCCGACGAGATGGAGATGGGCGTGGGCATCCACGGCGAGCCTGGACGCCGTCGCGAGAAGCTGGCCAGCGCCAACCAGATCGTGGACGAGCTGCTCGAGGCGGTCGTGACCGACTTGCCCTTCCGGCAGGGTGACGACGTGGCGCTCATGATCAACGGGCTGGGCGGCACGCCAATCAGCGAGCTTTACCTGCTCTACGGGTACGCCCACGAGCAGCTGGCACAGCGCGGGATCAACGTGCGGCGGAACTACGTCGGCAACTACTGCACGTCGCTGGACATGGCGGGCGCCTCCATCACGCTGACCCGCCTTGATTCCGAGACCGCGGACTTGCTTGCCGCGCCCGCCGAGATCGCGATCCGGACGTTCTGACCGGGGGCGTCTCCGCTCCGTAGGCGGCGCCGAGAACCTTGGCTAGGGATGGCGACCCGCCCATCTGGCTGGAGGGGCATACCGATGCACGCGGTGCTGATCGAGGTGGATGTCAGCGGTGTTGACCCGGCCGCAGGCCTGAAAGGCCTGCACGAGCAGATCGTCCCGGCTATCAGGTCGCTTGCCGGGTTCCGCTCCGGCGTCTGGCTCACCGGCAACGAGGCGGGGCTCGGCCTGTCGCTGACCGTCTGGGACACCAGAGAGCAGGCCGAGGCGATGGCTGGCATGTTCGGCCCCGGAGCCAGCCCGCAGGCGGGTGCCTCCGTGCGCCGCTGCGAGATCCGCGAGGTCGCTGCGACCGCCTAGCGCGGCTCTTGGCACGCAAAGTCCGCCGCTGACCCTGCGTGCGGCCGGTCGCGCCGCATCAGGGAATGCATCAGGGAATGACGACCGCCCTGCCAGCGCCGCTGCTCAGCATCGTGTCGAAGGCTTCATTGACCTGGGTGAGGGCGAACTCGCGGGTCACCAGCTGGTCGACGGGGAGCCGCCCCGCCCGGTACAGGGCGAACAGGCGCGGGAAGTCAGCATGGGGACGCGCCGACCCGTACATGCAGCCCTTGAGCGTCTTTTCCTGGATGACGAGATCCAGCGGGTCGATCGGCGAGCGGTCGCCGGACGTCGCAAGGCCCACCGCGACCACAGTCCCGCCCCGGCGCACCGACGCGAGCGCCTGGACAAGCAACTCTCCCCTGCCGACAGCGTCGAAGGCATAGTCGACGCCGCCAGGGACCCGTGCCCTGACAGCCTTGATGAGATCCTCACCGGAGGTGTTGATCACGTCCGATGCTCCGAGCCGGACAGCGTGATCCAGCTTCGCCGCGCTCACGTCGGCGGCGACGATCCGCGACGCACCGGTCGTCGCCCCGGCCATGACCGCGCTGAGGCCGACGCCGCCGAGCCCGATCACCAGCATCGAGGCGCCTGGCTCGACTTGTGCGGTATTGATCACCGCGCCGACGCCCGTCACCAGGGCGCAGCTGGCCACCGCCGCCACCGGCAGCGGGATCGAGTCGGGAATCGGGAGCACCGACGCTTCCGCGCACACCAGTTCCTCGGCGAAGCAGGAGATCCCGAGGAAGTGCCTGACCTCCTCACCGTCGCGGCTCAGCCGGCTCGTTCCGTCCTTCATGCGGCCGCTAGCGCGGATCCGCTGCGCGGGAGCGCACAGCGCCGATTGCCCCTTGGCGCAGAATTCGCACTGCCCGCAGCCCGCGCGCCATAGAAACAGAACGTGATCACCGGGCTGGACCGAGGAGACGCCGGTGCCGACCTCCTCGACGATTCCGGCCCCCTCATGGCCTAGGACCACAGGTAGCGGCGATAGCAGATCACCGGTCATGTAGTGATAGTCGGAATGGCAGGCGCCCGCCGCGCTGACGCGGACCCGGACTTCATCGGCCATCGGGCCGCTCAAGGACAGCTGCTCGAGCTGAAGCCGCTCGCCCGGCGCGTTGAGCACCGCAGCCATGATGGGCTGGCCCGCGGTCGTCACCGTTTTGCCACGCTCGCGTATCCGCTCATGTCAGCCTCTCAGCATACAGAGGCCGTCTGGCCGCCAGCTGCCACTGGCCGCACCGGGGCGCGCACCAGCCCTCTGGGCTTCCCCTCGTAGCATGGACACATCGCCCTGAGACCGCCCTCTGCCGCCGCGGCACTGCTTCTCGCGGTCAGTAGAACTCGAAGTACTCACGCATCTCCCAGTCGCTGACGTCCTGCCCCTCCTTCAGCGGCTGCTCGGCCAGCGCGGCGTCGTAGCGGGCTACCTCGGCGCGTTTCATCTGGAGCAGATAGTCGATCAGCGTGTCGCCGAACGCCTTGCGGAAGAAGAGGTCTCCATCTAGCGCCCCCACGGCAGCGGCCAGCGAGGTGGGCAGCATGGGGGCCTCCGCAGCGTAGGGATCCGCCTCCACCGGCGCAGGCAGGTCCAGCTTGCGCCGGATACCGTCCAACCCGGCGGCGACGTTGGCCGCCATGTACAGGTAAGGGTTGGCCGCAGGCTCGCCCATCCGGTTTTCGACGTGGCTGCTCGCGTCGCCGGGACCCCCCTGAACGCGCATGAGGGCACCGCGGTTTTCCAGCGCCCAGCACACCCGGTCGGGGGCAAACGAGTAAGGCCGGAAGCGCTTATAGCCGTTGACGGTGGGCGTGGCAAACACGGTCATCGGCATCGCGTGGTCGAGCAGGCCGGCGACGAACTGCCGCCCGGTCGCCGACAGGTAGTCGTCGTTGCTGGAGAACACATTCCGGCCGTCCCGGCTCGACAGCAGCGACTCGTGCAGGTGCCAGCCGGATGAGAAGCAGTTCGGCAGGCCCGGGCGGCACATGAACGTGGCGAGCAGCCCGCGGCGCTGGCACATTTGCTTCACCGCGGAACGGAACAGCACGACTGCGTCGGCCGCCGCGAGCCCGCCAATGGGGCTGAAGCTGAATTCCATCTGCCCCGGTCCCCACTCGTCCTCCATGGAGCGGGGCTGCAGCCCGACCGCGGCTAGGCCGTCGCGAAGAACCTCCAGCGTGCTGGCGATGCTGTCCAGCCGTACTTCCGACAGGTACTGGTATCCCCGCTCGAACACGCTCACTTGCGGTGGCGGGGGGGTAAATCCGGCGTCTCCGAACTCGATGAGATCGGAGGCTAGCCGGACGATGTAGTACTCCACCTCGATTCCGGCGAGGAACCGATAGCCGGAGCCGGCGAGCTCGCCCAGCATACGGCGCATCACGCTGCGGCCGTCCAGCGGCATCGGCTGGCCGCTGGCAAAGTAAACGTCGCAGATCATCCACCCGGTACGGTCAGCCCATGGCAGTACCTGAAAGGTGGCCGGGTCCGGTACCAGCACCACGTCCGGGAACCCGGTGAACTCGTCGATGCCGAAACCGCCCCCGGCGGCGAAGGCAGGGACGAACACCTGGTTGCCGGTGTCGAGGCTGTAGATGGCCCCGGAGAAATCCAAGCCGTTGGACATGGCGGCGATAGCCACCTCCGGTGCCAGTGACTTGCTGCGCGGAACACCGTGCTGATCGACTACGACCAGTCGCACCGTCCGAAGGCCGAGCTCGGCTATGCGGCCGGCAAGTTCCTTCGCCGCCGCGGCCTGGTCGTCGGTGTACAGGCCATGGCGGCCCACGAAATCCTGCTGGCCGACCCCGTGCACCAGGCTGCTGGGGAGATCCTCATTGGGGGAGACACTCGCCATCGGGCTAACCTCCGATCAGGCGTGCGGCGCGACGTGCGGTAGGTGACGGTCACGTTTCTCGCTCTGTCCCGGCTCATGATGTCCAGCAGTGCGGCGGCGAAGTTATCGGGCTCCAGATCGGCGAGCGAGAGGAACGTCTCGGTCCGCTGGACGCCGTTGATCTGGAAGACCTTGTCCAACAGCAGTTCGCGCAAGTGGGTGTGATTCCGTACCCGCAGCCGGACCAGCAGGTCCAGGCCGCCCGTGACCACGCTCATGTCTTCCGCCTCCGGTATGGCCCTGATCGCGCGGATGATCTCACTCAGGTCCATGCCGGGCCCCGCGGCCACGGCGAGGTAGACGACGACGGGGAACCCGAGCGCCGCCCAGTCGATGTCCGCCCGGTAGCCGCGGATGACCCCGCTGCGCTCTAGGCGTGCCAGCCGGTCGGCCACCGCAGGCGGGGACATCTCCACCGTACGGGCCAAAGCGCGCTGAGACTGGCGCGCATCCACGGCCAGCGCGCGCAGCAACGCCAAGTCAAGTTTGTCCACCTCCACCGCGGGAGGCGGTGGCGGTGAGACCTCGGTTAGCTTGGCGAGAGGAGCAGAGCTGGAGGCCATTTGCCAGGTGCCTCGTCGTAGTCATCGGGGATGTGAGCTATAGTTGCGGGTGAGCCATTACCTGTGTAAGTCGATATGTCGCGGAATTCTTACATATGTAAAATCAGCTGTCAAGTACGAGCTGACGGGAGCAGGCCGATGACGCTACCCCTTGAGCACCGGGACTGGGACGCCGGTCTTGCCCAACGCGCGCGCACACTCGGCGGTGGGGAGATCACCGCCATCCTTTCCCTCGCCGGGGCGACCGATGTCATTACGTTCTCCGGCGGATTCCCCGATCCGGCCACATTTCCCGCCGACGTACTAGCCCGCATCGCGGCCCGGCTGATCACCGAGGATGCGGCGGTTGCCCTGCAGTACGCGGCGACCGAGGGCCTGGCGACCCTGCGCCGCTACATCACCGAACGGCTGGCGGCCCAGCACGGTACGGCGCCGGGCCCGGGCGAGGTGATGATCACCAGCGGTGGGATCGACGGCATGGAGCTGTTGGCCAAGAGCTATGTAGACCCCGGCGATGTCGTCGTGGTGGAGGCGCCAACCTACCTCGGCGGGATCATGGCGTTCCGTGGCTACCAGGCGGACCTGCGCGGTATTGCCATGGATGCCGAGGGGATGCGCGTGGACCTGCTGAGCGACTTGCTCACCGGCGGGCTACGGCCAAAGATCGTGTACACCATCCCGGACTACCAGAACCCGACGGGCCTGTCCCTGAGCGCAGAGCGCCGGGCGGAGTTGGTTCACCTTGCCCGCCGGTACGGCTTCCTGATTTGCGAGGATGTTGCCTATCGGGAGCTTGGTTTTACCGGGCCGCCGCCCCCGAGCCTGTGGTCGCTCGCGCCCGATGTGGTGCTGCAGGTCGGCACCTTCTCCAAAGTTTTCTTCCCGGGCGTGCGACTCGGCTGGGCAGCCGGTCCCGGCGAGGTGATCAGCCGTCTGGTCATCGCCAAGCAAAACTCTGACCAGTGCGCGGGCGCGCTGGGGCAACGGATGCTGGAAGAGTACGGCAGGGCAGGACACCTGGACCGGCAGGTCACCAAGTCCCGCAGGCTGTACGCCCGCCGGGCCGCGCTCATGATGGAAGCCCTGGCTGCGCACATGCCTGAGGGGACGGCCTGGACCACGCCGCAGGGCGGGTTCTACGTATGGCTGACAGCGCCGGACGGCATCGACACCGTGGCGCTCTCATCGGCTGCCAGGGCCCGGAAAGTGGCCTACGTGCCCGGTCGGCCGTTCTACCCTGACGGTGCCGGGGACACGCAGATCCGCCTGGCTTACAGCCGGGTCCCTGACCAGCTGATTGATGAGGGCGTCCGTCGGATCGGCGACGTCCTCCGCACCGTCCTGGAGGGCCAGTGAGCACGCCGCGAACCCTGGGGCCGATGGGCAAGTACCTATAGGCCGGGCATGTGTCGGCTGCTGGGATACTGTCGCCACGGCGAGGCACCCATCGCAAGCCTCGTCGGTGAGGACCGGCTGCTCGCCTTCACCGCGCTGTCCGCCTACGACCGGGCCTCGCTGCAGACATCGGTGGTCCCGCTCATGCCTGCTGCCGTGCCAGGCGGCGCAGACTCCAGCTCACGGTGCGCGTGAAGCAATCTCAATCCCCGCCTCCGCCCGGCCCGTGGCCGGTGCACGCGCCTGGCTATGGCAGCCATCGCGAGCAGTTCGGTCAGCTGCGCGTCCCGGCGGCTGGCTCCCCCCCCGTGCCGGTCGTGATCCTGCTGCACGGCGGGTTCTGGCGCTCCAGGTGGACACTGGACCTGATGGAACCGCTAGCCGCGGACCTGGAACGGCGGGGCACTGCCAGCTGGAACGTCGAATACCGGCGTGCCGACCGGCACGGATGGGATGCCACCACCGCCGACGTCGACACCGCGGTCCGGTATCTTGCCCGCCTGGCTCGGCAGTTCCCGATCGACCTGGCACGCGTAGCCCTTGTCGGCCACTCGGCCGGCGGCCAGCTCGCGGCACGCGTGGCCGCTGACCTGCTCACCGACGCGGCAGCCGTCCATCCGGCAGCCGTGGTATCGCTGGCTGGCATCCTCGACCTCATCGAGGCGCAGCGCCGCGATCTCGGCGACGGCGCGGTGGCCGCGGCGCTGGGCGGCGACCCGGCAACGCTGCCCCAGGTATACGCGGCTGCCTCGCCGCTGCTCCGGCTGCCGCTGGCCATCCCGCAGATCATCGTCACGGCTCGCGACGACAACCCGGGCATCAACGACCTGAGCTCCCGGTACGCCGCCGCGGCGCAGGCGGCAGGCGACAACGTGACGGTCATCGAAGGGGATGGTGACCATTTCACCCTCATCGACCCCGGTAGCCGCATATGGGCGGACACCTGCGCCCAGATGCTCGACTCGCTGCGTACTTCGTAACCTAGGAGCCAGCCTTGTGATCACCGTGTCGCCTGCCGAGCCCGGTGACGCCGCGGCCATCGCGGCGCTGCTAGAGGAGCTGAACCGCTTCTACGGCACGGCTGCGTCGCAGTCACCCGGCCGACGCGTGGCCCAGGTCAGCGAGGCACTCTTCACCGATCCCCCGGCCGCCTACGCACTGCTGGCCCGGGACGTCGGCCGGCTGGCCGGGCTGGCGGCGTACTCGTTCCTGTGGCCGGCGGTCCAGGCCACCCGATCGTTGTACCTGAAGGAGCTGTACGTGCACAGCGCGTACCGCCGCCAGGGCATCGGGGCACTGCTGATGCGCGCCATCTTTGCCAAGGCCGCCGAAACCGGGTGCAGCCGCATCGAGTGGACCACCGATACCGGCAACACTGCCGCGCAGGCTTTCTATGCCAGGCTAGGCCTGTCCCAGCACCCGTCGAAGGTCTTCTACCGGGTCGAAGACATCGCAGGCCGCGGCCGGTGACGCCGGCGGCTTCGTAGCGCAAAGGCGCAGCAGGCGGTGGTCCGGCCGCGGTCGCATCGTGTGCTGCCCAGCCAGGTGGTTCTCACCCGCGATCAGCTCCTCATCCGGGTACAGGACCTCGAACTGAGCAAGCAGTTCCTCGGCCTCGCGGCGCGCGTCAGCCGGGTCAAGCAGCTGCCCGGCGCCGCCGATGCTTTGTGTCGCCGCCGGGACGAACTCGACTATTGCCTGGTGCGGCAGGTAGGCCGAGTTGTCCGCGATCCGGGCCCGCAGAACCTCCGTCGCGATCCGCTGCTTGTCGGGGAACGCCAGTCGAAGCGGTAAACCAGAACGTTCGTGTCAACGAGCGATGCCACGGTCGTACAGCTCCTCGCGCCTCCAGCCGCGCTCCGCCCAAGGGTGAGTCCCGTGCCTGCCAGCCTGCCGGTCTAGCTGGCGCTCCGTGGCCCGGTCGAATATTTCGAGGCGACGCGCGGGATCACCGGCGCGCCGCTGGCTGCTTCCGGCAACCACCCGGATCGCATCTCCGGCAGCGAGCGGCGAGCCGGACTGACATCGGCCCCAGGCCTTCCCGCGGCTGGTGGCCGACCTGCTCGTCTCGCGCCTGCCACAGCGGGACCGCACTATCGTCCGTGGCGGTGCAGGAAGTAGCCGACTGTACAGCTGGCGGGAATCAGTCCGGCGGGTATCAGGTTGAGGGGCACTCCGGCGACGCGAGGCAGGTGGCCTGGCTCGTCTTCGACGTCGGCGCCGGAGATGGCCAGCGCGGCGAAGAACGGCACCCATGCGATCGTGGACAGCAGCGCGGCGGTGGTCACTGCCGTGTCACGGTCGCTTGCTTGCTGACCGGGCCGCCACAGCAGCCATAGGGCAAGGAGCTGGGATCCGGCCACCGTTCCCCACCCGGTGGCGTTGTGGAACCTGGCGTGCGGCGGCCAGGCCGGGTTGAATACATGGGTGGCGTTAAGATCGGCCCGACCGGTGCCGATGATCGTGCCGACCGCTGCGCTGCTGAGGATCAGACGGCTGATTCTCATGCCTGTGCTTGTCCTTCCGGCTGGTCCGGGGCGTTGGCCGCGCCCTTGCCTGTGCTGCGGAGCCGCGCGGCGGATCGGGCGGCCTGGCGGCGTGACAGCTCGCGGGGCAGCAGCGGCAGCGCCCGCATCATTACCCGGTAGGCCCGGCCGGGGTAGACCAGCGGGACGCCGCGGTCAAAGCCCGCCAGTGCCTCGCGGGCGCACTGGGCCGCGCTGATGCGCAGGAACTGCGGCGGGCCGCCCGTCATCCCGCCTGCGGACCCGGCGAGCTGGTCGAACTCGCTGTCCACCGGGCCAGGGCAGATCTGGGTGACCACTACCCCGGTGCCGGTCATGTCCGCGCGTAGCGCCTCGCTGAAGCCGTCGATGAAATGCTTGCTGGCCGAGTACGCTGCGGCCTCGGGCATTACCGTCAGCCCGGCCCCCGAGCCCATGTTCAGTACTCCTCCGCGCCCCCGTTGCACCATTGCGGGCACCAGGGCCGTGGTCAGCTGCGCGACCGCCAGCACGTTGGTGTGCAGCACGTTCCGGACCCGTGCCCAGTCCGCCTGGTCGGCTAGGGCCTGATAGCCGACGCCCGCGTTGTTCACCAGGACATCTATCGCCCCGGCCTGCCCGGCTGCTTCGGCCAGGGCCCGGTTCACGTCGCTCTCGTCGGACAGATCGACTGGCAGGGTCAGTACCTGCAACTGCGGGTGCCTTGCCAGCAGGGTGGTCCGCAGCTCATCGAGCCGCCCGGGCCGCCGGGCCAGCAAAATCAGCGTCCTGGCCCGCGGCGCGAGCTGCACGGCAAGCTCACGGCCGATACCCGCCGAGGCTCCGGTGACCAAGACGGTGCCGCCATCGATTGGAGGACGCGCGTTCTCGGCCACGACCACACTTCCGTCCGCTGGTTGCGGTGAGCATACCGATTACCAGATTACAAAGGATTGGGCGGGGTGCACAGCGTGGCTCCCACCGCACCCACCGCCTGGCTGCGAGCTGCCGAACTGGCGAGGGGCAGCGTCGAGGGCCGAGGCCCAGGTGAAGGCTCTCCAGGCAGTTGCCGCCGCGATAGACCGGCTGGCAGCGGCAGTCGAGGCTCTGCCGAGAGCCTGAGGCACGCCAGGCAGCGATCGAGAATTGGTTCGTACCGTCGGCCACCGGCCAAGCAAGATCATCCCGTGGATCTCTCACGCTCAGGCTGCACGCTTGGCTGCGCGTGTGTGGCCGAGGACCATGATGAGTGTGCAGGCGAGGCAGCAGGAAACGGAGCCGACGATGACCACAGCGACCGGCGTCGGGTTCATCGAGATGCGATCAGCAAGGTCGTCGTGGCGGGCAGCACCGAGGACGATTCCTTCGATTGTATCGTGCTGGACCAGGTGCACGGAGATCGCCGCCTCGTGATCCAGGTCGGGTCAGCCGAGGCGTTCAGCCTGGCCGCGACGCTCGGTGACACCGTGTTCGACCGCCCGATGACCTACCAGTTCACGGCGGCGCTGGTGGCAAGCCTCGGTGGCCGGGTGCGCCAGGTGCGGATCGACCGGGTGGTCGAGGGTGCTTTCGCCGCCACCGTGGAGGTCGAAGGGCCGTTTGGCGTGGGGCTGGTGGACGCCCGCTCCAGTGACGCGCTGAACCTGGCTGCGCTGGTCGGCGCGGCTGTCTTTACCGCCCCGGAGGTTCTGGACGATTGCGAGCGTCGGCAACAGGGCGACTCGGCCGAAGCGGCATTGCTGCGGCGTGCGCCGGACCTGCCGCCGGTGACGATCAATCGTGGTCAGCCGCCTGGTCCGTAGTGCCGCCCGTCTGGCCAGTGCGCCGGAATCCGAATCCGCACGTCAGCGTCCTGTCCCGTGTCCGGCATATACGCCATAGTCCGGTGTCGTCCGGTCGGTCTGTGAGAAATTCGTGAGGGACCTCTACCGTGGCAGCGCCCACAGCCTTGCCGGCGGGATCTTCGATCTTCCGCTTTCAGGCCGGACATATGCCAAGTCGCTACGGATCGTGCGAGTGTCCTGCGCTGTCGTCTGTCGCTGACGCTTGTCGCCGGTCGCTGTTGTTGCTGTCACCGTTGCCGTCGAATCGGCGCGCGGGCCGTCCGGTAGCAAGCCGACCCGCACCTTGCAGGGGATGGCCAGCGTCTGGTCCCGAGCTGCCGTGTTGACCTTCTGTCCGGCGGGAATCTACGCTCGCGTTGCCGGATCGTCGGCGGTCATGAAGGTGGCGGTGAGCTGAAGTGCCGGGCAGGCCGGGCATCGCGATCGTGGGGGCGGGTCCCGCCGGGCTCGTGCTTGCCCACCTACTGCAGCGCGAGGGTATCCCGTTCGTGGTCTTCGAGCGCCAGACGCGGGCCGCCTTGTGCCGCCTGCCGAAAGCCGGGCTGATCGAGTACCGCACTGTGCGGCTGCTGGAACACGAAGGCATCGCCCCATCCATCCTCGACTTCTCGGTCGAGAACCATCGCTGCGAGTTCCGCACGCCCGGCGAATCAGTGGTGCTGGAGTACGCCGCCTTGACCGGCGGGCGGCCGCATTACATCTACCCGCAGCACCAGCTGGTGCAACGGCTATGCGAATCCCTGACCGAAGCGGGCGGCGAGGTCAGGTTCGGGCAGGCGGTCCGGGCGGTGGGGCATGGCTCCGGCGGAGTGGTGCTGTCGGTCGATGGTCCCGATGGTGACCGGTCACAGATCGAATGCGAGGTCGCCGTCGGTTGCGAGGGGTCCAAGAGCCCGGTCGCGGCGGCTATGAGTCAGGCCCAGGTCGGTGAGCAATCTTTGCCGCTGCGGTTGCTGGTTCTCCTCGGCGCCGCGCCGCCGCTGGAACAGCACACCATCTATGCCGCGCATCCGCGGGGATTCGCGGGGCAGATGCGCCGCGGTCCGGACCAGACACGGTATTTCCTGGAAGTCCCCGCCACCACCACCATCGCCGACTGGCCCCAGCAGCGGGCCAGCACGGAACTATCGGCCCGCCTTGGTGTCGGCGGTCGGCTGAACGATGTGCCGCTGGGCGAGTTCGGCCTGCTTGATATGCGGGTCCGGGTGATCGAGCCGATGCAGCAGGGACCCTTCTTCCTGGCAGGCGACGCCGCCCACCTGATCACCCCGGCCGGGGGCAAGGGCATGAACCTGGCAATCCAAGACGCCGTCGAACTGGGCCACGGGCTGATCGAGCGCTTCGGGCCAAAACAGGACGGCACGCGGCT
>JAFAPY010000359.1 GCA_019246795.1 Streptosporangiaceae bacterium | reverse complement strand
AAACAGCTGATCATCGGCATCTCCGGCGCGAGCGGGGCTGTGTATGGAATCCGCGTCCTGGAGGTGCTAGGTAGTGTCGCGGATGTCGAGACGCACCTGGTCCTCACCCCGGCAGCCCGGCGGACGATTGAGCTGGAAACGGATCGTTCTGTCAAACAGGTCGAGGCGCTGGCAGATCACGTCTATCGACCCAGCAATATCGGTGCCGCGATTTCCTCGGGCTCGTTCCGGGCGGACGGGATGATTGTAGCCCCCTGTTCAATCAGGACGCTGTCGGGGATCGCGACATCCTTTTCGGACAACCTGCTGCTACGCGCGGCAGACGTGACGCTAAAAGAGCGCCGGAAACTGCTGTTGCTGGTCCGGGAGACCCCGTTGCATCTCGGCCACCTGCGGCTTCTTGTGCAGGTCACCGAGATGGGCGCGATTGTGATGCCGCCCGTCCCTGCGTTCTATCAGCGCCCGCAAACGCTGGAGGCCATCATCGATCAGACGGTGAATCGCGCGCTGGATCTCCTGGATGTTGAACTTACCTGTGACCTCTTTCCGCGCTGGCAAGGTGCGATGACGGCATCTCTGCACCAGCCGTACTACGATACCAGAGCGCATGGGAATTTCTCACCTCAGCAAAGGAGGGTTTGCAGCCAGTCACCAGACGATTAAACCAACGGTCCGCAAACGGAGAGCCTAACAGCGTCAACACGCTCGCATCAAGGGTTCGCCCCCGCGCTGTGCTGAGCGCTTTTCGAAGCAAAGGAGCAAACGATGGAAACAGGGAGCATGGATCTGCGCAATTGCCTCGACCGGATGCGCGATCTCGGGCTAGTGGTGCAAATCGACGACCCGATCGACTGGGACATCGAGGCGGGCGCGGTGATGCGCTACGCCGATGAGCATGGGTCACCCGCGCAACTGTTTACCAACATCAAAGACACGATGAAGGGCGCGAGGCTGCTCGGCGGACTGCACGCGTCGTACCAGCGCATCGCGGTGATGGCAGGGCTGCCGGCCGACACCGGCTACCACGACCTGGTCGATTTCTTCGGAGAGGCTTTCAAGCGGCGCATCAAGCCGGTCGTCGTCGACAGCGGCGCCTGTCAGCAGAACGTGATGCTCGGTGACGAGATTGACCTTTTCAAGCTTCCGGTCCCCAAGCTCACTCCCGCGGACGGCGGCCGCTACATCGGCACGATGTGTAATTGCGTGACGAAGGACCCCGATAGCGACTGGGCCAACTGGGGCACCTATCGATCGCAGGTACACGACCAGCGCACTTGCGGGGTATGGATCAACCCGTACCAACACGGCGGGCTGATTCTGAGGAAGTATGCCGAGCGTGGACAGAGAATGGAGTATGTGCAATTCTTTGGCGGCGACCCGGTGTACAGCATCGTCTCCGGCGCGGATATCCCGTACGGCGTACCCGAGGTCGAGGTCGCCGGCGGGGTCCGCGGCGAGCCCGTCAAGCTCGTCAAGTGCAAGACGGTCGATCTCTATGTGCCGGCCGATGCGGAGATCGTATTGGAGGGCACGGTGGATCCGGCCGAGACGCGCGACGAGGGGCCGTTCGCCGAGTATGCGGGCTACGCGACAATGGAGGTCCTAAAGCGGCCGATCTATCACGTGTCGGCGGTGACCTATCGCGACGATCCGATCCTGCCCGCGACCTGCCTAGGCCTCCCGACCACCGATGAGCTCATCCAGACGCTCTACGCCCCCCCGCAGGTCAAGGACAGGCTTCGCGCCCAGGGGCTTCCGGACTGCAAGGTGGCGGTCTGGATGCAGTCGGGCCTCAGCACGATCGTAGTCGCCACGCCCGGAGGAGTTGACAAGCCGCGAAGTATGGGCGCCCATGAGCACAAACCCCACCCGATCCCGGGCCGCGCGGCCTACGCTGGCATCCCGCAGCGGATCGCATCGACGGTCTGGAGCACACACTGGGGTGCCCTCTATCCATTCGTGATTGTCGTAGACGACGACGTCGATCCGGCAAATACCGACCAGGTCCTGCACGCGCTGTTCACCAAGTGCAATCCGATACGCGATATTTACATCTATCCCGGGTACGCGAACAGTCCGATCCTGCCCTACCTACCGAAGGGTCCGTTGTGGAACAGCGGGTACGGCGGGGGGAACTGCCTTCTCGATTGCACCTGGCCGATCGAGTGGGATACCGCTGAGATTCCGGTGCGGATAGCGTTCGACACGACGTATCCGCCGGAGATACGCGAGAAGGTACTGGCCAACGTCAAAACGTGGGGTCTACTCGGCGGGCCAGCAAGGTAGGGGCAGCGTTCCACCACCAGGAAAGGAGTAGGGGTCGGCGGCCCGCGCCAGCCTGGCACCCGCGGCGGTGTCTTCCGCCAGAAGATCGGCAACAGCGAACGCATCATGCCAGTGCGACGCAGTGTCCGGCGCCCACGCGAGGCGGTCACGACTGTGCTCAGGTCAGATGTGCTCCGGGCTCACGACCTTCTGTCCGAACGGGCGGCGGTGCTTCTCCACTCTTGATGGGCCCGTCTTGCCGGGCAAGGGCGCGGCCAAGCTGTGCGCGGTTGGTCATGCCCAGCTTGCGGAACACCTTGTGCAGGTGGTATTCGACCGTGTGCGTGCTGAGGAACAGCTGGGCGGCTATCTCCTTGTTCAAGGCACCTTCGCTGGCCAGCCGCGCAACCTGCGCCTCTTGCGCGGTGAGTACCTCCCGAGAGCCCGGGGCCCGCTTGCGGACGCGCTCGCCGGTGGCTTGCAGTTCTGTCCGCGCGCGCTCGGCGAACGCCTCGGCTCCGACCGAATCGAACGTTTCGAAGGCAGCCCGCAGCTGCTCGCGAGCGTCTCGGCGGCGCCGCTGGCGGCGCAGCCATTCGCCGTAGAGCAGCCGTGTCCGGGCCAGCTGCGGAGTGATCCGGCAGCGTTGCAGGTGCTCGATGGCCAGCCGGTACTCGGGCTCGACGCGGTCGTCCCCGGCCAGCAGGGCGCGGCAACGGGCCAGCTCGCCGAGCGCGTAGTCGGTCCCGATGGCCAGCGCCCGGGGCGAGAATGCCTCCAGTACCGCGGCGGCGGTCCCCCGGTCCCCGCAGCGGACCGCCGCCTCGACCAAGTCCACCTCGGAATCCCTGGTCGCTACCGGTTCGTCCGCGAAGGCTCCGCGCCCGTGGCACAGCGCCGGCTGGTAGTTGCCCAGGCCCAGCTCCAGCACGGCCAGCGAGCCATGGGCCACGCGCATCGCGAGCGCATCGCCCTGGTCAGCGCAGCCGCGCAGGACCTGAAGGCCGAGCGAGCGTGCCGCTGCCTCCCGCCCCCGCCAGGCCAGGACGTACAGTTCGGCGCCAGCGAGGGCATTAAGCAGCACCCGGTCGCCCGTTGCCGCGCCCAGTGCCCGTCCTTCGGCCACGGCGGCCTCGGCATCCCCGAAGCGGCCCTCAGCCGCGTCGTCGAACGCGCGGAACACGAGGGCCAGCAGCAGGGCCGTGACCGCGCCCCGCTCCCGCGCCTGCGCCACCCACCGGCGATTGAGCTCGCGCCACACCACGTCGTCGTACAGCACCGTGGCGGCGTAGCTGACGACCATGAAGATCTCCAGGACGTCGTCCGGGATCGGCTGGCCACCGGTCAGCAAGCCGAGGGCCCGGCGCAGGAGCCGGACGCCGGCGTCGTCGCGGTGGTCAGCCAGGGCCGCGAAGCCATCGAGCAGGAAGTCGCCGACGGTCGCCGGCGAGTCTTCCGCCCTGGGTGTGGCGCGGACCGCTCGCAGCGCTTCGGCCATCCCGACGCCGAACCGCCCCGCCCGGTACGCCGTCCAGACCGCCTCGAGCAGGGTGTCCCGGGCCAGGCGCCGGTCGTAGGGCGAGATCATCCCAGCCGCGTCGAGCAGGATAGCGGGCGTCTTCGGTGGGTCTCCGGTGGCGTCGGCGATCAGGCCCTCGAGCCGCCGGGCCTTCCCGGCGGCGAGCGGGTCTGCCAGCTGCGGCTCGGCTCGTCCCAGCATGTCCTGCGCCGCCGCCGGGTCGCCGGCCAGGTACATCGCGCTGGCAGCCTCCAGCCTCCGTCGCGCCCGGCGGCCTGTATCGGGGGTGAGTTCGGCCGCCCGCTCCAGGAAAGCGGCGCCGCTGGCCCAGCCGCTGCGGCTGCGGGCACGGTCGGCCGACCGTTCGAGCTCGGCCGCGACCTGCTCGTCCGGGCCACCCGCGGCGTCTGCGAGATGCCACGCCCGGCGATCAGGATCGCGCGCGCGGTCGATGACAGCGGCCAGCGCCTCGTGCGCGCGCCTGCGCTCCGGAGCCGACGCGGCATGATACGCCGCTGAGCGCATCAACGGATGGCGGAACTTGACCCTGGGCACAAATGACAGCAGCCGTTCGGCCCCGGGAACCACTGCGGCCTCCGGGTTGATTCCCAGCTGCTCGGCCGCCCGCCAGGTCAGCGACGGATCCCCCAACGGCTCCGCCGCCGCCACCAGCAGCAGCATCCGGGCATCGTGTGGCAGGGCCCGGACCCGGGAGAGGAACAGCGTCTCCAGGCGCCCCTCGGCGCGCAGCGGCCGGGCCAGCGACGCCGCGCCCGCGAGCTCCTCCGCTGCCAGCTCGCTGGCGAACTCAAGGACCGCCAGCGGGTTCCCGGCCGCCTCCGCCACGATCCGCCGGGCCACCCGTGGATCCAGAAACCGGCCTTCGCAGGCGGCCAGCAGCTCATGCGCAGCTTTGTCCGACAGGCCGCCGATCCTGCACTCCGGGAGTCCTTCCAACCCTGCCGCCTGCGGCTCTCCGTCCCTGATCGCGAACAGCATGCCCACCCGGTCGGCGAACAGCCGGCGTGCGACGAATCCGACCAAGGCGACCGAAGCCCGGTCCAGCCACTGGGCATCGTCGATCACGCACAGAACCGGGCGCTCCGCCGCGGCCTGCGTAATCAACGTCAGCGCCGCCAGGCCCACCAGGAACCGGTCCGGCGCCGGACCCTCCGCAAACCCGAACACCGAGCGCAGCGCTTCCCGCTGCGGCGCCGGCAGGCTGCCCAGCCCATCGAGGAACGGCATCAGCAGCTGATGCAGCCCCGCGAAGCCGAGTTCCATTTCCGACTCCACCCCGGTCACCAGGGCTATGTGCATATCCGCCGCGCTTCCCGCCGCATGCTCCAGCAGCGCGGTCTTGCCAATCCCCGCCTCCCCCCGCAATACCAGGACACCGCTCAACCCGTCCCGTACGCCGGCAAGCAGGCGTTCAAGCCCCCCGCATTCCTGCTCCCTTTCCATCAACATCGTGATTCATCCCGGTCGTGAGACTGGCCCTATCGTTAGGTAACCACCTCAACAGCCTCAGGCGATAGGGGCGGTGGTTGGCTGCTGATCTGAGCGCACATCCGGCTCGCGAGCAAAGCGTCGCGGCGGGCAAGGCGGCACGCCAGCTAGCTTCGCTGGAGTCCCGCCAGGACTTCTCCGCCCCGGCATCCAGGGACCGATAGGGCTGCTCCTCGGCTGTCAGGGGTCTGGTGGCCACTCCGGCACGGCCTCGGCCTCGTTCTCGGCGACCTCCCTCAGGTCCGCCTGCCGGTGCGCCTCGTCCTCGTGCAAGGCCCGGGCGAGGGCCGCGGCCTGTTCCTCGGCTACCTTCACGTCAGCTTCGGCCCGCATGGCCTGGGCGTGCGCGGCTTTCTCCCGGGCACGTTCGGCCTTCGCCCGGGCCCGTTCGGCCTTTCGCGGCGGCTCGCGCCTGGCGTGGCTGCTCACGCCGCCAAGCATGATGATGCTGGCGACCTTCCTGATAAGTCCCATGACGACCGTCTCCTGGGGTTCGGCGCCTTAACGGGCGCACGTGCGGGTCCCGGACCGTGCGACTGCTCGAGGCGGTCGGCGTAGACCTCGGCCAGCGACCCGGGAATGCCGAGCCTGGTGAGCCGGTCCACCCGCCAGTCGTGTACCAGCAGCTCTTCGCCACCGGCCTGGTATGCCGTCATGATTGCCTCCTCATCTCAAGTAGTGAATTTCTGGATCACTCTTGTAATTAATCATCAGTTATGATTACGATGATGTCAAGAGCTGACCCGGCCGGGTCCGGGCACCGCCGGCGCACCGGGCAGCGAAGCCAGAGAAAGGAAGACTGTCATGTTCAAGTCACTGAGCACATCCCTGACCGCCCGGGGCATCCTGGCCCTGGCCGTCGGGGTGATCGCGCTGACCTGGCCGCAGGTCACGGTACTGGCGCTGGTCATCTTGTTCGCCACTTACGCGTTCATCGCCGCTGGCCTGCAAGCCGCCCGCGCGTTCAGCAGCGGCAAGGCCGGCCCGGTATTCGGGCACCTGCTGCTCGGCCTGGCCGACCTGGCCGCCGGGGTCATCGCGCTGGCCTGGCCCGGGTCCACAGCGCTGGTCCTGGTGCTGATCGTGGGCGTGTGGGCGATCACCGCCGGTCTCATCGAGATCGCCGCCGGGTTCCAGACCGGCGAGCCCGCCGGGGCCCGGGCCATGCTCATCCTGGGCGGCCTGGCCTCGGCCGCGTTCGGCGTGGTGCTGTGCGCCCGCCCCGGCATCGGCGCCATCACCCTCGCCCTGCTGTTCGGACTATTCAACGTCATCGCCGGGACCTCGATGCTCGCCGGAGGCATCGAACTGCGCCGAGCTGGCAAGACCCCAGCCCCAGCCCCCTCCGCGCGGGAAACGGCCGCGGCCTAGGCCAGGCCTTGAGCTAGGCGGCCGGCAGGCAGGACGGCGACGTCGTACGCACTCCCGGCCGCCGCGCTTGGCGAAAGGAGACCTTGAGATGCTTCCGCTGTCCGACGGCATTCCCGCGCGGCGGTTCCCGATCGTCAACATCGTGCTGATCGTCGCGAACTTCGCCGTGTTCCTCCTGTACGAGCTGCCGCACCTCAACGCGGCGGTCTACCACGCCTCGTTCTACCCGTGCAGCGTGGACGGCGCCTGCCGGGCGCCAGAGCCGTGGGGCCTCAGCTGGATCACCGCCATGTTCCTGCACGGCGGCTGGGACCACATCCTGGGCAACATGCTATTCCTGGCCATCTTCGGCAAGAACGTCGAGGACGCGTTCGGGTCGCTGGCCTATCTCGTGTTCTACTTCGCCGGCGGGTTCGCCGCGATGATGACACAGACCGCGATGACGCTGCTGTTCGGCACCGCGCAAGACGCGCAGGTGCCGGAACTGGGTGCCAGCGGCGCCATCGCCGCCGTGCTGGGCGCCTACTTCATCCTGTACCCCGGCTCCCGGGTGCTCACCTGGATTTTTCCGGTCTTTCTGATCAAGATCCCGGCCTGGATCTTCCTGGGCGCCTGGTTCTTGTACCAGCTGATCGAGGCGAACTTCGGGCTGTTCAACGCCCACGCGAACGGGGGCGGCGTCGCGTTCTTCGCCCACGTCGGCGGGTTCATCTTCGGCCTGCTGGCTGCACGGCTCTTGGCCCGGGCGGGACAGACGGCCCGGAAGCAATGGCACTCCACGGCGTAGCGCCGCGGCATCCCCTGTCCGCAAAGGGGATGAAGGATGCCGACGTATAGCGCCCGCCGGCATCCACGGTGGGACGGCAGGAGGAGTATTGATGGCACAGGCAGCATCGGCGGCTGGCGCGCCGAAGGTGTCGCGGCTGGACCGGCGTAAGGCCCGGACCCGGCAGGCCCTGATCGATGCGGCGGTGCGGCTGATCGCCGAGGGCCGCGGGGACCGGGCG
>JAFAPY010000258.1 GCA_019246795.1 Streptosporangiaceae bacterium | reverse complement strand
GGTTCAAGGTCACGAGGTGCGCCAGGGCCGGGGACTCCAGCACGGCCCGGGCGCTGGCGGGAAGCGCGGTCATGAAGCGACGCTAACAGCAAAGCGCAGCCGATCAGCATCGCCGAGGGCCCCAGAAACGCGTGTACCCGGCGCCAGCTGATTCAGCGTGCTCACTCGTTCCGGGCGACCTCAGGTCCCGTGATCCGGTTGAGGAGCGGGAACGTCGAGGCGATGATCGCGAGCGAGGCAGCGAGTCCGCCGAGGACGGTGGCCCAGAACGCGATCCCCGGGATCCGGAACGCGATGCCGGCCTGTGAGTGGAGGTAGAGCGCAGCAGAGACCAGGCCGACCACGATCGACACCGCTGCGACGAGGAACAGCGGCATCGCACTTTCCAGTGCGACGACGCGGTGCAGGACGGCGGTGGGGACGCCGGTGAGCCTGAGCAGGCTGAACGGGCGCTTGCGCTCGCCCAGCCCGGCGGCGATGTTCACGGCGAGGCTGCAGGCGGCGATGATGAGGCTCGCCACGATGACCACGTCGGTCATGTCCTGGACCATCGTGAGGAGGCGGCCGGTAGGCGGGTCGAGCGCCTCGACCCCCACCGGCGTTCCCTGGAGGGGAAACGCCCGCTCGAGCGAGGTCCGTGCCCGTTCGAGGGAGCCGGACGACCCGTCCGTGGCGACGACGACGGCGTCGACGGGAAGCTTCGTGATGTCCGCCACCGACAGGTGGGCGGACGGCCAGATGGTTGAGGAGGCATGCGAGTTGTGCCCAAGGAGGTTCGAGAGGAAGTAGCCGGTCGTCGCCACCGTCGTTCCCGGTGCGCACTTGCCGATCGCGGGCGTCTTCACCAGCTGGTCGCACGCAACGAGCCCGAAACCGTTCATCTGCTGAGCGGAGGACGGGCTCTGCTGGACCACCGTCACGGCGCGCACCCCGGGCGTTGCGCGCAAGCTGGCCAGCGCGTGGGCTGGGACGGAAGGAACTTCGGCGGAAGGAGGACAGTTGGACGTGGAGAAGCTGCAGAACAGGTCGGCGAGGGTGGCTTTTCCGGCGCTGCCTTCCCCCGAGCTCGCAGCGGTGGCGACGGTCGAGCTGAGCGCCCCGATCGCTGCGCTGGTGACGAAGAGGGCGAGCACGAGCCCGCTGATGAACCGGAAGGCGGCCTTGGGGTTGTCGAGGAGCCGGCGGCCGGCGATGAGGGTGGCGGGGCGACTCGCCCGGTTGGCCATCAGCCGAGAGCCCGCCGTGGTGAACCATGGTCCGGCGAGGACCAGCCCCACCACGATGAGCGCGAAGCCAACGAGCAGTTCGAGAAGCTGGCCGCCGATCGCGCCCGGCTTTCCGGCGGCGTCGAAGTAGGCGAGCACGGCGATGCCAGCCAGGAGCGGGATGATCCGGAAGATCCGCGGCGGGGCGGACGACGCTCGCCGGCTCACGCCGAGCGGCGAGATCTGGACGCGGCGGAGCGCGAGACGCGCCGACACAACGGCGGCGACCGGGACGCCGATGACCACGAGCACGACGTCGGTCCAACCGAGCGAGAGGTCGCCCTGGGCCAAGGGCGCTCCGGTGAAGGGGACGTGATAGAGGAGCGGCCGGAACAGGAAGAAGAGGGCGAAGCCGACCCCCACTCCGGCGACGGCGGCAACCGTCGCCTCCACCGCTGAGATCACCGAGATCTGGCGCGGCGTGGCGCCCACGAGCCGCATGGCAGCAAAGCGCTCCTCTCGCCTGGCCGCCGACAGTCGGCTGGCCGTCGCGATCAAGATGAGCACGGGCAGCAGCAAAGCGACGGCTCCGCCGGCCAGGATCCACTGCAGAACAGGCCCGCTCCCGACGCCGCTCCGGCAGGTGTAGCAGTTGGCCGGCGTCCGCTGAATGCCGCCGACCTCGACCGCCCCAGGGACATGCGGGAGCTGGCGGGGTTGGTGGCCGATCACGATGATCAGCGAACTCGGCGACGGAAGGGCCGCGGCGCCGATGGTCCCGATCTGGCGTCCGGGGTAGCGGTCGCGAAGCTCGCTCGCCGGCACGGACCTGAGCAGGTTCGTGAGGGCAGGCGAGGCGTAGAACTCGCCCGGTCCGGGCAGGTGCGGGATCCCCGGCGGCAGCGGTGCGCCCGGTCCGGTGGCCGCCACGTCCACGCGGTCGATCGCCTGGCTGCCGAACTGGTCCACGCTGAGCAGCCACCATAGCCGGGGCGTCGACCTGCCCGACGTCGACGCAGACGCCTGCGCCGAGGTGTCGAGCCACGCCCCACGGGCGGTCTGGGCGTTCAGCCCGTTAACCCCCGCCAGGGCGATAAGCAGCAGACCAACGCCGAGGGCAACGGCAGCCGCGACGACCAGCACGCGGAGCGCGGCTTCCCGTCCGCTGCCCAACGTCAGGCGCAGGCCGAGCCGGATCATCGCAGGACCGGTCCCGGCGAGGTCACCAGCCCGTCGCGCACGATCACCTCTCGGTCCGCGTAGGCGGCGACGCGGGGTTCGTGGCTGACCAGGATCACCGTCGATGCCTGCTCACGTGCCGAGCTCGTCAACAGGCCCATGACCAGCTCGCCGTTCAGCGAGTCGAGGGACCCGGTCGGCTCGTCGGCGAAGAGCACGTCCGGATGGGCGACGAGACCACGAGCCAGGGCGACACGCTGGGACTGGCCGCCGGACATCTCGCCGGTGCGGTGGCGCTCCATGCCCCCGAGGTCCAGGCGCTCGAACCAGCCACGCGCCTGTTGGAGAGCCTCGTCACGATGCGTGCCACCGAGCAACAGCGGCAGCGCCACGTTCTCCTCCGCCGTCAGCTCCGGCACGAGCTGGCCGAACTGGAAGACGAATCCAAAGCGATCACGCCGCAGCCTGGAGCGCTCCGTCTCCCGCATCGTGTCAAGGCGCTGGCCGTCGAAGCAGACCTCACCGGAGTCCGGGACGAGGATGCCCGCCAGGCAGTGCAGCAGCGTCGATTTGCCCGAGCCGCTCGGGCCCATCACGGCCACGATCTCGCCACGCTTCACCGACAGACTCGCCCCACGAAGCGCCGGAGTCTCCCCGAAGGAGCGTACGAGGTTTCGGCCCTCGATGATCGCCCCTCCGGCTGTGACCGCTGAGGAGCCGTTGCCGACCGTCATGACGCCACCTCCTCGGCGAGCGCCGCGAGCCGAGCAGCGGTGAGATCGATCCAGCGCAGGTCGGCCTCCAGGTGGAAAAGGCCGTGGTCGGCGAGCAGGGCATCCACGAGTCTGCCTTCCTGCTTGAGTGTGGTGAGCTCGCGCATCCGCCGGAGGTGGGCGGCGCGCTGCGCGTCGAGGTAATCCTCCGCGCGGCGGCCGAGCATCAGCGACAGCACGACCTTCACGAAGAGATCGGTCTGCAGGTAGGGCTCGGCCGGGATGGGCTCCGCGAGCCACGCCTCCACTTCGCTCTTCCCGGTCTCGGTGATGGTGTAGCGCTTGCGGTCCGGACCGGCTCCGGGCTCAGCCTCCCCGGCAATGGCCTTTCCATCTCTCGCGAAACGGGCGAGGGTGGCGTACACCTGGCCGAAGGGGAGCGGCCTGCCCCGGCTGAAATGCGCGTCGTAGTCGCGCTTCAGGTCATAGCCGTGGCTCGGTTGACGGTCGAGGAGCCCGAGGAGTGCCATAGGGACGCTCATACCTGCGAGCATACGCTGAGTGTATACGTGGGATCAATACCTGGCGGCTGGTAGCCGAGACAAGCGCTTTCCTTGCAGCAAACCCATAGCACAGCCAGCTGGCCAGGGCAGCAGTGGCCGCCGCAATCGTCTGGATCTATAGCGTCGTGGCCATCCGCGCGCAAGCGGACCCGAAGCCCGGAGACCCGCTGAACGCCACGGGAAGCAGCTCCTTCATGCTCTCAATCAGTCAACGATGAAAAAGTCCAGGCGCAAATTCTGCCCCCATCCGGAATTCATGTCGAGCCGGCGCACCAGGACCTGGATCTCGGTCGTGGATGTGGTGATGACCTGGACCGCGAACTCGTCCGACCAGTCCAGGTTCTGGTTCACCGACTGGCGAGGCTGGACCAGCACCACCGCCGGCGTGTTCGTCGTCAGGTTCAGGCCCTGGACGACCACGAGCATCAGCTGGTTGGCGCTGGGCGGAAGAGTGACGGAGGTCACCGTCACATTGCCCAGTCCCGGCACCGCATCGAGTGCCTCCGGCTCGCCGGTCCGCTGGCCGAGCGAGAGGACCCGCACGTTCTGCGCATTGACCGTGGTGCTGCCCCGGGCCGCTGATCCCGCCGTCGTCATCGTCGCTCTCCATGTCGTCGGTTCCGTGGCCGCCGTGCCGCTCCGCCGCCAGCCATCCTGCAGTCGTTAACGTTCCCCTCAGCAGCTACACGCAGACGCGACGCTCCCGCTGGGAACGCTCGATGGTTGCCCGCTCGGCCTCTCGATCGTGGGGGCGCGCGCGGCACAGGATTCCGTCGATGGCTATACCCGCCTCGGCGTTCGGGTGCGAACCAGTTCCCTGAGGTCCGACGGCAGTGCATCGGCGAGAAGCAGCCGGGGCAGCAACTCAGGCTCGATGGTCAGCGCCCGGAACGATATGGCTATGGTCACGTCGTGGTCGGGCCGGTGCACGATCTCGATCTGGTCACCGGCCTGGATCTCGCCCGGCTCGATCACCCGGAAGTACGGACCGGGCCGGGCGGCGAGGATGAAGCGTTTGATCCATCCGGCCTGTGCCAGCCAGCCTTGGAAGGTTCCGCACGGAATCCGCGGGCAGGATACCTCCAGGATCACGTCAGGCCCGACCCGCCAGCGCTCGCCGATCAGTGCGGCGTTGCCGTCGACGCCTTCGGTGGTCAGATTCTCGCCAAAGACGCCGTTCGGCAGCGGCTGGCCGAGCTCGGCCTCCCAGAAGTCCAGGTCTTCCCGCGCATAGGCGTACACGGCCTGGTCAGGGCCGCCGTGGTTGTGCACGTCGTAGACTCGGTCGCCGGCCAGGCCGACCATGCCGAGACCCTTGGCACGCGGGGGCGTCACCATGACCGGGCCCTCGACTGGCCGCTTGTCGATGCCCGTCAGCTTGATCTGTTTCCACGGGTTAGGCCGGGAAAGGCCGACATTGACCGACAGCAGCTTCATGACACGACGATACGTACCGCTCTGTACTGCCGCAATGCTACACAGGCTTCGGCAGACTGGCTTCGGCATTCAGGCCGAACACGATATTCCACTGGCGCAGCTCGGCGTTCAAGATTCCGGTGCGAACGGCCGGATCCATGGCCAGCAGCTGGCGCGCTTCTGCTTGGCTCTTGACCTCGAAGACGGCCACCTCCGTCTTGCCATCGCTCGAATATGAGACCTGGAGTAGCGTGTCAGCCGCCCGCAGCTTCTTCAGGTATTCGTTGTGTGCACCGAGAGCCTGCTGGTCGGCGGGCCTGCCGGCGATCCAGGCGGGCCCCGGGGTGTAGATGATGGCATACTCCATGGTTGATATCCTCCCAGCTGCTCTACTGAATCACGCTGAGCTTGCTCATCATCGGCTGGCTGGCAGTGCCCGTCCAGGTGGGATTAAGCACCCCGTACCAGTCCGGCTGGCTGGGGTCGCGCCCGGGAGCCTCGGACTGCGTCCCGTTGAGCGCCCAGTAACACCAGTTGATGTCGTATTCCTCGATGTACCGCACCAGATAGCTGAACCAATCCCCCTGCGGGTTCACGTCGTTCACGTCGGTGTAGTACCGGCGGGGCGTCTTGTCGTTCGGCTTGTAGCCGTTCGGCGTGCCGAACTCGCCTATCCACACCGGCGCTATTTCCTGTTGGGCAATGTAGCCCCAGGTCTGATCCCAGACGCCCCGGCACGCATCCGGGGTGGACGCCGTTGTCCCGAGCTGACACCAGGCAAGGCCGCTGTAGACATCCGGTCCGTAATCGTGCGCCGAGTACACCAGCCGGTTGGGCACGCTGAGGGTGAGCGGTCGAGGTGCGGGCCGCCCGCCTCCGGCTTTGCCGACGCCGACCAGGTTGCCGCCCGGCCAGTAGAGGTAGTCGGAGCCATCGAAGATGGGGCCGGCCGGATCGTAGCGGACGCCCTCGGCGAAGATCAGCAAGTCGGGGTTGAGGCTCAGGACATGGTTGCCGGCGCGCTCCGCCGCCGAGGCCCAGTCCCGCAGATAGCCCGTCGCGTTTGGATCTCCGTATCCCCACAGGGACCCGCCGTTCTGCGGCCAGGCGGAAGAGTCGGGCGGTGGAGATGCTGGTTCGTTGCGTAGGTCACAGCCGATGACCGTCGAATTGTTCAGATAGCGCGTGACCAGCGTCTCCCACGTGCTGAGCCACACAGATTCTGGGTACGGCCGTGTGTACCACAAGCCGTTGCTCTCAAGGCTCCAGCCTGCCTCGGAACGGTGATTGTCGAGAACTACTTTGAGCCCGTACTTCCCGGCCGCGGCGATCACCGCGTCCATGATCTGGAGCACGGTCAGCCCGCGCAAGCCGGGGTTGGCTTCAAGATAGTTATGGATGGGCGGATTGGACTTCACGGCCTGGACGGAGTACGGGAGCCGGATGAGGTTGAAGCCCAGATTCGCGACCTTCTGGCAGATGTGGTCCAGTGTTTGATAGTTCAGCCCGCCGGGCACCATGCTATTGCAGTCGAAGCCGTACCAGTTGACTCCTGCCAGGCGCACCGGATTATTGTTGGTGTCGCGGATCTGCGCGCCCTGGGTATGGAGGTATCCTGATGGCAGCGGCGCGGCCATGGCTTCCGCCACCTGGCCGAACAAAGGCGGACCCACTGTCAGCGCCGCCGCACCCAGGGCCGCCCCTCCCAGAAAACGCCGCCGCGTAATGCCTGGCACGCGGCGCAACGCAGAATCCTTAGCGTCCATACCCGCCCTCATTGATGTTGCGCCCGAGGCTTTCGATACTCGGCTCTGTCAGCTCTGTTCCAAGGATCTTGGTGCGCCTGCTAAAACGGGCGCGGCGGGACTGGCTAAAACAGCAGGGATGGCAGTCGGCACACAGCTGAAAAATCTCCGCGGCGCCCGTCGTCCTGCGCGATGCGGACGACCCTACAAGAAGCCACCGCCTTACTGAAGACGCGGCTCGATGGCTGCCGGTTTACACCGTCCTGTCTTCGGGCGAACACGGCAAGAAAGGCTAAAGAGGGATTATCCGCTCAAGCACGCTGATTTCCGGCCCCACATACCCAGGCAGATTTCCGATTTACAGACGAACGGGCAGGTTTCCGGCCAGCTCGCCGGCTGCCACGGCGCCCGCCGCGGCACCTACCGCATCGTCTACCGCGCACGACCTTCGTCCGCGCCGGAGGTGGCGTAGGTGCCTGGCGGCCAGGACGCTGAAGGAGCGGGCCGGGAGCCTGGTCCTGCTGCGCCCGCAGCCATCTGTGGCCCGTATTCTGACGCTGCTGGGCTTGGACCAGATATTCACCATCCTATGGCACGTCCAAGGCAAGCCGCAATCAGATGGCAAAACCGAATGATCCTCACCGTAACTGGCGGGCCGGAACCCGGCGCCATCGTTTAATCTAACTGGCGCGTGCAGCGCCGTAGTATACTCCACTCATGGCAGATTCACCTGATGCTCCGATCTGGGAGACCTGGGAGTCGGTCTTTCTCAAGACTACCATTCTGGGCGACATGATAATCGAGCGGAGCCTGGCCACCGGCCAGCGTATCACTCGGATCGCTCTCGTTCCGCGCGGCGGTCTCTATCTCGTCAACATACTCTCGCGAATGCTGGGACTTTCGGGTGACCAGGTCATCTGTCTGGGTATATCAAAATACGACAGAGAAAATCCTATGCAGGCCGGCGACTTCAAGATCGGCCAGTTGCCCGACCGGTCCGACGTCGCGGACCAAGTCGTCTTGCTCGTGGACGAGGTTCACGATACCGGGAAGACGACTGAGTGGGCCCGCGACGCGCTCATCGAACTCGGCTGTGCCGCTGTATGGACCGCCGTCATTCACTACAAGCCCCGCCCTAACACCACCAGCTACGTGCCCGACTTCTACGTCGAAACCACGAATGGGTGGGTCCATTACCCATGGGCACCTATTGACTCTTTCGGCAGCGTCTACCAGACCGCTTTGGGAGAGCAGCGGTAGAAAACCCCTAGAGCCCGTGACGAGCTGGTCTGCCGGGCACGGGGGACGGGGCTATATCTGGCGTCCACCGCCCGGCATCTGCCCCGCACGGCGGCGCCGACGTCCCCGGCTCGGGATGCTCAGGAAGTCAGGCCGCCCGGCGGCGTGATCATTTCCGAGGCCGTCTGGCAACCCCAGCACACCATCATGACGCCATGACCCTGCTCGCCGACTACGCCGGTGTTACGGCGCCGGTGTCGTGGTGGGGGTGAGCGGCGGCGGGCTGATCGTGGGGTGGCCGGTGGGGGTATGCGTCGGCTTGTGCGTGGGAGTGTGCGTCGGCGTGAGCGTCGGGGTGTGCGTCGGCGCGACCGCGGTGGTGGGTGTCGTCGTGACCTTGACTGTCGTGCTACTGCCCGAGCTGCATCCGATGATGGCCGCGGCAGTGATCACCGCGCCCCCGACTATCCCGTAGCTCATTTTCGCCGTGTCCATGTCTTCCGCTCCCGTCGCACGTCAGCCCTTCATGGCGTTTTCCGACTGGCCTGGCGGTGAATAGTCGTCTTTCCTCAGCTCGGTTTCCGGTCTCAATGGATCCAGTCTCGGCAGGATCCAGCCCCCAGTCCAGACGGTCTGCGTTAGAGTTTCCTGACGGTTACCTTCGGCATTTGCCCGTGGGCAGGTGAGAGTCCCTGACCGTCGGCTTACCCGCTCACGTCCTCCGGTGGCCGCCGCGTGGTGGGCTGAGCGGTATCGGCGACGCCCAGCTGCAGCAGCATCTGCACGGCGCCGGGCAACGCCAGGCGGTCCTGTATCGCGGTGCGGGCAAGTTCGTGCTCCAGCGGCTGGGTGTACAGGCTCGCGAACACCGACCTGGTCGCGGCGTGCAGCAGGAGGCGGTACAGCGCCTGGCCCGCGCAGAGCCATTCGCGCCGGCCGTCGCCCATGGTGAGCAGCACCGCCGTGACAGCGGGACCGGGCCCATCTGTGCTCAGCTGCCCGATGCCGCGACCGAGGTCGAAGTCCCGCTGGCGGAGCCGCCCCGGTCGGCGACCGGGTCGGCTGGTGGTGGTAGCCGGGAACGCGCGCGCCGGGACGCCGCCGCGGCCGGGACCGGCCGCGCTGCCGCTCCAGAACCGCATCTCGAACTGGGCCCACGGATCGAGTTCGAGCCCGCGCGAGGCGGTGCTTACGATGTCGGCCAGCCGCTGGTAGGCGACGCCCTGGTCGACGATGTGGAGCCTGGCTCCTTCGGCCATCGCGTCGTGCTCGAGCTCGGCCAGCAGCCCGGCCGGCAACGGATCGGCCGCGAAGACACCACGGTGCGTGTGCCGGTGCGGCAGCGCCTTGAGCATTTCGCGCTCAGCGGCGGTCACCCTCGCGGCCGCGCCCAGCGTGACCCGCGCCAGCAGACGCGGGCTGCCCGGCTGGGGCAGCACGTCGACAACGGGCAGGTACCCCAGCGAGCGGACCGCGAGCCGCAGCCCGTACAGGGCGGCGCCGCAGCTGATCAGCATCTCTCGGCCGTCGGGATCCGCCAGCAGCTGGCGGCGAAAGTCGCAGTACAGCTCGATGGCGGACTCAGTCACCTTAAACCGCCACGGCTGGGTGTTGTGCACCGACGGCGCCCGCGCCGCGGTGGCGATCAGGTACTCGGCTCGGCCAGCCCGGATTGACGCCGGTCCCGTGGCGGTCTCGTCGGACATTGCGGATCACCTCCCCTTGCCAGGTGATCAGCCTCTTCGTGCCGGGCCAGGAGGCTGCAGGGTCTTCGGCCATCCGACAAGGTGACCAAGGTCCCCACCGGCGGCGGCCCGGAAAACCCGGCGGCACAGCGCTCCAGCCCCCGCTCCATGGCGCAGCCCGGATACCACCGCCCACTCGCCGTACGCGGCCTGGACCGCAGAATCAGAGCCCGGCTCGTGCAGGCTGATATATCCGGCCAGTTGTGACGCCGACACAGCCATTCGTGAACGGCGTTGCCGCGTTTGGCGGGGGAAGGCATAATCGGCGGGGGAAGGCATAATCACGGTCGGGGGCGGGTAGCACGATTACTTACAATGAGATTTGACTGACTGGTTGGGACAGGCGATGGCGACTGTCGATCGGGTGATACGTACCTGTGATGTGTGCGGCAACGCGCAGGACGTCAAAACCTGGACGTTCGGGCTCGATGGCACGGCATACGAGATTGACCTGTGCCGGAAAGACGGTAATGCCCTGGGCAGGGTTGCAGCGGGATACATAGCGAAAGCCCGGAAGGTAACCGCCACGTCAGGGATGCGACGGCGCGGCAGCAGACCGCGCCGCGGGGCGGCCGCGGCAGCCAGCGATAACGGGGCCGGGGGGCCGAGGACCGACGTCTCCGGCCGGGGCCGCGTCACCGGTTCCGCGCGGAAGGAGCGGAAGGAAGCGGAAACCAGCCGCCCGGAGCGGCAGACAGCCACGGTCAGCGACGCCAACGGGAAGGCCGCCGGTTCGAAGAAGGCAGGTTCGAAGAAGGCAGGTTCGAAGAAGGCAAAGGCCAGCCGCCCGCGACGGCAGAACGCGGGGGGCGCTTCGACGCCTGCAGCCAGCGGCGCCGACGTGCCGCAGCACAAGGGGATCTATGTCTACGGGATCCTCCCCGCCGACATTGAGGTGACAGCTGGCATACCCGGGGTCGGGGAACATCCTGGCTTCCTGCGCGACGTCCGCATCGACGGTTTGGTCGCCTTGGTCAGCGACGTGGACTCGTCAGGGCGGCTGGGTTCGCCTGATGATCTGCGGACCCATAGGGAGATTCTGGACGCTACCGCCGCCGAGGCGCCCGTCCTGCCAGTGCCCTTCGGAACGGTGCTGCCCAGTGAGCAGGCGGTAGCCGAGGAGTTGCTCGCGGCCAACCGGGACAAGTTCACGGCCGCTCTGGATCAGCTTGAGGGCCGCGTCGAGTTCCAGATCAAGGGCCGCTACGTCAAAGACGCGGTCCAGGGTGAGGCCTTGTCACAGAACGAGCAGGCGGCGCGGCTGCAAGACGCGATTCACGGCAAGGACCCTGACGCAGCCCGGAACGCCAGGACCGCGCTTAGCCGGCTCATGACCGAAGTGGTCACGGCCAGGCGGGAAGCCGACGTGCGGGCCGTGACGCAGGCCATGGAAGATGTTTGCATAGCCAGCGTGGCGCTGGAGGCGGCCCGTCAGCTGGACGCGGTCCATGTCGCATTCCTCGTCGCTGTCGAGGAAGAGTCCCAAGTTGAGCGGGTCGTCGAGGCTTTGGCTCGTGAGTGGGACGGGCGGATCGACGTTCAGTTGCTGGGGCCCATGGCCGCATACCACTTCGCCGGGACTGCGGAACCACAAAGCTGAGATGGAAGCCTGGGCGTGGCCACTGCCGGTCAGTGCAGGCGAGCGAGAACTATGTCCTTGAGCAGGATCATGGCGAGGCCGAGGGCCGCCCCGATCGAGGTGGAGAACAGCAATCGCCGTCCGCGTAGCTGCGCCGCTCGCCCGGCCACCCAGGCGTGGTACGTCAGTATCACGACTGCCGTGACCAGCCCGACGTTGGCAGCGGAAAACGCGGAGGCCCCGGCTATCCGGGCCACCAGCAGCGCCAGCAGCGGCAGGTAGGAGGCGCTGACCATCGGCCAGCTGTCGGCCAGCGCCTGGCGGATGTAGCTCCACGTCGCAACCACGCCGCCTTCTGCTTGCTCGCCCAGGAACGCTGCGTATTCCTCGGCGAGCCAGTACACGACCAGCGTGGCCACCACCGCGACCACGAGCGCATCGGTGGGCAGCCTGCCGCCGGCCGTGTCCAGGATCGCCGCAGTGACGATGGCCCCGTAGATGCCGGAAGCGCGGCGCCGCCCAGCTCTCCTCGCCGTTCGTGCGGGCAGGCCGCCCTCCGTCGCGATGTCGGCCATACATGTCCCCTTCTGCCTGGACGCGCGAGGTCGCCTGCCGCGCGAACGCGGCACACACGACTCAGCCGCAACCTTCCGCACTGGTTCCCCGTTATCTCATTATGTGATGAGGGTCTCCCGGTCAGGCCTGCGCGTGGCCGATCGTGACCGGCGTGCCCGCGGTTGGCCGTTCCCCCGCCTTCATCGACGCGGGCGCCGGCGGGTACCGTGGTGGCGCGCCGCCAGCGACATCGTGATCGTCAGCGCCGCCGAGAGGTCCTTCGCCGCCGAACCTGCCGCTGGCGGGCGAAGGTGAGGGCGTGGCGCGCCAGGTCGGCGAAGGCGGGGGCGTCGAGCGCCGGATGGGGGAAGATGAGGACCTGGAGCGCCAGCTCGGCGAAGGCCAGGGCCTGGAGCGCCAGCCGGGCGAAGGCGTGGCGCCGCCCGGCGAGAGTCCTGGCCGCGGCGGCACTGGTGGCCACGCCGTCGGCAGCGTTCGGCATCACGGTTCTCGCCGCACCCGTTACCCCGTCCCACAGCGCCCCGCCGGCGTCCCGCGCGCCATATCGGGCCACGGTCGTCATCGACGGCGCCCGCCCAGGTCTTGAGTTCCAGGGCATCGGCGCCATCAGCGGCGGCGGCGGCAACTCCCGGCTGCTCATCGACTATCCGCCGCGCGAGCGCGCGCAGATACTCGACTACCTGTTCTCGCCGCGGTACGGCGCCTCGCTGCAGATGCTGAAGCTGGAGATCGGCGGCGGCGGCGACTCCTCGGACGGCTCGGAGCCGTCTGTCGAGCCGGTCAAGGGCCAGCTGGACTGCGGTGCCGGCTATGAGTTCTGGCTGGCGCGCCAGGCCCTGGCGCGCAATCCCGCGATCAAGCTGTATGGCCTGCAATGGGCGGCCCCGGCCTGGGTCCGCGACGCCGACGGAGGGCTGTGGAGCCGCGCGGACGTGGATTACGTCGTGGACTGGCTCCGGTGCGCCAGGCAAAACGGGCTGACTGTCAGCTACGTCGGCGGATGGAACGAGCACTATACGGGCACCGCTGTCCAGCGGGCCTGGTTCGTGAACCTGCGCGCGGCGCTGGACGCCGCCGGGTTCACCCGTACCCAGATCGTGGCCGCCGACGAGACCCCGCTGATCCCGGGAAGGCCCGGGCGGCGGCCGGAATATTCCCCGCAGCTCATCTGGGGGACCGTGGCCGACGACATGGCCAGCGATCCTGCCTTCGGCCGGGCGGTCAGCGTCCTGGGCGTGCACGACACCTGCGGGCTGCCCACCACCGGCTACCGGTGCGCGGTAGCGGCCAGGGCACGGAGCCTGGCAGCCCGCATGGGCAAGCTGCTGTGGGAATCGGAACTCGGGGCCACCCCGGCCACGCGAGCCAACCCCGCGCTTCCCGGTCCGGGTGGCCTGGCTCGCGCGCTCAACGACGCCTACGGCCAGGCCGGGATCACCGGCATCCTGGTGTGGCCGCTCATCGACGCGATGCCCACGGATCTCCCGCACCAGAACCGGGGCCTGGCCTGGGCCGACTGGCCGTGGGACGGCTATTACTACGTCACGCCCCTGACCTGGGTGATCGCCCAGACCACCCAGTTCACTGCTCCCGGCTGGTACCACGCGGCCGGGGCGAACGGAGCCCTGCCCGGCGGCGGCTCCTACGACACCTACCTGGCCCCCGGCCGCTCCGCCTGGTCGATGGTCGCCCAGACATCCTCGGCTAGCGACACGCAGCAGGTCATTGTGCACATCACCGGCGGCCTGCCCGCGCGGGTGGTGCACGTGTGGCGGACCAGCCTGCGCGGGGGCGCCCAGTTCACCCGCGGCGGCGACATCGTGCCCCGCAAGGGCACCTTCACCGCCCTGCTGCAACCCGGATACGTGTACACGTTCACCACGACCACCGGGCAGTCACGGGCAGACGGCCATCCGCCGCCGGTCCCGGCCGCCGGGCCGATGCCGGTCCAGTACACCGCCGCCCCCGACGGCGCGGGCATGGCGGACATGCTGGCCCCAATGGAGGGGTCGTTCGGATACGTGCATGGCGTGCTGACCCAGACCACGGCCGGGCAGCCGGTGGAATGGCACTACCCGGGCCGGTCATCCGCCCCGTACGCGGTCGTCGGCTGGAACACCTGGCGCGACTACACCGTCTCCGCCCGCGTCATCGTCCCGTCGTCGCCGACAGCAGGCGCGCCGGCCGGCGCCGCGCTGATCGCGCGGTTCGAGGGGTTCTCCAGGTCCGCCGTCAGCCAGTTCCGGGGCTACGAGCTGAAGGTCCGCAGCAACGGCGCCTGGCAGATCGTCGCCAACGGCCCGTCGGCCGTGACACTCGCGTCGGGACGCGTGGCCGCCGGCCACGCCTACGCCCTGAGCCTGACCACCCGCGGCACCAGCATCTCAGCGCAGATCAACGGCGTGCACGTGGCTACGGTCAGCAACGGGAGATACCGCTACGGACTCGCCGGGCTGGGCAGCCTCGGCTACTACCCGGTGCGCTATCCCAGCTTCACCGTCCGCAGCCCCGTCGGCCAGATCCCCGGCTCGCGCTGAACATCTACCTCTTCTGTCTTCATAACGAACCACGGGGAAAGGCCCCGGCACAGCGAAGGCAGGTCCGGGACTGGGTCAGCCCGCGATCATCGACCGCACGTTGAAGACCGGAAAACCCAGGAACTGGTGCATGACGTCGGCTACCCGCTGCAGTCGGACTCCATCGATAGATCCGACCGGATAACCGTCCAGCGCCATCACCGCTGCCTGCTTGCTGGTCAGGCCGAGCGGCGCGGGCAGCGCCTCCATGGCCTGCTCCACGGCGGACCGGTTCGTGTCGGCGACCGACTGGCCTTGCTCGTAGGCCGCGCGGAACGCCGCCAGCGTCCCCGGGTGCAGCGCCGCCCACTGCCGGGTCACCGCGCAGCCTTGCACCGGGAACGCGGTGGTGGCGCCCTGGTCCAGGTCGGCGAGCAGGGTGACGCCCAAGCCCAGCTCAGCCTGGGACGCGAACGGCTCCGGGAGCACCGCCGCGGCGATCGTCCCGGCAGACAGCGCCTGCGCCATCTGCGGCAGCGGCACATAGGCGAAGTGCACGCCAGACACGCTCAGCCCGTGGTCGGCCAGCACCGAGGCGGCCAGCAGGTACAAGATGTTGCCGGGCGCGTTGACGCCGACCGTCCTGCCCTCGAGGTCGGCCAGCGTGCGTACCGGTGAGCCGGGCATCACGTACAGGCCCTGAGCTCCCGGTTCCATCACCGAGCCCTCGGCGAAGATGTCGAGGTCGGCGGCGACCACCGGGTCGCTGGCCGAGGAGGGGCGCAGGCCCTGGTCATAGTTCTGCTGGGCCTGGATGTAGCTGACGTAGTTGCCGCAGGAGATGTCGATCCGGTCGCCTGGCTCGGCGAGCGCCTGGGCATTGATGACCGTCTCGGAGCTGACGGCCGGGATGAAGGTGACGTGCAGGCCGTGCGCCGCGAACATGCCCTCGTGCAGGGCGACGAAGAAGCCGGCAGAATCGGCGGCCGGCACCACCGCGACGTTCAGGTCCCGCTGCTCGATGCCGGACGAGGCGGCGCCCCCTCCGCCGGTCGCCCTGGGCAGGAACAGGATCGCCAGGACTATGGCGGCCGCTACGGCGACGGGTGCTTCGGTGGCCCGGACGGCCCGGGTGAACCTACGTGCCATCGCTGCGTGTTCCCTTCCCGCGATGCCGGTTGCATCAGAAATGGTGCTGCAAATTGCAGCGAGAGACATCGGTCAGCTGACGGATCTTGCACCGTGCCCGGCGACGACCCGCGCGGCGCCGGGGACTGCGCGGGATAACGTTGGCGAACGTGCGGCGCCGCCGCGCCTGCTGACTGCGCCAGACGGCCGGAAGGGGTGCCAGAGTGGGACAGGACTTCGGCGGGATCATCGGCCGTGACCGGCGGGATTCGGTGCCGTGGTGGCCTGCCGAGCCGGAACCGCCGGCCGGGTCACCCAACGTTGTCCTCCTCGTGCTCGACGACGTCGGCTACGCCCAGCTCGGCTGCTACGGGTCCGACATCGACACGCCCGTCCTCGACAGCCTGGCCGCCCGCGGCATCAGGCTGGCGAACTTCCACACCACGTCGCTGTGCTCGCCGACCCGCGCGTGCCTGCTGACGGGCAGGAACCACCATCGCAGCGGCATGGGGCGGGTCGCCGAACTCGCCACCGGGTATCCCGGGTACTGGGGAAAGCCGCCGCGGGAAAACGGCTACCTGTCGGAGATCCTGCGCGCGGCTGGCCACGCCACCTACGCCGTCGGGAAATGAGCAGATCGGCAGGGTGCTGGATTTCCTGGCGGAGACGGGCGACGCGGACAACACCATCGTCGTGGCGGTGTCCGACAACGGCGCCAGCGCGGAAGGCGGGGCGACCGGGTCGATCAACGACGTGCGCCTGCTGAACCTGGACCCCGCATCGACGGACGAGATGTTCGCGCGCCTTGCCGACATCGGCGGCCCGCTCACCCACAACAACTACCCGTGGGGCTGGACGATGGCCGGCAACACGCCGTTCCGCCGCTGGAAACGCGAGGTGCATGAGGGCGGCGTAGCCGACCCGTGCATCATCTCCTGGCCGGGGGCGCCGGGGGAGGGGATCGACTCCGGCGGTATCCGCCATCAGTTCACCCACGCCATCGACATCGTGCCCACCGTGGCCGAGCTGGCCGGCCTGGACCTCCCGGCCGCCATCGAGGGCATCGAGCAGAGCCGCGTCGACGGCCTGAGCTTCGCCTACCTGCTCGGCAGGGGCGGCGAGAACGCGGCAGAACGACACCAGACGCAGTACTTCGAGATGTTCGGGTCGCGGGCGATCTACCACCGCGGCTGGAAGGCGGTGACGTTCCACCCGGTCGGCCCGCTGTACGACGACCAGGACCCGAACGCGCCGTTTGACGAGGACACCTGGGAGCTGTACCACGTCGCGGAGGACCTTTCCGAGTCGCGTGACCTCGCCGCCCGCTACCCGGACCTGCTGGCCGAGATGATCGAGCTGTGGTGGGCGGAGGCAGCGCGTCACCAGGTCCTCCCGCTCGACAACCGCGTCCTGTGGGCGCTGGTGCACCCCAAGCACGGCGCCGGCGCCGGGCTCACCTGCGGCTATGAGTGGGGACCGGCGATCGGTTCCGGCTATGCGGCGCCGTTCCCGTTCGCCGGCACGATCCGCCGGGCCTACGTCGAGACCATGGGCCCGGCGGTGCGCGACCCGCTGGCCGAGCTGGAGGCCATCTTGTCCGAACAGTGACCGCGGCACACCCCGGCCGCGTCACTGGCGCAGCCGGTGGCTCAGCGCTGTGTGCCTGCGGCCTGCGCCCCTGGTCCGCACCGCCGCCGCCAGCGCGCGCCGTGACCCGGCGAGCACGACCAGCTTCTTGGCGCGTGTCACCCCGGTGTACAGCAGGTTGCGCTGCAGCATCATCCACGACGCGGTGACCAGCGGGATGACCACGGCGGGGTACTCACTGCCCTGGGACCGGTGGATGGTCACCGCATAGGCGTGGCCGAGCTCGTCGAGCTCGTCGAACCCGTAGTCCACCGACTCGTCCTCGTCGGTGAGCACGGTCAGCGAGTGGTCTTCTGCCGACAAGCCGGTCACCACGCCCACGGTGCCGTTGAAGACGCCCGCGGCGCCCTTGTCGTAGTTATTCCGCAGCTGGGTCACCTTGTCCCCGACGCGGAACACCCGCCCGCCGTACCGCCGCTCCGGGCGCCCGTCGGCAAACGGCGTCAGCGCCTGCTGCAGCACGATGTTCAGGTTCCCCGCGCCGGCCGGCCCGCGGTGCATCGGGCACAGCACCTGCACGTCGCGGCGCGGGTCCAGGCCGAAACGCGAAGGGATCCGCCGCGCCACGATGTCGACCACGAGCTCGGCCGTGGCCTCGCCGTCCTCGCAGGAGAACCAGAAGAAGTCCGCGAACCCGCCCAGCATCGGCATCGAACCGGAGTTGATCCGGTGCGCGTTGACCACGATGCCGGACTGCTGCGCTTGCCGGAAGATCTTGGTCAGCCGCACCGCCGGCAGCGTCCCGGCACCGAGCGGCCGCGCGGCGGCTTGCCCGACGCGCGCGCTCCGGCCAGCACCGAGCAGGTCACGCAGCACCTCCCCGGCGCCGACGGACGGCAGCTGGTCCACGTCCCCGACCAGCAGCAGGTGCGCCCCCGGCGGAACCGCCTTGACCAGCTTGTTCGCCAGGATCACGTCGACCATCGAGGTCTCGTCGACCACCACGAGGTCGGCGTCAAGCGGCGAGGCGGCGTCGAACGACGGCTCGCCGCCAGGCCGCAGCTGCAGCAGCCGGTGGATGGTCGCCGCCTCGTGCCCAGTCAGCTCGGCGAGCCGCTTGGCGGCCCGCCCGGTCGGCGCGGCCAGCACGATCCGGGCCCCTTTCGCCTGCGCCAGCTCGACCACCGAACGCACGGTGAACGACTTGCCGCACCCTGGCCCCCCGGTCAGTACCGCGACCCGCGACGTCAGCGCCAGCCGCACCGCGTCGGCCTGCTCCGGAGCCAGGACGGCGCCGGTCCGGCCGCGCAGCCACTCCAGCGCCTTGTCCCAGTCCACGGAGGAGAACGCCGCGAGCCGGTCACGCCCACGGCCTTGCAGCTTCGCCAAGCCAGCCGCCAAGGATCGTTCGGCCTGATAGAAGGGCGGCAGGTAGACGGCGGGAACCCGCGGTGCGGCCTCGGCCGGGGCGGGCACATCCTCGCGCACCACCCCCTCGGCCGCGGCCAGCTCGTCCAGGCACGGCGCGATCAGCTCCGTCGGCACGCCGAGGATCTTGGCGGCGTCGGCGATCAGGTTCGGCGCGGGCAGGTAGCAGTGCCCGTCGTCGGCCGCCTCCGACAGCGTGTAGGACAGCCCGGCCTTGATCCGCTCCGGGCTGTCGCGGGCGATGCCGACCGAGGCCGCGATGGTATCGGCGGTCTTGAACCCGATGCCCCACACGTCGGCCGCCAGCCGGTACGGCTGCGACCGCACCACGGAGACGGCCGCGTCGCCGTATTTCTTGTAGATCCGCACCGCCAGCGACGTGGACACCCCGACGCCCTGCAGGAACACCATCACCTCCTTGATGGCCTTCTGTTCGGCCCACGCGGCGGTGATCATCGCGGTGCGCCTGGGGCCCAGGCCGTCGACCTCGATGAGCCGTTCCGGCTCGGCCTCGATGACGTGCATGATGTCGACGCCGAACCGGGCGACCATGCGTTCGGCCATCACCGGCCCGATGCCCTTGATCAGGCCCGATCCCAGGTAGCGCCGGATGCCCTGCACGGTGGCCGGCAGCACCGTGGCATAGGAAACCACCTCGAACTGCCTGCCGTACCTGGCATGCGAGGTCCACCGGCCCCGCATCCGCAGTGACTCGCCGACCTGCGCCCCCAGCAGCGGCCCGACCGCCGTGACCAGGTCCGGGCCGCGCCCCGCGTCGATCCTTGCGATCGTGTACCCGGTCTCCGGGTTGGCGAAGGTCACGCGCTCCAGCACGCCCTCAAGCACGGCAAGCTCGGCAGGCATGACCACCATCATGCCGAATGTCCCGGACGAGGGCTTGCGCCGCGGCTCGCCCGCCGGTAAGCCGCCAACCGGGGTCTGTGGCCCCCTGCCCCCGTCGGCCAGGACGGTGTGGCAGCGGGCGGCGACCGCTGGGTCGTGGGTGGCGATCAGGATGGTGGCGCCGGTTTGGCCAGCTGTTAGCGACCTCGCTATATGACGATCCAGCGGCGGAACTGCATGAAGACACTTCGGCAAGGTTCCGTGAGCATCTCCCTCTCCCGGATTGCTCGATCTTGCGCCGGTTCTCGCTCGGTGTCCGGCGTCAGCGGCTATCAGGATCCCGCCGCGCCATGAGGGGGCGCGGTGGCCAATCACAGAGAGTGACCGGCTTCTCGGGACACTGCGTTGCGGGTCAGCTGCCGAATCTGCGGCGATGATCGCTGCACTGATTGCGGTTGCTGTTGCGCGCAGATCGTCCGGATCAGGACGGATGGCTGAGACCTGCCGGTGCCCGGTTCTCGATGGAGAGCTTGCGGGCTGCGGGGTCGAGCGCCAGGACGGCACCCGCGAGGAGCATCAGCGCGCTAGCGAGGTAGAACGGGAGCTGGGTGTCGGCGGCGGCGAGAGCGCCCATGACCGCAAGCGAGACGGGCGGCAAGATGGCCCGCGGCAGGCTGATCAGGCTGTTGACCCGGCCGAGCATTCCGGCGGGGGTGCTGATCTGGATCCAGGCCGGGAGCGCGACATCGCTGGAGTAGGCGACGCCGAAGCCGAGCACGGCCAGCAGCGAGCAGGCCACCGGCACAGACGCGGCCGCGCCGATCACGGCGAAGGCGGCGCCCTCGCACAGGGCCACGCCGATGATCAGCGCGCCCCAGCGGTGCGGCAGTCCGGTGATCCCGGCTGAGATCGCGCCCAGCAGCTGTCCCAGGCCCCAGCACGCGATCAGGGCGCCCAGGGCCAGCGACCCGTGCCCGCTGGCCCGGGCGAACGCGGGTAGCGCCACGGCGAACAGCCCGCTGTAGGCCAGTGTCGAAGCCGAGACGATGACCAGGACGGCGCGTACCCCGGCGGCGCCGCGCGCGTAGGACAACCCGGCGGTGATGCTGGACAGCAGGCCGCGCATGGACCACGGCTGATCGCGCCGGGGCGAGGCCGCTGCCGGGGCGCGCATGACGGTCACAGCCGCGATGAAGAACGTCGCCGCGTTGACCGCCAGGACCGCTGGCGGCGAGAACGCGGCCATTACGGCGCCGCCCAGCAGCGGCCCGGCGAACATTGCCACCTGTTCCCCCGCGGCGACCACGGCGTTGGCCGCCGGCAGGTCGCCCGTGTCCACCAGGAGGGGCACGATGCTGCCGCTGGCCGGCCAGAAGAACGCATCAGCCAGCCCGAAGGCCGCCGCCACCGCGTAGAACTGCCAGATCCGCACCGATCCGGTGAGCATGACCGCACACAGGCCCAAGACCAGCAGCCCCCGGGACAGGTGCGAGCAGAACATCACATGCTTGGCGGACCACCGGTCCGTGACCGCGCCGCCGACCAGGAGCAGCAGCCCGTTGGGGACGGCGGTGCAGATCATGACGGCCGCCAGGGTCACCGCCGAACCGGTGACCGACAGCACGAGCCAGGCAAAGGCCACCTGGTAGGCGTAATCGCCCAGCACGGAAAGGACCTCGCCGCCCGCTACCGTCCGGAACCTATGATCATGCAGCACACGGCCACTAGCCCAGTGCACCAGCCTCTCCTCACCATAACTGGATAGCTATCCAGCGACCTTGTTATGCCGTTCGGGCAGCGGATGACCATGGCCCGCGCGCGGTCCGGTGCCGGGCGCCTCCGCCCCGGTGCCGCCATGGCCGTGCCGCCGGCATTGTGCCGGCCTGCAAGTCGCCCAGACTGCAGGAACTGCTCGTGCTCGCCGCGGGCGGCCACCGGAACACTATGGTCATTTGGCATGGACGTCGGGTGTCTCGATGTCGAGGTGCATGCGGTTCTGGTGAGCTTGGCTTCGCCGGGCCGCTGCAGGAGGAACGTGCGCAACGCCCTTGCCGGTGATGCCAGCAGGACGTAGGCGCCGGCCGCTCCGGGTCGTTGCGCTCCGAGCGCCTGTTCCCAGAAGCGGCCCAGGGCTCCGGGGGTCCGCGTCGTCAAGGACCAGCCCGATCGTCGCTTCAGCCATACGCAAATCCCCCTGTGACCTTCAATCGGGCCAGGCCCTATCGCAGCCTTTCTCGATGGGTGCGGCCTGGCCTGCGGCATTCTGGGCTGGCAGGCGCGGGGTGTCATAGAAGGCCGGCGGCTTGCCGGTGTCGAAGCTCAGGCCGGTGAAGCGCAGGGTTTCCTCGTTTTCGCGTTCCCAGATGAAGCGCAGTACGGTGCCGTCGGG
>JAFAPY010000217.1 GCA_019246795.1 Streptosporangiaceae bacterium | reverse complement strand
CGATCCGCCCGTGTTGCATCAAGCGAGGAACGCCTCGATCACAGGCGCCAGCAGGGTACCGCGGGTGAGATCCATGTGCGTGGTGCCCGGCAGCACGGCGAGCTGGCCCTACGTAGGCGTCGCGCATCGCCTGGAAGTCATCCGGCGTCGGCAGCCGGGCCGGGTCTGCCTCGCCGCCACGATCGTTGCGGTGGTCGGCCGAGGCCACGACAGCCCGCCGGACGCGCTCCGGGTACGAGATCACCAGCTCGTAACCAGTGAGCCCGCCGATACTGAAGCCGGCCACGTCGGCCCGCTCGATCCCCAGGTGGTCGAGCAAGGCGATCACATCGGCAGCGAAATCAGGGAAGGTCGGGGGACGGTCGACGTCGGCGGTACGACCGTGACCCTGAAGCTCGACGGCGATCACCCGATGATGCCCGGCAAGCGCCGGCAAGGCGACGCCGAAGTTCAGCTCGATGGTCATCAGACCGCCGTGGAGGAGCACCAGCGGCGGCCCGTCGCCGTGCTCCTGGTAGTAGAGGTGCAACCCGTTGACGTCTGCGTACGGCATAGACCCACTGACGCCGCCGACGCCGCGAACTCATCGCGACCGTGGTGGCCTGCCTAGATGTCATCGAGCCGCCGAGGCAAAGCTCAGCCGGCGAGGCCGCTGTAGCACGTTCCGCAAGCCCGTTCGCGCGCGATCGCTGAAATGACGCGTGATCCGACAGGGTTTTTAGCAAGCCGATTTGAGCTGAACAGAATGACGCAAGCCCAACCCCGCCACCTAGCGCCCGATTTCAGCGACCCCCGCCGCTCGCTGATTGGCAGCGTCGCCCAGAAATCCCGGTATGCGCACGCCGCGCGTCGATGCCAGAAACGACCTCGTCTGCCAGGACCCGAGCACGCGCGGTCTGGCATCGCGCTACTTGCCAACGCGCATAGGGTCGCTCAGGATGGTCGTCTTCGGATCTCCGAGTCGGCCGACCGAATTCCTTATCTGCGCATGTCCGAGGGTGCGTACCGGCCCGGTCACGGGCGTGCAGAACGGCGGCAGTGCGCGCGGGCACGAAGTACCGGGGCCGATGACACTGCGTGAGAGCGGGGGCGCCGGCGTTGCAGATTCCGATCGCCGGTTCCAGGTGGACGGCCAGTTGGACCGTCGCCGACCTGACCCGTCACGTCGGCGAGGTGTATCTGCACAAGACCCTGACCATGCGTGAGGGCGCCGAGCCCGACCCCTGGCCGCCGGAGGAGCCCGCCAACGAGGAGCCGCTCGCGCTGCTCGACCGGGCCTACGCCGGGCTGCTCGGCGAGTTCGCCGCTCGCAAGCCGGCCGATCCGGCCGGCTCCTGGTACACCCCGGGCCAGACCGTCGGCTTCTGGATCCGGCGGATGGCGCAGGAAACGGTCATCCACCGCATCGACGCCGAGCTCGGCATCGGGCAGCCGGTCGCGCCGGTCCCAGCCGACCTGGCCGTCGACGGCATCGACGAGCTGCTTAAGGTCTTCGTGGCGTTCAGCGTCGCCGAGTGGGGCAGCTACTTCACCGACATCCTGGCCGGCTCGCCGGGCCGGACGTACACGGTGCGGACCGACGGCGCGGCGTGGCGGGTACGCACCGGGCCAGGGCTGTTCGCCGTCCAGGACGGTGCCGGCGACGCCGCGGCCGACGTGACCGTGAGCGGCCCGCCGGCGGCCGTACTGCGCGGGGCATGGAACCGGGAGGGCGCCGGCGAGCCGAGCGGCGTGACCGTCGAGGGCGCCCCGGAAGCGACCGAGGAACTGCGGCGCTGCATTGTCACCGCCACGCAGTGAGGCCGGTCAGCCGACCGCCGGTGCTGCGACGGCGACGGCGGGCTGCACGAAAGTGCACCGTATCGATCGCCAGCGCGGCTGAACGGGCAGATAACCTATCCTTGCGTACCGCTGCCGATCACTTCGGGCAATCCAGATCGACGCCATATCGGCGGCGCTGCGCACCTCGCTCAAGTCGAGGACCGGTCACACAAAGTGAGCGGACGCACCAGTGGGCGACTCACCCATTCCGGAGGATCAGCCTGTCATCCGATGGATCTCAGGCTGTTACCAGCATGGTGCGGGGCAGGTTTGGCCGGGCGGCATCCGTGCTATTCGTGCCAGGCGGTGTTGACCGCTTCATCGGCGTGATCAGGCTGGGCTGTGCGGGACGGGTGTGTTGAAGAAGTCGGCCATGCGTGACAGGGCTGCCCGCATGTCGGCCGGCAGGTCGCCGAGTACGGCGGGGATCGATGCCCGGCCGGCGATCGCGTCGGTGACCTCGGCTGCGGGCGGCCCCCCGGTGGTTGCCGGGGTGACGCTGAGCGTGACGGCGCCGTGGGCCGTCAGCTCGAAAACGCCACCGCCGTCGCCACCGAGCATCAGCTGCTGGTGCACCTGGTCGCCGAACATTGACGCCACGCCGGCGGCGATGAACAACCCATAGGCGGCCGCGTAGCCGGTGGCGTCGCTGTCGGTGGGATGCTCACGGCCCATGGCGAGCAGGACGTCACGCTCGTGGAGCCAGGAATCCCAGAAGGCGTGGAGCACCAGCATCGTCCAGTCCATTGGCCCGTACGGGAGCCAAACGTCAAAGTGGTGGCCGCGGGCCAGCCGGCCGCGCGCCACAGCGAGCAGGTCGTGTGTGGTGGCCAGGAACCGGGCGATGGTGACGCCGGGGGCGAATCCTGCCAGCACCGCGGCGAACCGGTGCCGTTGCCTGCCGAACACCGCCAGCAGGTGCTGCGGATCGAAGCCGCACGCACCTTCGGTGCGGAGTATCAGCTGGCCAGGCCGGAGCCCTTCTGGTACCGGGCTGCCCTGCATCATCGATCCTCCCTTCGGTTCGGGCGATGAGCGGCTTGGGGTCGTGGTGCCGTTTCCGGCGATGCGCCCGCACCCGCCCGCGCGTACCGGGCGAAGAACATCTCAAGCGCAGCATCGGTGAGGCCAGTGAAAATCCCGGTGTCGTAGCCCGCGCCTGGCTCGTTGGCCATCTGCTGGGAGATCAGGCCGCTCAGCACGACAGTGAACAGCCGCGGCGCCTCCTCGGAAGCGGCCCTGGGGTGCAGCGCCCCGGCCTGCACGGCCGCGGCGAACGCGGCGCGCAGCTGGTCCATCAGCCGCACGCTAGGCGCGAACGTCGCCGTGGGAGCAAACCCCGGCACCGGGCGCCAGTACAGCAGCTGCGCCAGCACGGGATTCTCCACCGCCCAGCGCACCAGGGCCCGGCCCGCCGCCCGGATGCTCGCCACCCCCCGGGGCACGTCTGCGACGGCCGCCTGCACCGCCGCACTGGTCCGCTCCACGCCCCGGGCGAACAGCGCGTCATAAACCGCGTGCAGCGACGGGAAGTACTTATACAGCGACGGCTGGCGCATCCCCAGCCGACGCGCGATCTCCGACATCGACAGGCCGCCGACACCGGCCTCTTCCATGATCGCCACCGCCGCATCCAGCGCTTCCTCGATCGTCTGCTGGCGCCGCAGCAGCCGCCGGTCCGGACCCGCTGGCGAGCTATAGACTATAGCCATAGCTAGAGATTATAGCCACACTTACCCCTGCGTCAATCCCTACGGCCGCCGCGCGGCGAACCCTGGGGGCTCGCCGATCGGGATGAACGCACAGGAGCCATGACACCAGCGAAAACCAGACGCCGGCCAGAGCACAGAATGCTCCTTCAGGCCCAGCATGAGCGGCGGCGCAAGCATCAAGACCGCTGCGCCGATCGGCGGTTCCCGCGTCCAGGGCTCATTAGGGTAAATCACGGAGCGTAGCGGCGCGTTCAGGCAGCAGTCCGGGCCGCTGAGCACGAGCGAGCGCTGCGCCCGGCCATGCGCGAAGACGCCGAATACCCGGTTCTGGCTCGCCAGGAACAAGATCGCCAGCAGGCACCCGGCCACGCAGATCAGGCGGTTCGCGTTCGCCCCAGGTCGCGGCGCGTCATCGCCGCGTGGTAATTGGGATCGGCGGCCGCGGGCAGCTCCGCCCGGCAGCTGCCACCGCTGGGCGGAGCTTTCCAGCCGGCATGCGTGTCCCATAGCCGCCTAGCCGCCGGGCAGGAGGTGGCGGTGGGGAGCAGGCCGCCCGGGTTCGCGGCCTGCGGTGAGAGATTGCGCTTGAC
>JAFAPY010000073.1 GCA_019246795.1 Streptosporangiaceae bacterium | reverse complement strand
CCAGCAATGAGTCGTGATCTCAAATTGGGTTCCCCCCTTTTGACGGACGGGGGGCCGGTCCCCCAGTCGGCCCTCAGCTTTGCATAGGCCTAACCAAGTTGTCCCGAGTTCCGTGAAACTTCGGTGGCGGCTCTGGTTACCCAGGCGCAAATGGCCGTTGACACCGTAGAACTCGTATAGCACGCGCCGAAGACGAAATAGGGAGTCTCCTCGCATATATGGCCTAACTTGAGGAAAAGGGCAGGAACCGCTAGCCGGGCCGCCGCCTTTAGCTTCGATCCACCGACGCCTTTTCGGGTTTATCGGTATTTAGCAGGTCAGTGCCCTGATTGACGCTGTTGACGGCTGCATCTGCCAAGTGCAGCCGTGGAAGCCGTGCCCTGCTGCACTGCCCAAGGTGAGAACCAGGGCATTCAGCTCCAGCCAGCATTGGCGAGATTTGCCGCGTGCATTTCAAGAGGTCTGGGAAATGGCCAAGAAAGGCAAGACTAGTACGGCAGCAGCCATTCGCTACCTGGCCAGGGCGATCTCGACGCGGCGGGCCAGTCGTGTTCGCTGGTGGTACCAGCGTGAACAGGCCTGGTGGCGACGCCGCCAGTCCAGCCAGTGTGCGGCGCTGCCGGGCGGGGGCGGGTGGCCGAGCAGCCGCCCGGTCTCGGGGACGGTGAGCGGGATCATCCCCGGGTCGGCGGGCGGCGGCTGGTCCGGGAGGACCGGGGCGGGTGCGGCGGTGCCGGTGCGGCGGCGCAGCAGGGCGGCGGTGACGGCGCAGATGGCCAGGGCGGCCATGACCAGCACGGTGTGCCGGGCGATCGCGGTGTACAGGCGGACCTGGGACTGGTCGAGCCCGAAGCAGTCCTTCCCGAATTCGAAATCTTCCTCGGCCGGCCAGCGCAGCCCGGCGGCACGGATCGGCCGGGCCGGCGACGCCGGCTGGCCATCGGGCAGGTAGCAGTAGTGATAGGCCAGCTCACCGGTCTGGAGGTGACGGCGGATCAGCAGGTAATGCGAGGCGAAGGCGGTCGCCAGCCACGCCCAGGCGTACCAGCGCTGCCCCTTGGATCCCGTTCCGGCGGAGCGGACTTCCCAGCCGCGCCGGGCGGGAAGCCGGGCGGCGGCCTGCTTACAGGTCAGCGTGATGCCGCTGGCCAGCATCAGCCGGAAGCTGGACGGCACGCGCAGTACGTAGGCCTGATCGCGGTCCTCCAGGTACTCGCGCAGCTCGGTGCAGGCGCCGTAGACCTCGTCGCCGCAGACAAAGTCCAGCCGCACGCCGTCGGCGAACGCCTCGGCGAGGATGTCGATAGCCAGCTGGCCTTTCGTGCGAAAGGCCAGGTCTTCCGGCAGGCCCATCGCCGCCGAGGCGGCGGGATCGCCGAGGTGGGCGGCCGGGATCCATTCCCGCGCGCCGATCAGCGCATGCCCGGCGCCTTCGCGCGCATACGTCAGGTGCACGGTGTTGATGCCGTTGGCCACCTTGCCCACGCAGCCCAGGTACTGGCGTTTGACGCCGGCCGTATGCCGGCCGGCCTTGGCCTGCCCGGTTTCGTCGATCGCGCCGACCGCCAGGCCGCGCCGCCGCCCGGCCGTGCGGGCAGCCTCATCCAGCCCGGCCACGGCGAACCGGCGCACCACCCCCATCGCCGCCCAGGTGTCCCACACCGCCCGGTTCAGCAGCCGCTGGGTCCGGTCCGGCGTGCGGTCCCCCGACCGCTCGGCGATTGTCCACCCGTTGCGTCTGCGCAGGTCGCACATCACTGCGGCGGCGTACTTGGCCGCCTGCAGCCACGGCTCGGTCCGCGCGAAGCACGGCCGCAGCAGGTCCAGCAGCTCGGCGCGTTTCCGGCGGCCCAGCGCGGCGCCTATCCTGGCGGCAGCAGCCGCCTTCGGTTTTGTTGTCTTCACACACGCATAATCGGCAGGCGGCTGCGCCGCGCAAAAACGCTTCCCCCGACCGCGCTCAGGCCCAGCTCAAAGCCCGAATGGCTGCTGCCGTACTAGGCGGGATCTTCCGGGGACCAGCCCCGGCCAGGCAGCGAAGGACATGCCGCCCCTCCAGGAGTCGTCCCAGAATGGGACGGCGACCACGTACGTCGATTAGGTGCCGCGTCGGCAGGCGTACGAGGCGGCGCATCCGGAGGTGGAGATCACCTATCACGGCTCGCATTGGCAGGCCGTCACCCGCGGCGAGGACGGCGAGACAGTCATCACCCGGTACACCCTGAAAGCACTGCTCGACAAGCTGGAATCGGTGATGGGCCCCTAACCCGGCAAAGTTCCCTGCCGCGGCCCGTCCGGCACGACCAGCGCCCCCGCGCATCGAGTTAGCTCTGTGCGGGGGCGCTGTCACGCTCTCCCTGCGCCGGGAGGATGGTTTCAGCCCTCGTGCTGCCATGTGCAGCCGCCACTGATGTCGAAAGCCTTAAGACCATCAGCCTGATGACCGCCTGATCGTGCTCAGCACCGGCGAGCGACCGCGTGGCAGGTCTAGACGAACGGGACGTCGCAGGTGCCCCTGGTCGTCGTGGACGGGCTGCCGGTGGTGAACTGGTAGGAGTGTTCGCACTTGTTGCACCGGCCTGTCAGCGGGGTCAGCGGGACGGCTGAGGTACTGAGAGCGTGGCGGAAGGCGCAACTCACCGAACGCATGGCGTGGGCCGGCGCCTGGACGGACACCGGGCGCGTGTGGACCCGCGAGGACGGGTCGGCGCTGCGGTCCGCGGGCATCTCCGAGCGGTTCGACACGCTGGTCGCTCGTAGTGGCCTGCCGCCGGTCACGCTACACGGGCTGCGGCACGGCGCGGCCACGATGCTGCAAGTGACTGCCGGGCAGCCGGACAAGGTGATCAGCGAGACGCTGGGGCACTCGACGGTCAGCTTCACGATGGACATCTACGCCTCGGTAGCCGAGGAGCTGGCCGAGGCTGCGGCCGTCGCTATCGCGGCGTTTATCCCCCGGCGTGCCAAGACTGTGCCAAACGGGGGCGAAATGACCGCTGAGACACGTCAAGGGCTCAGCGCCGGAACGCGGAACCCCTGGTCACCTGCGGAGGATCGGGGATTTGAACCCCGGAGGGCCGCTAGGCCCAACCGCATTAGCAGTGCGGCGCCATAGACCGGACTAGGCGAATCCTCCACCCGCACGCGCGGTGCGGTGGGCCATAGCGTACCGGCACACCCCCGGCCCCGGCAAAGCCTCCGCGCCGCGGGATGCTCAGCGCACCTCGGTGACCTCGTAGTCGCCGCGTTGGTAGGCCTCCCGCATCTGCCGCTTGGAGAACTTGCCCACGCTGGTCTTGGGCACCTCGGCGACGAAGCACCACCGCTCGGGAAGCTGCCAGCGCGGGATCTGCTCGGTCATGAACGCCCGCAGCTTCTCGGCGGTCACCTCCGCGCCGGGCCGCAGCACCACCGCCGCGAGCGGCCGCTCCCCCCACTTGTCGTCGGGGACCCCGATCACCGCCGCCTCGGCCACGTCGGGATGGGCCATCAGGACATTCTCCAGCTCCATCGAGGAAATCCACTCACCGCCGGACTTGATCACGTCCTTGGCCCGGTCGGTCAGCCGGATGAAGCCGCGCTCGTCCATCGTCCCCACGTCGCCGGTCCGCAACCAGCCGTCGTGGAACTTAGCCGGGTCGTCGTCCTTGTAGTACGAGCCGGTGATCCAGGGGCCGCGGACCTCGACCTCGCCGACCGCCTCGCCGTCGGCCGGCAGCAGCGCGCCGCTGTCCCCGGACAGCCGGCCCTCCACCGTGCAGAACAGCCGACCCTGACTGTCCCGGTAGGACCACTGTTCCTCCTGGCTGACACCGGGCGGCGGCCACGCCACGCTGGCCAGCGGCGACGTCTCGGTCATGCCCCAGGCCTGGAGCAGCCGCACGCCGAGCTCGGTCTCGAACCTAGCCTGCATCGCGTGCGGCACCGCGGAGCCACCCGCTACGACCAGGCGCAGCGAGGACAGGTCACCGCCTTCGGCCTGCAGGTGGGCCAGGACCCCGGCCCAGATGGTGGGCACGCCGCCCGCGAGGGTGACATGCTCGTCGCCGA
>JAFAPY010000143.1 GCA_019246795.1 Streptosporangiaceae bacterium | reverse complement strand
CTACGCGAACTCTCAGGAATTGCATCAGCCGGGCGAGAACCGCAGGTCAGCAGGTAACGGCAGGGTCGGGATAGCGTTCTGTGCCTCCGGACGGTGACAGCGTGACCAGGCAAGTCACCCGAGTCCTCCCGTCTGATGCAAGATCCGTCCGCTGGAGGGTCGAGGTGGTCAGAGGGATTCGCTTCAAGCGCATCGAGGAAGAGAAGGGGTTGGGTGGCTGCGCCATGGCGTCCAGGCGGGGCATTCGGACAGTTGTGATACCTGAGTCCACCAGAGCGGGCCCGCCAGAACCTGGACCGCCACCCCAACTACATCCTGGCCGCCTACATGGCCTCCGGCACCTGACTCCAGCCCGTGTGTCCCGCGGCTCAAGGCGCGGGACACACCCCCGACAATGCCGAATAGCGGCCGCTGCCCGGGCGTGCGTTTATGCACTGCTATGCAAAATCTTCCATGATTATTAGCTTGCGCGCTTACGTCGCAGTGGCAAGTGCTGCGGAGTCTTTTGGCGTAGGCGCACAGAGCCTGCCGATTCGGTGTGCCCTTCTGTGGGGAGGTGATGCGGGCGTCCGTCGCGCAGAATAGTCAGTCCGGTGCGCGTTCCGGGCCACCTTGATCGCGGTAAGTCGGCGCACCGGTGGCGATGGGCGGGACCTGCGAAAGGCAGGGCTGGCATCGCCGCAGGTGCAATGCCAGTCTTGTGCTGCCGCGGTCACGCGGCGGTCGGGGCGGTGGCGGGGAGGAGGGCGCGCCGGCGGCCGGGCCCGGCTCCCGCTCGGCGTCACTCATGTGCAGGATGCGGTAGGCGATGCGCCCGAACGTGGCCAGGCCGAGCGCGATCTGGAGGAAATCCCCGCCCGGCACCGGCGCGAAGCCGACGAGCAAGAACAGCACGGCGGCCGGGATCACCCAGCGGGGTACGAGCCCGGTCAACGATCTAGCCGCGCTGCGGATCGCCGGCGGCCCGCTTTTCACGCTGCTCGTCGCTGCGATCCGCAGCGGCATCCGGCTGGCGACCGCGATGGACGCCCGCGGCTTCGGCGCGCGCCCGGGCCGCACGTTCGCCCGCGAGTCCCCCCACCGGTCGCGTCGGCGCGTTTGCTTGTCGCCGTCGTCGTACTCGTCACGGCGGTGCTGCTGGTTGGCGAGGTGTGGGTACACTGACGGTACGGACGGGAGGAACCCTGCACTGCCCGTGTCAGGATGGACCGGCCAGTCGCCGGTGCGGGGGCCGCCCCGCCGGGCGGGCTAGATATCCCGGCCGGGATCCGCGAGCGGCACTGAGGAACGGCGATCAGCTTGGCAGGCGGTGCAAAGATGACGAACGGTCGATCCGGTGAGCAGCGCGAACGGACAGAGCAGCCTGAGGCGCCGGTGAAACCGATCGTCTTGACGAAGAAGCAGTACGTCAAGGAGCAGGAGCGGCTCGAGGACGAGCTCGTCACGTTCGCCGAGTGGATACGCAGCACCGGCCGCCGGTTGCTGGTGCTTTTCGAAGGGCGTGACACCGCGGGCAAGGGCGGAACCATCAAGCGAATCACCGCGTTGACCAACCCGCGGAGCGTCAGGGTGGTGGCGTTGCCGGCGCCGACGGAGCGTGAGCGCGGTCAGTGGTACTTCCAGCGCTACATCCAGCACCTGCCGGCCGCTGGTGAGATCGTCATCTTCGATCGGTCCTGGTATAACCGCGCCGGTGTCGAGCGCGTCATGGGTTTTTGCACGGAGGAGCAGTACCAGCGCTTCGCTCGGCAAGTGCCCGAACTTGAGCGGATGCTCATCGACGAGGGCATCATGCTCGTCAAGTACTGGCTGAGCCTGTCCGACGAAGAGCAGCGGCGCCGGTTCCAAGCCCGCATCGACGACCCGAGCAAGCGGTGGAAGCTCAGCCCGATGGACCTTGAGGCACAAACCAGGTGGGTGGACTACGCCGAGGCGAAGGACGCCATGTTCGCGTTCAGCGACACGCCGGAGAGCCCGTGGTGGGTGATCGACGCGGACGACAAGCGGTCGTCCCGGCTCAACGTGATGGCGCACCTGCTGTCGTTGCTGCCCTATCAGCAGCCGGAATTCACCTCGATCGAGCTGCCCCCGCTGCAACACCGCGATTACCAGCGTCCGCCGAAGGAAACCCAGCGGTTCGTGCCAATGCGCTACAAGGTCGCCTGAGATGAGTTCCGCCAGACGTTCTACCGGGCGCTTGAGCCCGAGGCCGTGGCGAGCCGCTAGACGCGGCTCCCAACTGGAAGCCTAACTGGCTGCCAGCGACCACCGTCGCCCGGCCACACCCAGCCACTTAATACCTGGTCAGGCGCCACATCCGGCCCCATCTGCCATCATCAGCCATCCCACGGGATCGACTGACCGTCAAACAGGTCGTCG
>JAFAPY010000132.1 GCA_019246795.1 Streptosporangiaceae bacterium | reverse complement strand
GCCGTTGGTCACCATGATGATCAGGCCGCAGGCGAAGATCGACACGCACACGAAGACCAGGAAGATCTTCTGCACCATGCCGCCGAGCACGTCGCGGACGATCAGGGCGACCGGGGCGGCGCTGGCGTACGCCGCCTTGTTCGTCGTGTAGGCCAGCGCGATCAGGAACGCGAACCCGACGACCCCGGACACCAGCACGGCGCGGATCATCGCCTTCGGGATGACCCGCTGCGGCTGGTTGGTCTCCTCGGCCAGGTTGCTCGCTGCCTCGAAGCCGACGATGGTGTAGGCGCCGAGCAAGGTGGCCAGCATGAACGGGCCCAGCCACGCGTAGTACCCGGCGGCCGGCACCGGGCCGGTACTGGTGAGGTTCGACCAGTGTCCCAGGCTCCTGACGGCGCCGACGATGAGCAGCAGCAGATGAAGGAGAACGCCACCGCGAACGACTCGAAGTGGCGCAGCGTGCGCACGAACTGCTGGCGGTAGCCGAACCTACCCAGCAGCTCGTCCTCGGGAGCTTGGCTGGTCGTGACCTGATCGTCCACGTACATCACTCCGGTCAACAGGTGGGCAGGGAAGGGCCCGGGGCGGCGGGGCCGCAAGCACCGTGCAGCCGGCGCCTGTGAGGGCGTCGACGGCCTCGGCGCCGGCGAGGTGATCGGTGAGCAGCGCGGTGACGCGGTCCAGCGGGCAGACCCGGTGCACCGCGATCGTGCCGAGCTTGCTCGAATCGGCCAGCACGTAAGAGGCGGCGGCGTGCGCGATGATCGTGCGCCGGGTGCTCACCTCGGCCAGGTGGTAATCGGTCAGCCCGGCGCCGGCGTGCACGCCGCCGGAGCCGAGGAACGCCATGTCGGCATAGCAGGAGCCGAAGAACGCCTCCGCGTGGGCGCCGGAGCAGGCGGCGTCGCCCGGGCGCACCTGCCCGCCGGCGAGCAGCAGCTCGATGTCGTCCCGGGCGGCGAGTTCCATCGCCGCGGGCACCGAGTTGGTCAGCACCTTGCCGCGGAACGAGGCGGGCAGCGCCCTTGCCACCTCCAGCGCGGTCGTGCCGACGTCGATGACGATGGTGGCATCCGGCGCGATCAGCGTGACGGCCAGCCGGGCGATGGCCTGCTTGCGTTCCCGGTGCAGCGTGGTCCTGGCGGTGAAGCTGCCCTCGCTGGACCGCACCGACAGCGCGCCGCCGTAGACGCGTTCCAGCAGTCCCATGTCCCGCAGCCCGCGCAGGTCGCGCCGGATGGTCTCCAGCGACACGCCGAACCTCCGCGCCAGGTGCTCGGCGGAGACCGCGCTCGCCTCCCGCACCTCGGTGAGGATGGCCTGACGGCGCTGAGTCGGCAGCATCCGGCCCTCCGTGCCTTCCGCCCGCTTCCGGGGGCGCCGCCCCGTAAGCTCACCTGGGGATGACCGTTGTTGGCTGATCTTGACGTATTCCTGTGCGGGTGTCAATGGCCTCGGGCGGGGAAGATGCCAGGTAAGTCCATCGATGGGGAGGAAGACCCGATGACGCGCAGGCTTGTCCGTTTCCTGGTGCCCGCGGCGCTCGGCGCGCTGGTCGCCGTTCAGTGGCCGGAGATCGTGCGCTACTTCAAGATCGAGCTGATGTCCTCTGGCGACGGGCACCCGCAGATGGTCCCGGCCGGCGGCCAGCACAAGTACCCGGACCACGACGCTACCCCGGACGGCACCGGCGAGTTCGGCTCCGCCGCTCGCGGCGGCCCGGCCTGACCCCGGCCTGACCCCGGTCACCGGGCCTTCAGGTAACCGGGCGTCGACCCGTTCCGGGAACGGCAGCGCCACGGGGTCCGCCGCCAGGCGGCTGCGCCCGGCATCGTCGAACCGGTCCAGGCCGAGCGGCGCCACGTCGAGCACCTGCGACGCGCCGGCGAGCGCGACGTCCGCCGCGGCCCTGGCGACCGCGGGTCCCCACATCATCCCGGCGCCGCCGGCGCTGGCGACGGTGACGTGGTCCAGCCCGGGCGCGCGTCCGATGATCGGCAGGTGGTCGGGCGTGTAGTCGATCGTCGCCGCCCACACCCGGCGCAGCCCCAGCCCGGCGGTGACCGGTACCAGGCGGGCCAGCCGCGCCCTCATCTTGGCCAGGTAGTCCGCGTCGATCTCGCGGTTGCCGCCCGGCGGCTCGTCGGGGTTGCTCATCCCGAACAGCAGCCCGCCCTCCTCCGGCCGCCAGTAAAGCCCGGCGACCACGTCGAACACCATCGGCAGCCGGGAGGGATCAAGGCCGGGGTGCCGTTCGGTGACCGCGACTTGGTGCCGGGCACCGCCGGCCGGGATGCGGATTCCGGCCAGCCGGCCGACGGCGGCGAGCGCGGGGCCGCCGGTGAGCACGACCAGGCCCGCGGCGATCCGGCCCCGGCTGGTCTGCACCCCGTCAGCCGCCAGGCCGCGGAACGCGACATGCTCGGCGATCTCGACCCCGGCGCGGAGCAGCGCCACCGTGTAGGCGGTCACGTTGCGCGGCGGCGAGATGTACCCGTCCAGGGCGCAGAACGTGCCACCGAGCGTCTGCCCGGGGGCGAGCGCTGGGTTGGCCGCGTCCGCCTCATCCGGGCCGAGCCAGCGCACCGGCACGCCGAGGGCGGACTGCATGGCCATCCGCTCGCGGGCCGCCGCGACCTCCGCCTCGGCGAAGCACGGCAGCAGGTAGCCCTGCTCGGTGAACCCCGAGTCGGTGCCGAATTCGTCCCGCTGCCCCAGGTAGAACCGGCGTGACCACTGGGCGAGCCGCACCGCCTCGGGGGTGCCGCCCTGCAGCCGGACGATGCCGGCCGCCCTGCTGCTGGCGCCCTGGCCGAGCAGGCCCTTCTCGATCAGGACCACCCGGGCCAGGCCGGAGCGGCGCAGGAAGTACGCGCACCAGGCGCCCACCGTGCCGCCGCCCACGACCACGGCATCCGCGGCGGTCATCGCCGGCCTCCTCCCTCACAGTGGCACAGCTCTCACTGTGGCACAGCGCCGATGCTGGCATAGACTGAATGTTCAGTCAATATCGTGGGGAGGGCCTGGGCGATGACCGACATGTACGGCTTGTCCGCCGAAGAACGCCAGATCCAGGCGCGGGCCCGCGGTTTCGCCGGGGAGCTGATCCCGTTCGAGGAGCAGGCCGAAACCGCCGGGGGCCAGCTGCCCCCGGACGTGACCGCCGCGCACGCCAAGCGGGCACGCGAGCTCGGCCTGCACTCGGCCAACATGCCGTCTGAGCTCGGCGGCGGCGGCTGCACCGCCTTGCAGCAGGTGCTGATCGCCGAGCAGATGGGCCGGGTGACCAACGCGCTCGGCTGGGTGGCGGCGACCCCGCCGTCGTGGCTGCCTGCCGTGGCCACGCCCGACCAGATCGAGCGTTACGTCCGGCCCGCCATCGCCGGCGAGCGGGAGGAGTGCTACGCGATTACCGAGGAGGGCGCGGGGTCCGACGTCGACGCGATCGAGGCCACGGCGCACCGGGACGGCGACGCGTATGTACTCAACGGCGTCAAGTGGCACGTCACCTCCTTCAACACGGCCGACTTCGCCTTCTTCCAGGCCAGGCTGCGCGGCGGCCCGCACCACGGGGAGCACGCGATGTTTCTCGTGGACCTGCCGAGCCCCGGGGTGCGGGTGCTGCGGACGCCCGCGTACTCGCACACGATCAGCCACCACCACCCGATCGTCGCGTTCGAGCAGGTACGCGTCCCGGCGGCGAACCTGGTGGGCGCCGAGGGCGACGGGATGACGTTCGCCTATGAGTGGTTCAGGTTCGAGCGGCTGATGGTCGCCGCCCGCTGCCTGGGCGCGGCCGGCCGGCTGACCGAGGAGATGACCGCGTTCGCCAGCGCGCGGCGGGCCGGGGGCCGGCCGGTCAGCGAGCACGGCCTGGTGGCCGGGATGCTCGCGGACAGCCTCACCGAGCTGTTCGCGGCCCGGTCGATGACGTACGAGACCGCCTGCGGCATCGACCGCGGCACCGATGTCAAGGTGTCGCATGCGCAGTGCTCGATGGCCAAGCTGTACTGCTCGGAGATGGCGGGGCGGGTCGCCGACCGCGCGGTCCAGGTGTTCGGCGGCCGCGGGTACATGCGCGAGAACGTGGCCGAGCGCTTTTACCGCGAGCTGCGCGTGGAGCGGATCTGGGAGGGCACCAGCGAGATCCAGCGCATGATCATCGCCCGCCAGATGATTAGGCGCGGCCCGGCCTCGCTCGCCTGACCGGCCCCGGCCTCGCTCGCCAGACGACCAAGCCCGGCCTCGCTCGCCAGACGACCAAGCCCGGCCTCGGTCGCCTGGCGCCGGGGCCTTGCCGGCCGCCCTGCCCGCGCTCTAGACTGAACGTTCAGTCAATCCAGGGAAGGCGTCGTGACCGTCCAGGACAGTGCCAGGAAAACAGCCGAGCGCGGGCTCGCCTCGATCATCGCGGCGCAAGAGGACGTCTTCGTCCGCCGCCAGCCGGAATCGGCGCGCCTTGCCGCCCGGGCACGCGGCCACCTGGCCGGCGGGGTCACCTCGAGCTGGCAGATCACCGCGCCGCAGCCGGTCTGGCTGAGCCACGGCCGCGGCTCGAAGGTCTACGACGTCGACGGCAACGAGTACGTGGACCTGCACGGCGGTTACGGCGCGGCGCTGGCGGGCCACGCCCATCCCGCCATCGTCGAGGCCATCGCAGCCCAGATCGGCCGCGGCACCCACTTCGCCCAGCCGACCCGCGACGCGGTGGCGGTGGCCACCGAACTTGCCCGGCGGTTCGGCCTGCCGAGCTGGCGGTTCGCGAACTCGGGCACCGAGGCCACCATGGACGCCGTCCACCTGATGCGCTCGATCACCGGCCGGGACCTGATCATCAAGGTGGAGGGCTGTTACCACGGCCACCACGACTCGGTGCAGGTGTCGGTCGCCCCGGACGCCGACGAGGCCGGCCCGGCGGAAAAGCCGGCCAGCGCGCCGTCGGCTACCGGCATCCCCGCGGCGATCACCGACCTGACCCTGATCGCCGGCTTCAACGACCTCGACGGCGTGGCCCGGCTGCTTGACGAGCACCACGGCCAGGTCGCCGGGATGATCGTCGAGCCGGTCATGATGAACGCCGGCATCATCAAGCCGCAGCCGGGCTACCTCGCCGGCCTGAAAACCCTGCTGCACGGCCACGGCGCCCTGCTCACCTTCGACGAGGTGAAGACGGGCCTCACCGTCGGCCCGGGCGGGGTGACGCACCACGAAGGCGTCCAGCCGGACCTCATCACGCTGGCCAAGTCGCTGGGCGGCGGCGTGGCGGTCGCCGCCATCGGCGGCACCGAACCGGTCATGGACCACGTCGCCAGTGGCGGGTATGAGATGGTCGGCACGTTCAACGGGAACCCGCTGGCGATGGCCGCCACCCGGGCCATGCTCACCGAGGTGGCCACCCCGCAGGCATACCAGCGGATCGAGGCGCTGCGCCAGCGCGCCGCCGCCGGCATCCAGCGGCACATCGGCGACACCGGGCTGACCGCGCACGTGGTCACCGTCGGCGCCAAGGGCTGCGTGGTCTTCGCCGCCGAGCCCGTCACCGACTACCGGGGCTTCCTGGGCGCCGAGGACTCCTACAGCCACGCGCACTGGCTGTTTCAGCACAACCGGGGCGTCTTCCTGCCGCCGTGGGGCAAGATCGAGCAGTGGCTGATCTCGGTGCAGCATGACGAGGCGGACATCGACCGGCTGGTGGACAACTTCGGCGTCTTCGCCCGCGCCGTGGCCGGCGCGCCGCATCAACCGTGACGTGCCCAAGGGAAGGTGACGCGCCTTAGGGAAGGTGACGCGCCTTCGGGAAAGAGGTGAGCTGGGATGCACCCGCGAGAAGGATGGACGCAAGACAGACGGGCGCAGGGCCTGGCGGGGCTGTCCCGCCGAAGTTTCCTGGTGCGCAGCGGGGCAGCCGGGCTGCTGGCCGCCGGTGCCGGGCCGCTGCTGCAGGCCTGCAGCTCGTCGACCACATCGGCGAGCTCGACGGCATCGGCGATTCCGCTGCCCAGGCCGAACAACCCGGTGACCTGGCCGCTGCTGCCGGCCAACCCGGCGATCAAGAGCGGGCTGCCCCCGGAGCGCGGCGCCACGCTGCGTCTGTTCAACTGGGTCGCCTACATCAACCCGCAGTGCCTGACCGACTTCGGCAAGAAGTACAACTGCAAGGTCGAGCTGACCACGTTCGAGAACATGGACGTGGCGCTGGCCAAGCTGCAGAGCGGGAAGCTCAACGCCGACGTGTTCTTCCCGACCGTCGACGTGATGGGGCAGCTGGTGTACTCGAAGATGATCCAGCCGCTCAACCACAGCTACATCCCGAACATCTCCCAGGCCTGGCCGGACTTCACCAACCCGTTCTACGACGGCAAGTGGCGGTACACGGTGCCGTACACGATCTACACCACCGGCATCGCCTGGCGCAAGGACCACGTCGACGAGAACCCCTACGCGATGGCGAACGGCTGGGCCATGCCCTGGCAGGCCAAGTACAAGAACCGGGTCGCGATCCTCGACGACGCGCGGGAGGCCATCAGCCTCGGGCTGATGAAAAACGGCATCTACGACCTGAACACCACCGACCCGAACCAGATCGCGGCGGCCGGCAAGCAAATGCAGGACCTGGCCCACCTGACCAACGTGCACATCGACAACAACGACTACACCGAGGTCCCCAGCGGCCAGATCTGGATCCACCACGCCTGGTCCGGTGACATGGCCGCCGCCGAGCAGTACATGCCCAAAGGGGTGAACGTCGACGTCGTCGGCTACTGGTTCCCGCCGGACGGCCGGGGCCCGGTCGCCAACGACACGATGACGGTGCTGCGCGGCGCGCCGAACCCGGTGCTCGCCCACCTGTTCCTGAACTACATGCTCGACTACAGCAATGTGCTCACCAACATCAGCTTCAACGGCTACATGCAGCCGATCAACGGCATCACCCCGCAGCGCCTGGTCGCCGAGCAGCTGCTGCCGCCCAGCCTGATGTCCACGGTCGTGCTGCCGTCGTACTTCCGGCGCGGGGTCATGCAGCTGCAGATCCCCGCCTCGGCGAACGCCCTGTGGGAGCAGGCGTGGCTGCAGGCCAAAAGCGCCTAGCCCGCCCGGCCCCGCGGCGGGAACGGCCCAAGGAGCAGCGCCGGCTCTTCTGGGTCGCGCTCGCCGCGCCGGGCATCATCTGGCTCACGGTGCTGTTCATCGTGCCGTTCTACGCGATCTTCGCCATCGCGGGCGGGACGGTCAACGTGTTCGGCAGCCCGGTCGCGGTGTGGAACCCGCTGCACTGGAGCAGCGCCAACTTCGCCGCGGCGTGGCGCGACGTGTCCGGGGCGTCTGCCTTCGCCGGGCCCATCCTGCTGCGCACGCTCGGCTACGTCGCGCTGGCCTCGCTGCTCTCGCTGCTGATCGCGTACCCGGTCGCGTACTTCGTGGCCAGGTTCGCCGGCCGGCGCAAGGCGCTGTTCCTGATCCTGCTCATCGCGCCGTTCTGGATCAGCTATATGATGCGGATGCTAGCCTGGATCGACCTGCTGCAGACCGGCGGGTACGTGAACAAGGCGCTGAGCTTCCTGCACCTGGCCAGCCAGCCGGTCGACTGGCTGGGCGGGCTGTGGATCACCGTGGTGCTCGGCCTGGTCTACGGCTACATCCCCTACCTGATCCTGGTGCTGTACGCCGGCCTGGACCGGATCGATCCGGCGCTGATCGAGGCCGGCCGCGACCTGGGCCTGGGCCGGGTCCGCACCTTTCTGCGGGTCACGCTGCCGCTGTCCAGGCAGGCGATCCTCACCGGGATGCTGATCACGGTGCTGCCCATGCTCGGCGACTACTTCACCAACCAGCTGCTGTCCGGCACCACCGGGACCACCATGTTCGGCAACGTGATCGATGACCAGCTCACCTCGACCGGGGGAGTGCTGGAGGGACAGGGCGCGGTGTTCTCGCTGCTGTTCCTGCTCGTGCTGATCGCCCCGATGATCTGGTACCTGGTGGCCACCAACCGCTCCGCGCGGGGCGCGGCATGACCGCCGCCGGGCCGGCCGCCACGGCCCGGACCCGGGCCGCGAAGCCCGCCAGGCTGGTGCCCCGGCGCAACCCGTGGCGGCACCCCTGGGTGCTGGAGGGCGTGACCTGGGCCTACCTGATCTGGTCGCTGGTGCCCGTCGCGCTGGCGGTGCTGTTCTCGTTCAACAACGGGAAGTCGCAAAGCGTCTGGCAGGGCTTCTCCTGGCGCTGGTACTTCTCCGACCCGGTCAACTCGGTGCTGCACGACCCGGCGCTGCACGCCGCGGTCATCCAGACCATCCGGCTGGCGGTCTTCGTGACGCTGATCACCGTGCCGCTCGGCGTCGCGTTCGCGCTCGGGCTCAACCGCTGGCGCGGCCGCGCCGCGTCGTCGTTCACGTTCGTGATGATCTTGTCGTTCGTGATCCCGGAGCTGATCTTCGGCGTCGCGATGTTCTTCGTGTTCACCAAGCTGTTCACCCCGGTGGGCCTGGGCACGCTGGCGGAGATCCTGGCGCTGGTCACCTGGAACCTCAGCTGGCCCGCCCTGATCGTGCAGGCCAGGCTGGTGACAATGGGCAGGCAGTACGAGGACGCGGCCGCCGACCTGGGCGCCAGCCCGTGGCAGGTCATCTACCGGGTCATGGTGCCCATGCTCACCCCGGCGATCTTCGCCGGCGCGGTCCTGGTCTTCTCCGGCGTCGTCGACGACTTCGTGCTCGTCGACCTGCTCAGCTCCAACGCCGGCAACACCCCGATGTCTGTCTACATCTACGCCCAGCAGCGCGGCGGCAACGGCGGCCCGGCGCTCAACGCGCTCGGCACGATCATGCTGGTCATGTCGTTCGCCGTCGCGATCGCGGGCTATCTCGCCTACCGCTGGCTCACCCGCGGCGAGCGCGGCACCCGGGTCGACGCGCTCGCCACGATCGCCGGCGAAAGCTGACCGCCCGCGCCCATGCCGGTCTTTTCAGTGATCCCGAACGAGCCGTGCTGCGTGCCCCCCGGCAACCCGATGCGGCATGCGCAGGCGCAGCACCACCAGCCCGAGCAGCGCGAACGCGGCCGTCCAGGCCAGCGACAGCGCGGCCATGCCGGCCAGGGCCTGGTGGTGGAAGGCTCCCGCGGCGGCGAACTGGGTCGGGGCGTAGGAGGGGAAGAACTCCAGGACCGGCCGGTTCGCCAGCGGGTTGTCCACCGGGTTCTCCAGGAACGTGTCCAGCATCGAGATCATGATGATCAGGAAGAACCCTTCCAGGTCGGCCCGCACCAGCACGCCGATCAGCAGGCCGAGCGCGGCGTAGCTGGCCGCGCCCAGCATGAACGCCAGCGCGACCGCCCACAGGGCCGGGGGCCGCCAGAACGCCAGCAGCACGATCGCCGCGTAGCCGCCGATCGCGACGGCCTGGATCAGCGCGGCGTTGGTCTTGGCGGCGATGAGCGCGGCGGGCCGGTACCCGGACAGCACCAGGCGCCGGTCGAAGGCGCGGGACCGGCGGACCGCGGCGAACACCACGAACCCCGTGATCAAGGTGATGGCGTTGAGCCCGGCCGTGATCAGGGTCAGGTCGTGGCCGTCCACGTCCACCGTGACGCCGCTGGCGCGCAGCCGGAACGCCACCGGGGCGTGCGAGATCATCGCGCCGATCAGCAGGTACCAGACCGGGACGAAGGCCACGAGCAGGATCCAGGCCAGCCGGTTGCGGGTCTGCGCGGCCAGGCTGAGCCGGATGGCAACGTCAAGCTGCTGTCGCATGGCTGTCCGCCCCCTCCGTGATCCGCCCGTTCTCCAGCTGGCAGATCCGGTCGAAACGTTCCTGCTCGAAGACCAGGTGGCTGATGACCACCGTCGCGGTTCCCCGTTCCCTCAGCTCGGCGGCCAGGTCCCAGAACGCGAGGTAGGTCTGCCAGTCGAACCCCTGGTACGGCTCGTCCAGCAGCAGCACCGCCGGATCGTGCATCAGGGCCAGGGTCAGGCTGAGCTTCTGCCTGGTTCCGCCGGACAAGGTGCCGGCCCGCTGGCCGCGGCACCGGGCGTAGCCCAGCCGCTCCATCAGCTCCCTGGCCCGGTCGGTGGAAGTGATCCGGTACGCGGCCTGGAAGTAGCGGACGTTCTGGTCCACGGTGAGCGCATCGTCCAGGACCACCGCCTGCGGGCAGTAGCCCAGGCCGCCTGCGATCGCGACGGTGCCCGCGTCCGGACGGAGGTCGCCGGCGAGGATCCGCAGCAGCGTCGTCTTCCCCGTCCCGTTCTCGCCCACCACCGCGACCAGCTCCCCGGGCGCGACGTCGAGGTCAACCCCGGCCAGCACCCGACGCCGGCCGAACGACTTGCGGATGCCCCGCGCTGCCAGTGCGGTCATGGCGTGCCCCGCTTTCTCCGGTCCACCTTGTACGCCAGCGTCCCGCGTTACGGTCCGGACCGCCAGGATGGTAACTGGCCGGTTCCTGTGGTGCTGCCACCACCGGACCTGCCGCGTGAACAGCGGCCAGCCACCGGGAAGCTGGCCGATTACACCGACTAATTCAGCCTTCGGCGCTTGAGCGGGCACGGGCGAGCTGACTGGCATACAGCCGACCGAGCGCATCGTGGACACGGAGTTCGTCCCGGTTGCCGCCCTCCCGCATGAGCCGGTTGACGGACATGTGCGCCAGCGCGCAGACCACATCGGCCAGCGGCCTGTGCAGGCCGTCGGCTTGCTGCAACGTGCTCAACCGCGCGAACACGGGCCGGAGCTGGCACGATCGGACGCGCAGAGCCTGGACCGGAGGCGGCGGATCGGGCGCGTCCAGCGTCGCCATCGCCGCTGCCACGGAGGCGCGTTCGCGTCGCGCGTCTGCGCCAAGCTGGGCCTCAAGCGAACCGTGCTGGCCTCGGCTCCAGGTCTGACGCAAGCTCGCGCAGCACTGACGACGGACCTCGAGCGTGAGGCCGCTGTCCGAGTACAGGGCAGCGAGGCTCGCCACGGTCAGCCAGCGGCGCTCGGCAGACGTCATGGAGTGACGCAGGATCTCGAGGACCGCATCGGAGTCGGCCTCGGCGACGGCTTCCATCAACTGGACGCCGCTGAGCCCTCCGTAGCGCTCCACCTCTCGCTCGTAGGTGTCGAGCGAGATTCTGTAGACGACGCCCTGGTCGAGGGCCGGCGCGGTCGCCTCATGCAGGACCGGGAGCACCTCACGCAACAGGCCGCGTGGGCGCCCGTGGAACCGGACGCGGAGGTGACGGTCCGGGTCGGCGTAGCGGATGAAGAACCAGCGGTCGATAAGTGCTGCCTGCCGCAGCCGGTGCCGCAGCGGGGCGATGGTCTCGGTCAGCAAGCGGTCGGCAGCCGATTTCGGGCCGTACAGTTTCACGTACAGCCATTCGGACCCGGGCTCGAAGCGGCGCGAGCGCTCAGGCACGAGCGCCGCCACGGGACGCGGCGCGGAAACCGCTGGGGCGCCCGGGCTGATCTGTGTGCAGGGCAGGACGAACTCGTGCGCGTAGCGGCCGTCGGGGCCCGCCACCGGGCTCGACTCGGCCTCCGGAGCCTCGGTGAACCGGAGCCGGTCGGCTGTCTTGGTGGCAGCGATGAACGCGTCAACGCTCAGCACGTTGTCGAAGTCGACCAGCAGCGTCTCCTTGCCGTGCATCAGGTGCGCGAACCTGGGCAGTTCGTGCACACGGCGCCATTCGGCGAGTCGGCGGAATCCGGCCGCGTCGGTTCCCGGGTGCACCGCGTGCAGCTCGGCCGCGCTCATGCTCCACCGCCGCAGGGCCAGCACGGTGCGCCCGTGACGCACCCGAGGGAGCATCGGGGCATCGGCCAGGTCCCCCCAGGCCCATCCCAGCCCGGCCGAGAATCCCTGGGCAGCAACGAGCGCCAGGAACCGGGCGGCGGGAAGGCTCACCTTCTGGTGGTTCAGCGCGGTCGTCCATCGGACCAGGACCCGGCGGCCAAGCACCGCCGAGGACAGCACAACCTTGTCTCCCGCTACGGTGACGAGCAGATCGGCGGGCTCAATCCGTTGGGCCGGTGGGGCGCCCGAGTACCCGCCGCACTCGATTTCCCAGTCCCGCAGGACCGGACGGTGGGTGACGTTGAGCCCCCAGTCGGTGTCGGGCGCCGTGCAGACCTCGGCCAGCACGGCATCCGGATGGAGCGCGGCTTCCCGCTCGAGGTGCTGGCGGACCCTGCGTTCGAGTTCGGAATCGCCGTGGCACATGCGGCCCAGCAGCCGCGCCCCCGATGGCCCGACGACGTGCGGGGCGACCACTGCGAACTCACCTGCTGCTACTGATTCCGCGTCACCCCCGGTCAGCTTAAACGCACACGCGAACGCGGCGGGCAGCTCGGCAGGCGGTTCCTGCTCGAGCGCTGCGAGTTCGGCGCGGGTGAGCTCGATCTCGCCCTGCGGTGCCCGGCGGCCGCGCTCGATCAGCGCCAAGAGCGTCGCCTTCCGGGCCGCGGTGCCGGCCAGTTCGTGATGGTGTGCGGCCGGATCTTCGAGGACCAGGCCGCTGTCGGGGTCGAGCGCCTCCAGCAGCGGCACCGCGCGGGTGCCGAAACGGCGCTCGAACCGCTCGCAAAACGAGCGCAGGTGCGGATCGGGTTGCTCCGGGCTGATCCGGGCGAGCAGGCCGACGGCCCGGCGTACCTCCTCGAGCACCGCACGCGGCAGCACGACTTTCCCGGTCCGGATGGAATCGACCTGCACGCACCGGCGCGGGCTGACCTCGATTCCCAGGTGCTTGACATGTTCCGCCACCGTGTCGGGCATTCGCCGCGCGTCGCCGTCGGCAGCCTCCAGAGCCCGCGCCGCCTGGCCGAGGACTTCAGCTGCGTGCTCACCGCCCGGCACTGAGCGCAGCGCCGCGATCGCCTCAGTGGTGGTTTCCGGGCCGGTGACGGTGACCTGGGCGAGCGGGATCAGCAGCTCGCTGCGCAGCAGCCGCGCCAGCAGGGCACGTGCATCCTCGGGTGAGGGCTCGTGCTGTTGGATGACCTTGATCAGCTCAACGGCCCGGGCCTGCGGATGCGCGGCCTCCAGCACCGCCTCGATCGCGTCCGTCGAGCGCATCGCCACCAGCCGGTGCTTGTTCGAGCCCTCCGTCCGCGCGGCCACCCGGAGCCGGCCCG
>JAFAPY010000408.1 GCA_019246795.1 Streptosporangiaceae bacterium | reverse complement strand
CGCGGCTGCGGCTCCCGCTGGCCGCGCTGGTGCTCGCGCCGCCGCTGCTGGACTGGGTGGACAGGAGGCCGCCGCTGGATGCGGCGCGCTACCTCGCGGCCCGGCTGCTCGATGACGCCGGGTACAGCCTCGGGGTCTGGCAGGGCTGCGCGCGGCGCCGGACGTTCCGGCCGCTGCTGCCTGTGATAGGACGCCCGTACCTGGGCAGGCCCCGGCCGAAGCGTGCGGGGACGACGGCATCGTCCGCCGGCCGCTCGTGAACCGAAAGGCCGGCCCGGCGGACGCGTACCATCCATGGTGATGTCCGCATGTGAGGCCAGGCTGGCCGGCCACCCGGACCGGCTCCGGTGGAATGACCGGTACGCCGCAGGCGCCGCGCCGGCCTTCGTGCCGCACCCGCTCGCGGTGCGGGCCCTGGCGGAAGTGGGGAACCTGCCCGCAGGCGACCAGTACCCCGGTCCGCGCGGGCTGGCATCGCCGGACGGGCCGGTGGCGGACCTGGCGTGCGGCCCGTCCGGCACCGCGCTGCTCGCCGCGGCGAGCGGCCGCCATGTCACGGCCGTCGACGTCTCGGAGGTAGCGCTGGACCTGCTCGCGGCCGAGGCTCGGCGGCGCGGGCTGGCGCACCTGATCACGCTGGTCCACACCGACCTGTCCGGCTGGCGGCCGCGGCCGCGCTCGTTCGCGGTGGTGCTGTGCACCGGCTTCTGGGAGGCCGCGGTGTTCCCGGCCGCGGCCGCGGCGGTGGCGCCCGGCGGCCTGCTCGGCTGGGAAGCGTTCACAGAACAGGCGCGGCGCGTCCGGCCCGGCCTGGACCACAGGTGGTGCCTGGCCGACGGCGAGCCCGCGTCGTTGCTGCCGCCGGATTTCACCGTGCTGGACCAGAGTGACCTGCGGGGCGGGCAGCGCCGTCAGATGCTGGCGCGGCGTGCCAGGTGACCCGCGGCATGGGCTCCCGCAGGCATAGCGGGCGGCGAGCCCGGGTTAAGGGTTGCCGGGGGAGGATGGAGGCGACCGGGTGAAGGCAGTTCGGTTCGACGAGTACGGCGGGATCGACGTCCTCAAGGTGGTGGACGTGCCGCGCCCGGCGCCGGGACCCGGGCAGGTGCTGGTGCAGGTCAAGGCGTCGGGCATCAACCCGGGCGAGGCGAAGATCCGCGAGGGGCTGCTGCACTCACGCTGGCCGGCCACGTTCCCGTCCGGGGAGGGCAGCGATCTCGCCGGGATCGTGGCCGAGGTCGGCGGGGGAGTGACCGGTTTCGCTCCCGGTGACGAAGTCATCGGCTTCACCGACAACCGGACAAGCCACGCCGAGTACGCGATGGCCGAGCAGCAGAACCTGACCGCCAAGCCGGCCGGCGTGCCGTGGCCCGTGGCGGGGGCGCTGTTCGTGGCCGGGACCACCGCCTATGCCGCGGTGCGGGCGGTCGCGCTGACCGGGGGCGACACCGTGGTCGTTTCCGGGGCGGCCGGAGGGGTCGGCTCGATCGCTGTCCAGCTCGCCCGGCGCGCGGGCGCCACCGTGATCGGGCTGGCCAGCGACGCCAACCGCGACTGGCTCACCGGGCACGGGGTGATCCCGGTGGTCTACGGGCAGGGCGTGGCCGACCGGATCAGGCAGGCGGCCGACAAGGTGGATGCCTTCATCGACACGTTCGGCGGCGACTACGTCGAGATCGCGCTGGGGCTCGGCGTGCAGCCTTCGCGCATCGACACCCTTGTCCGCTTCGACGCCGTCGCGAAATACGGGGCCAAGTCGGAGGGGACCGCCGCGGCGGCCACCGCGGCCGTGCTGGCCGAGCTGGCCGGCCTTATCGCCGCCGGCGAGCTCGACGTGCCGGTCGCCGCGACCTTCCCGCTGGACCAGGTGCAGCAGGCCTACCGCCAGCTGCAGGCCGGCCATGTCCGCGGCAAGATCGTCCTCCTCCCTTGACGCCCCGATTGTCTTCGTTGGCGCTCCGATTGTCTTCGTTGGCGCCCGGCTCGAACGCCAGCGCGCCGCCGGCGTCCAGGGAGCACATGGCGGCGGGCGTAGGGTCACGGTATGGGCGAGATGCTGCCGTTGTTCCCGCTCGGCGCCGTGCTGTTCCCCCAGATGGTGCTGCCGCTGCACATCTTCGAGGACCGGTACCGTCAGCTCGTCCGCGACCTGCTCGGGCGGCCGGAGCCCCGGCGGTTCGGCGTGATCGCGATCCGCGAGGGCAGGGAAACCGGTACGCACGGGGTGCGCTCGCTGTACCAGATCGGCTGCACCGCGACCCTGCGCCGGGTCCACCAGCGTCCCGACGGCCGGTTCGACCTGCTCACCGTGGGCACACAGCGGTTCAGGCTGATCCGGCTCGAGCAGCCCCTGCCGTACCTGCGGGCCGAAATTGAGCCGCTGCCCGATGATGAGCCCGATCCTGCCGCCGCCGCTCCGGCGGTCCGCGGCGTCAAGGACGCCTTCCGCGGCTACCTGGACGCGCTTACCGAGCGGGGCGGCGCGACGGTCCGGCTGGAGGGCCTGCCGGACTCTCCGGCGCTGGTCTCGTTCATCGTCGCCGCCGCGATGGTCATCGACCTGCCGGAACGTCAGCGGCTGCTCGCCCAGCCCGACACGCTGAGCCGGCTGGAGGCCTTGCGCGGGCTGCTGTCCAGGGAGACCGCCATGCTGCGCACCACGACGTCCCGGCCAGCCCCGGACCTGCGGCATGCGCCGTACAACCCGAACTAGGGCCTGGCACGTGGGTCGGCTGTGCCGATGGGTAGGTGTGTGGCATGGCTGAACCGGACGACCTCTCCCTGCAGGCTGCAGAAGCCGCCTCTGACGTCACCGAGGCGCAGCAGCCGGAGCAGCGGCGCAGGCTGGCGGCCGCGTTCGCGCGCGCGGTGACCGC
>JAFAPY010000307.1 GCA_019246795.1 Streptosporangiaceae bacterium | reverse complement strand
GCCGCGCTCCTGCTCCTGCTCCATCCAGTCCATGGTGGCCGCGCCCTCATGGACCTCACCGATCTTGTAGTTGATGCCGGTGTAGAACAAGATGCGCTCGGTGGTGGTGGTTTTGCCCGCGTCGATATGCGCCATGATCCCGATGTTGCGGACCTTGGCGAGGTCTACGGCGGTCTGGGTGGCCACTATCTCTCGTTCTCCTGAAGTTCTCGTACGTCTTGGTTGAGCCCTGACTCACCAGCGGTAGTGGGCGAACGCCTTGTTGGACTCCGCCATCTTGTGGGTGTCCTCGCGCCGCTTCACGCTGGCGCCCAGTCCGTTGCTCGCGTCGAGCAGCTCGTTCATCAGCCGCTCGGTCATCGTCTTCTCCCGGCGCTGCCGCGCGTAGCTGACGATCCAGCGCAGCGCGAGCGTGGTGCTGCGGGAGGCGCGGACCTCCACCGGCACCTGGTAGGTGGCGCCGCCGACCCGGCGGCTGCGGACCTCCAGGGTCGGCTTGACGTTGTCCAGCGCGCGCTTGAGCGTGATCACCGGGTCGTTGCCGGTCTTCTCCCTGGCGCCCTCGAGCGCGCCGTACACGATACGCTCGGCGAGCGACCGCTTGCCCTCCCTGAGCACCTTATTGGCGAGCGCGGTGACAAGCGGCGAGCCGTAGACGGGATCGGTGACAAGCTGCCGCTTGGTCGCGGGACCCTTGCGAGGCATCTCAGCTCTTCTCCTTCTTCGCTCCGTACCGGCTGCGCGCCTGCTTGCGGTTGCGCACCCCCTGGGTGTCCAGGGTGCCGCGGATGATCTTGTAGCGGACGCCGGGCAGGTCACGGACACGCCCGCCGCGGACCAGCACGATCGAGTGCTCCTGCAGGTTGTGCCCGACGCCCGGGATGTACGCGGTGACCTCGATCTGGCTGGTCAGCCGGACCCGGGCCACCTTGCGCAGCGCCGAGTTCGGCTTCTTGGGCGTGGTCGTGTAGACACGCGTGCACACGCCGCGCCGCTGCGGGCTCTCCCGCAGCGCAGGCGTCTTGTTCTTCGCTACCTTGTCCTCGCGGCCCTTGCGGACCAGCTGCTGGATCGTGGGCAACCGCGTCTCCGTCGTCTTCGGTGTCGTTAAGGCTTTCCTGACCTCCGGGCGCGCCCGAAAGCCCCGAAACGGGACCCGCGGAGCGCGCCGCCTGCGGATTTCCGCCCTCCGCCGACCCCCGAGGTCGGGCGTGTCGCCCTGGCCAGGAGCCAGCGGCTCGCCAGGAGCCGGCTGGGTGGAGAGAGGAAGCCCACACCGCCAGCCGCCCAGCGGCCCGCTGCACGAGCGGGCCGACCGTCAGCTGGCATGCTTACGTGCCCATGCGCGCACGGACACGAATGAAGAAACTACCATGGCGCGGCTCCCCGGCAAAATCGAGGCCGGCCACCGCTGGCCTGCGTGACCGCCGGGTGCCGTGCCACCTATCTCAACACGGGGCCCGCGCCTTTTCTTCCGGTTCTTGCGACGGGGCCCGGCCGCGGTTGGCGGGACAGGCACTGTCGGCGCGTTCGGGAGAAAGGGAAGGGGTAGGGGTCTTACCTGTTGTAGGAGCCGAAGTCGTACTCCTCCAGCGGGACCGCCTCGCCGGAGCCCTGCCCGAAGGCGTAGCTGTCCGGCTCGGCGTAGGAGCCGGGCGGGAACGCCGAGGAGCGCGCGTCGTCGGTCGGCTCGACCCGGATGTTCCGGTACACCGGCATGCCGGTGCCGGCCGGGATGAGCTTGCCGATGATGACGTTCTCCTTCAGGCCGAGCAGCGAGTCCGACTTGGCGTTGATGGCCGCGTCGGTGAGCACCCGGGTGGTCTCCTGGAACGAGGCCGCCGACAGCCAGGACTCGGTTGCCAGCGACGCCTTGGTGATGCCCATCAGGACCGGGCGCCCAGCCGCCGGCTGCCCGCCGTCGTTCACCACGCCGCGGTTGACCTCCTCGAACCTGGGCCGCTCGACCAGCTCGCCGGGCAGCAGCTCGGTGTCGCCGGATTCGAGCACGTTCACCCGCTTCAGCATCTGCCGGATGATGATCTCGATGTGCTTGTCGTGGATCGAGACGCCCTGCGAGCGGTAGACCTCCTGCACCTCGTGCACCAGGTGCAGCTGCACCGCCCGCGAGCCCAGGATCCGCAGCACCTCGTGCGGGTTCACCGCGCCCGCGATCAGCTGCTGCCCCACGGTGACGTGGCCGCCGTCGCTGATCAGCAGCCTGGACCGCATCGGCACCTGGTAGGTGACCTCCTCCGAGCCGTCGTCGGGAATGACGATGACCTTCCTGGCCTTCTCGGTCTCCTCGACCTTGACCCGGCCCTCGACCTCGCTGATCGGCGCCATGCCCTTCGGGATGCGGGCCTCGAACAGCTCCTGGACACGCGGCAGGCCGTGGGTGATGTCCTGGCCCGCCACGCCGCCGGTGTGGAAGGTCCGCATGGTGAGCTGGGTGCCCGGCTCGCCGATCGACTGGGCCGCGACGATGCCGACGGCCTCGCCGACGTCGACCCGCTTGCCGCTGGCCAGCGAGCGGCCGTAACACTTGGCGCAGACGCCGATCTTGGCCTCGCAGACCAGCACGGAAAACGTGCGGATCGTCTCCACCCCGGCCTCGATCAGCCGGTCGAGCATGTGCTCGGTGGTGTCGTCGCCGACCTTGCCCAGCACCACGCCGTCGATCTCGATGTCCTCGGCCACGGTACGGCCCGTGCCCGTGTTCTCGATGTTCGGCAGCTTGCGGACGATGCCTTCGGAGTTCTTCTCCGCGATCCGCATGGCGAGCGAGCGGTCGGTGCCGCAGTC
>JAFAPY010000219.1 GCA_019246795.1 Streptosporangiaceae bacterium | reverse complement strand
GGGTTCGGCACGGTCGGCAGGTGGGTCGCTGGCGCGCTGCACACACAGGCGGGGCGGCTTGCGTCCCAGTATGGGCTCGCGGTTTCGGTGGTGGGCCTGGGCAATGCCCGGGACGGGTTCATCTACGACCGCGCCGGCCTTGATCTTGGGTCCGCGCTGGCAGCAGCGGCGGACGGGGCGCCGAACTGGCCGCCCTGGCCCGGCGCCGGGGGGTGGCATTCCGCGCCGAGTCCACGGTCATGTCCGGCACCCCGGTGATCAGCACGCTAACCGAGGGCCTTGCAGGCGCCGTGCCCGGTGCGCTGCGCGGAGTGCTCAACGCCACGGCCAACGCCATCTTGTCCCACATGGCCGAGGGCATGGCCTATGCCGACGCCCTGGCGCAGGTGCAACGCGCCGGGCTGGCCGAACCAGACCCGGCCGCCGACGTCGAGGGCCATGACACGGTCGCCAAGGTGATGATCCTGTCGGCGCTGGTCTTCGGCCGCCAGCTCACCCCCGGGCAAGTCGCCTGCCGCGGCATCACCGGCGTCACCGGCCAGGAAGTCCGCCAGGCGGTGCTGGCTGGCGGCCGGATCCGGCACGTCGCAGCCCTCGCGTTCTCCGGGCCAGGCGGGACCGGGACCGTCACCGCCCGGGTCCGGCCCGAGGCTGTCCCGGCCGGCGACCAGCTGGCCCGGATCGACGGCGCCACCAACGCACTGGTGTGCCAGGCCAGCCCAGTCGGGCAGATCACGATCATCGGGCCCGGGGCCGGGCCGCAGCTCGCCGGCCAGGGAGTGCTCAGCGACATCATTGCGGTGCCCCGAACCAGCACCGCAGCCGGGCTACCGGGATTACAGCTGCCAGCACCGGGCGGCACACCGGCTGACGGCCGAGCCGGATTACCGGCTACTGCCTGCCGCGGTCCTCCAGGGCCGCCAGGATCGCCTCCGACGCCTGCCCGAGCGCTGCGATTTGCGGGCCATCCAGCTGGTTGAACACCAGCTGGTGCACGGCCGCCACGTGGCCGGGGGCCGCAGCTTCAATCGCCGCGCGGCCCGCGGCGGTGAGCACGACCACTGCTCCCCGCGCATCGCCGGCGCATTCCTCCCTGGCGATGAACCCGCGGCGCATCATCCGGGACAGCAGATGGGAGAGCCTGCTCTGCTCCCAGTCCAGAGCCCGGCTGAGCTGGAACGGGCGAAGCCGGCCGCCGGGTGCCTCGCTCAGCTGGACGAGCACCTCGTACTCCGGCAGCGAGATCCCCGAATCAACCTGCAGCTGCCGGTTCAGCCGGGCGGTCAGCAACGCTCCCGCCCGTACGTAAGCACGCCACGCCCGCTGCTCGTCCGCGGTGAGCCACCGGCCGGTCATGTCCCCATTGTACCGGAATGAATGACGTGTCATCTAGGTTGCAGCTAATGACACGTCATCTACCGCGTTACCGCGGCTGACACCAAAGGACATCACCGCCATGCGTAAGACCGCCAGCACGACGGCCCCGGTTCATCCGCTGCTCGCGGAGCGGTGGAGCCCGCGCGGGTTCGACCAGGCGCACGAACTCGGCGATGACAACCTGACCGCGCTGCTCGAGGCCGCGCGCTGGGCGCCGTCGGCGCAGAACAGCCAGCCCTGGCGGTTCCTGGTCACCCGGCGCGGCGAGCCGGCTCACGGCCGGCTCTTCGCCACCCTGGCGTCCGGCAACCAGGCCTGGGCCGGGGCGGCCAGTGCCCTGATCCTCGCCGTGGCCCGTACCGCCGACGACGACGGCAGGCCGCGGCCGTGGGCGCTGTACGACACCGGGCAGGCCGTCGCCGCGCTCGTCACCCAGGCGCAGGCCGACGGGCTCGCCGTGCACCAGATGGGCGGCTTCGACTCCGCCGCGGCCCGCGCCGAGTTCGGCCTGGACGACACCCTCACCCCGGTCGTCGTCATCGCGATCGGCCGCCGGGACGCCGCCGCCGAACTCCCCGAGCCCCTCGCCGCCCGGGAGACCGCGCCGCGGACCAGGCACCCGATCAGCGACCTGCTGCTGCCGGCGCGCACCGCGCGCACCCCAGCGGCGGCCTGAGCTACGGTCGTGGCGGCAGTTGCTGTAGAGCCCATGTGTTGCCGTCGGGGTCGCTGAAGGTAACGAACGAGCCCCACGGCTGAACGTCAACCTCACTGGCCTGCACGCCATGTGCGATCAGTTCCCGCCGCGCCGCCTCGACATCCGCCACGACGACCTGGACGCCCTTCTGCGAGCCCGGCGCCATCTCGGTAATGCCGGTCCCCATTACGATTGAGCACGCCGAACCGGACGGCGTGAGCTGCACGAACCGCAGCGTGTCGGTTACCTGGTAGTCGTGGTCAGCGTGGAAGCCGATTTGGTCCACGTAGAACGCCTTGGCGCGGTCAACATCGGTCACCGGTATAGCGACGAGCTCGATCTTCCAATCCATGCTCAGCAAGCTACCCGCTGAACGGCGGGGCTATGGCTGGCCCGTGACCTCGGCCAGCCGCCGGGCGAGGAACCGTTGCTCTGCCTGGTTGACCGCCAGGCTGTGCGCTTCCCGGTAGGCCACTGCTGCCTCGGCGCCCCGACCGAGGCGGCGCAGCAGGTCGGCCCGGATAGCGGGCAGCAGGTGATACCCGGCCAGGGTACCTGCGGCTTCCAGGGCGGCGAGAAGGTCCAGTCCCGCGGCGGGGCCGTCGGCCATTGCGATCGCGACGGCCCGGTTCAGCTCGATGACGGGCGAGGGGGTCAGGTTCCCGAGTCGTTCATACAGCACGGCGATCTGCGCCCAGTCGGTGGCGGCGGCCGTGGTTGCGGTCGCGTGGCAGGCGGCGATCTGCGCCTGCAGCAGGTAGGGCCCGTCCCGGCCGCGCCGCCGCGCCGCCGCGAGCAGCGCCGCCGCCTCGGCGATCTGGCTCCGGTCCCAGCGGGAGCGGTCCTGCTCCTCCAGGGTCACGATCTGGGACCCAAAACGTCACCAGGCCATCTCCGGCTATTGGCACACCCAGCAACCCGGCAGGCCTGAGCACCCCGCTGCGTAGACTCCAAGCATCAGGCGGTAGGCGCAGGAGGATGCCGTGCGAGCCCATGCTGCTGACACCGTTTCCTCGCTCCCTTCTGGGATGAAGATCACGGTGGGCGCGGGCGGAGCGTCTCTGCGGCCGATGATGTGGATGTTCCTGGCGATATTGATAACTTTCCTCACCGCCAGGACTGCGACCAGGGTGATCCGCTCAGGCAGCGGCGCACGGGCAGGACTGGGCAACGTCCGGATTGCAGGCAATCACATTCATCACCAGGTTTTCGGCATACTGATCATTATCGGCACGGGCATCATCCTCGTATCCGAAATGCCGCGGGGAGCCGCTCTCGACGCAGCCGCGGCCGTCTTCGGAGTAGGCGTCGGCCTCACCGTCGACGAATTCGCGCTCTGGCTGCACCTGGACGACGTTTACTGGACCAGCCAGGGGCGAAAATCGGTCGACGCGATGTTCTGCGTTCTGGTGATAACCGGAACGCTCATCGGCGGAGCCAGCCTCGTGACCGGCCGTGTCGGGACGACCGCATGGTGGTCGTCTGTCTCCGTCATCGCGGTCAATCTCCTGCTCTGCGTGATATGCCTGCTCAAGGGAAAGATCGTGACCGGCGTCGTCGGTATCTTCATCGGTGTCGCCGCTCTCGTCGGCGCCATCAGGCTCGCCAAACCGGGGTCATGGTGGGCGGCGCACCGCTACGCCAGCCGACCGGTGCGCGCCGGACGCGCCGCACGCCGCTACGACCAGCGTTACGAGGAGCGCTGGAACCGGTTGCGGGACCTGGTCGCCGGCGCCCCTTCCGAGGAAGGGCCACGCTGACAGCGTCAGATGTGCCCGGCTGAGCACGTGTGGGGCACCTGCGCGGGGTCCATCGGCTCATAGGAGAATCGGAGTGTGGAAATGCCCGACGTCGCGGCCGCCGTATTGGCCAAGGCCGAAGCCGGAGGGGTCCGCGGCGCTGAGCTGGCCGCCTTGCGCGGACGCCTCCGGCAGCTCCACCACCGCCAGGCCGGGCTGCTGCCCGGCGATGCCCTGGAGCCGCTTGCGGACCTGCCACGCCTGGACGAGCTGCCCGACCCGCCGGCCGCCCAGGCCCGTGACGTGCTCGGCCGGCTGGTGGTCGTCAAGCTCAACGGCGGCTTGGGGACGAGCATGGGCCTGTCGGGGCCGAAATCGCTGCTGGAAATCAAGGCCGGCACCAGCTTCCTCGATGTCCTCGCTGCGCAGGTGCTGGCACTGCGGGAGCGGCACGGTGCCCGGCTGCCGCTGGTGCTGATGAACTCCTTGACCACCCGCGGCCCGTCGCTGGACGTGCTGCGCCGGCACGAAGGGCTTCGGGTGCCCGGCGTGCCGCCGGACTTCCTGCAGGGCCGCGAGCCCAAGATCCGTGCCGATGACCTGCAGCCGGTGGCCTGGCCTGCAGACCCGGAGCTGGAGTGGTGCCCGCCCGGGCACGGCGACATTTACCCCGCGCTGGCGGCGTCCGGCACGCTCGACGCCCTGCTCGACGCCGGGCTGCGCTACGCTTTCGTGTCCAACTCCGACAACCTCGGCGCGGTCGCCGACGCCCGGATCGCCGCATGGCTGGCCGCAGAGCAGGTGCCGTTCGCGCTGGAGGCGGTACGCGGCACGCCGGCGGACCGCAAGGGCGGCCACCTCGCCCGCTACCGGGGCCGGGTGGTGCTGCGAGAGACCGCCCAGGTGCCTGAAGGCGACACCTCGTTCACCGACGTCGAGCGGTGGCGCTGGTACAACACCAACAACATCTGGATCGACCTGCGCGCGCTGAAGGACCTGCAAGCCGCCGATCCGTCGGCACCGGCTCTGCCGCTGATCGTCAACCGCAAGACCGTCGATCCGCGCGACCCGGCGAGCACCCCGGTGATCCAGCTCGAGTCGGCGATGGGCGCGGCGATCGGCTCGATTCCCGGCGCTCGGGCACTCCACGTCCCCCGTTCGCGGTTCGCCCCGGTGAAGACCACCGACGACCTGCTGGTCGTGCGCTCCGACGCGTACGAGCTCACCAGCGACGGGCAGATGAAGCCCAGCTTCGACGGTCCGGGGCCGGTGGTCACGCTGGACAAGGACTTTTTCAAACTGCTGCCCGGCTTCGAGCAGCGGTTCCCGGCCGGGGCGCCGTCGCTGCGCCGCTGTCGGCGGTTCGATGTGGAAGGCGACGTCAGCTTCGGTGCGAACGTGGTAGTGCTAGGCGATGTGCGGGTGACCGGTCCGCGTCACGTCGCGGACGGGCAGGTGCTCGGCGGGTGAAACCGCATCCGGTTTGGCGGCCGTGCCCGTACCTGCGGCCTCAGGTGACCTCACCGGCGAGCGTGACGCGGCCCGTGAGCACTGACACGCGGACGCGCTCGGCGAATACCCCGTCCGGGAGCGCCTGCCGGATGCGTTCTTCGAAGGCTGGCCGCCGCTGCGGGGGCGGGAGCTGGCGGGCGGGAATCGCCGAGTAGAGGTTGCCGATGACGTGCTCCACGTCAAGCACGTCCTCGCGGTCGATCAGGACCGTCTCCCGGACCTCAACGTATCCCGTGGCTTTCAGCGCCGCGGCGTACTCCCGGCGGGACTGCTGGTCGGTGCCGCACCCGCTGACCAGCTGCACCTCGAACCACTGCTCCAGGCAGGCACGCAAGGCCCCGGAGGCGGCGCTGTCCTGCCGCCAGAGCGGCGTCCCGTTGGCCAGCACCGCGATGCCGCCGCCGGGCCGAAGCAGCGGCCGGGCCGCGCCGAAAAGCCGTTGGTAGTCCAGTAGGTGAATCGAGTTGGCCATGGTGATGGCGGCCAGGGTGTGCTCTCCGAGCAGCCCGGCGAGTGCGGGGAGGTCGCGGTCCGAGCCCAGCAGCCAGGTGATGTTCGTGCAGCCGTGCCCGGCAGCCGTATCCTTCGCCCTGGCCAGCATATCCGGCTCGGGGTCCATGCCGATGACCGCGTGCGCGCGGGCCGCGAGCGGGACGGTGAGCTGGCCGGTGCCGCAGCCCAGGTCGAGCACGACGCCGTGGTCCGCCAAGGCGAACGCCTCCGCCAGCCAGCCGATCACGTCCTGCGCATAGCCGCGGCGGTACTTCGCGTAGAACTCCACGACCTCACCGCTGAAACCTGCGCTCATAATCTCAGCCTGCCATCGCGACCTGCCACGGGTAGAGTCAGCGCCGGTGAGCCCTTCAGAACCCCGAGCGGCCGCGCGGCCCGATGATCTGGCGGTGACCGCGGAGCGATGCGCGGCGCAGCTGCTGTGCGGCGGCCCGGCGGCCAGCGCTGAGGAGGTTGCCGTGCGGCTGCTGGCGATCCAGGCGCAAGAGCTGCGTGGCGCGCGGCTTGCGGTCCGGGCGCGTTCGGCGGGATTGTCCGCCTCAGACGTCGATTCTGCCCTCACCCGGCGTTCGCTGATCATCACCTGGCTGAACCGCGGAACCTTGCATATGGTCTGCACCGAGGACTACTGGTGGCTGCATCCGCTGACCACGCCGCAGCTGCGCGCCGGGAACTCCCGGCGGCTGGCGCAGGAGGGCGTGCCGCCGCAGCACGCGGAGCGGGCGGTGGCCGCCGTGCAGGCGGCGCTGGCCGCCGACGGCCCGCTGACCCGGTCTCAGCTCCGCGAGCGGGTCGCCGCTGCCGGAGTGCGGACCGAAGGCCAGGCGATGGTGCACATCCTGGCGCTGGCCACCATCAGGGGCCTGGTCGTGCGCGGCCCGGTCAGCGCACGGGACCAGGCGTTCGTGCTGGTCCAGGACTGGCTCGGCACACCGCCGCCGGCGATGAGCGGCGAGGCGGCGCTCGGCGAACTGGCCCGGCGATATCTCGCCGGGCACGCCCCCGCAGCCGACCGTGACCTCGCCCGCTGGGCGGGCATCGGCCTGCGCGATGCCCGGATCGGCCTGGCCCGGTGCGGCGCGACCCAGCGTGAGGACGGCCTGGCCGAGCTGCCAGCCAGCCCGCAGCGGGCGGCCGCCGCGCTGCCGCCCCCGCGCCTGCTGGGCCCGTTCGAGCCGCTACTGCTCGGCTGGGCCTCCCGGGATCCTATCGTCGGCCCGCACCGGCGCATCGTCACGGTCAACGGGCTGTTCCGGCCGTTCGCGCTGGCCGGAGGCCGGGCCGTGGCGACCTGGACCATCGCGGGCGGCCAGGTCTCGCTAGCACCGTTGGCCCCGCTGGACACCCGGACCCAGGCGGCGCTGGCCGCCGACGCCGCCGACGTGCTGCGGTTCCTCGGCGAATAGCCGACCACTGGCTGGGGCCACGCAGCACAGGCCGTTCTGCAGAAAAAGCCATTCAGACAGAACGAGCGACGGCTTCGCGGCACGCAGATCCGGCACGCCCAGGTGGCGTAGGAGACAGCGCGGTTAGCATCGTCCCATGCGAGCGCGGCAGAGCGGGCCGAGTACCCAGGAGTCCATGCTCGTGGTGAGCGCGCACGCCGCCGACTTCGTCTGGCGGGCGGGAGGCGCGATCGCGCTGGCCGCCGCGCAGGGAAACCGGGTCACGGTGCTCTGCCTGAGCTACGGCGAGCGCGGCGAATCGGCGAGCGCCTGGCGGGCGGGCAAGACGCTGGAGGAGATCAAGGCGCTGCGCCGGGCCGAGGCCAGCAGCGCCGCTGCGGTCCTCGGCGCGGAGATCGAGTTCCTCGACGCCGGGGACTACCCGCTGCGTGAGTCCGACGAGCTGACCGACCGGATCGTCGGCGTGTACCGGGAGGTCAGTCCCACGGTGGTGCTCACCCACATGCTCGCCGATCCGTACAACGCCGACCATCCCGCAGCCGGGCAGATGGCACTGCGGGCGCGGGTGCTGGCCCAGGCGGCAGGCTACCCCGCCCCCGGCGAGCCGATCGGCGCGCCGCCGGTGTTCTTGTTCGAGCCGCACCAGCCGGAAATGTGCGGTTTCAAGCCGGAGGTGCTGCTGGACATCACGCCCGCCTTCGACGCCAAGCGCAAGGCCATGGAATGCATGGCGGCCCAGCAGCACCTGTGGGAGTACTACACCGACCTGGCCAGGCGCCGCGGCACGCAGCTCAGGCGGAACGCGGGGCCCAACCTCGGGCTCCCGCATGCCACCATGGGCGAGGCCTACATGCGGGTGTTCCCCCAGGTCACCGGCAGGCTCGCCTGATGCGCAACGTCATCGTCACCGGCGTGCCGCGGGCGGACCTGGCCATCGTCGACCAGCTCGCCGGGCTGGGCGCGGCCACTGTGCACGAGGCGATCGGCCGGGCCGGGTATCTCGGCCCCGGCCTGCGGCCGATCGCCGAAGGCGTGCGGACCGGCGGCACCGCGGTCACCGCGCTGTGCTGGCCCGGCGACAACCTGATGATCCACGCCGCGGCGGAACAGTGCCAGGCCGGTGACCTGCTCGTGGTGACCACGACCTCGCCGTGCGCGGACGGGATGTTCGGCGAGCTGCTGGCGACCAGCCTGGCCGCACGGGGCGTCCGGGGCCTGGTCATCGAGGCCGGGATCCGGGACGTGGCCGAACTGCGGGCCATGGGCTTCCCCGTCTGGTCTGCCGCGGTCAGCGCGCAGGGCACGGTCAAGGAGACCCCGGGCGCGGTGAACGTGCCCGTGTCGGTGGGCGGCCAGATCGTCCGGCCGGGCGACGCGATCATCGCCGACGACGACGGCGTGGTGTGCGTGCCGCGCGGCGAGGTCACGGCGGCGCTGAGCGCCGCGCGCGCCCGGGTGGCGAAGGAGGAGCAGGCCCGCAGGGACCTGGCCGGCGGCCAGCTGGGACTGGACCTGTACGGCCTGCGGGCCAAGCTCGCCGCGCGGGGCGTCGAGTACGTCGGCGCCGGGGACTACGCGGCCCGCTCCGAAGACAGGAAGCCCGACGCGCCGCGCCCGAAGAGCGGGGATGCGGCAACGCTGCCTCCCTTGTCCGGGGCAGGGTCGAGCACCGGAGTACGGTGCATGCTCATGCGCGGCGGCACGTCGAAGGGCGCCTACTTCCTGGCCGCGGACCTGCCGAAGGACCCGGCCGAACGCGATGACCTGCTGCTGCACATCATGGGCAGCCCGGACCCCCGGCAGGTCGACGGGATCGGCGGGGCGCACCCGCTGACCTCCAAGGTGGCCGTGATCTCCCGCTCGGCGCGCGAGGACGCAGACGTCGACTACCTGTTCCTGCAGGTCGGGGTGGAACAGGCCACGGTGTCCGACCGGCAGAACTGCGGCAACCTGCTGGCCGGCGTGGGGCCTTTCGCCGTCGAGCGGGGCCTGGTCCGGTCGGCGCCGGTCCGGATCCACATGGTTAACTCGGGCAGCGTGGCCACCGCATCGTTCCCGGCAACGGACGGCGTCGTGGACTACGACGGCGACACGGCCATCTCCGGCGTACCGGGGACGGCCGCGGCCGTCGTGCTCGGCTTCGCCGGGACCGAGGGATCAGCCACCGGCGCGCTGCTGGCCACCGGACGGGTCGCGGACGTCGTCGACGGCCTCAGCGTCACCTGCGTCGACAACGGCATGCCGGTGGTGGTGGTCGCCGCCGCCGACCTCGGCCGTACCGGGTATGAGACCGTCGCCGAGCTCGAGGCGGATGAGGAGCTGGGCCACCGGGTGCAGGCGCTGCGGCTGGCAGCCGGGCGGCTGATGGGGCTGGGCGACGTGTCCGCGGCATCGGTGCCGAAGGTCTCGCTGGTCGCGGCGCCGGCCGATGGAGGGACGATCTGCACGAGAACCTTCATCCCGGTGCGGGTGCACGAGTCGATTGGGGTGCTCGGCGCGGTCAGCGTGGCCACGGCGACCGTGCTCCACGGAGCGGTCGGGCATGACCTGGCCGCGATCAAGCCGGGGCAGACCAGGTTCGACGTCGAGCACCCGACCGGCCACCTCCAGGTCGAAGCCGAGGTGGACCAGGCGAGCCAGCCACCGAAGGTGATCCGCTCGGGGGTGGTGCGCACCGCACGCAAGCTCTACGACGGCACCGTGTTCCCCCGGAGGTGACCATGCCGGGATCGCAGGACCCGCAGGCACCAGGAGCGACGCGGCCGCCGCTGCACGAGGTGGCGCATCTGGGGCACATCGAGCTGCTGACGCCTGAGCCGGAGGCGAGCCTGCGCTTCTTCGTCGACGTGCTCGGCCTGACGGAGAACGGCCGCGAGGGCAATTCCGTCTACCTGCGTACCTGGGATGACTATGAGCATCACACGGTCAAGCTCACCGCGCACGACACCTCGGGCATCCGCCGGGTCGGGCTGCGCGCGTCCAGCCAGGCCGCCCTCGAGCGCCGGGTGGCCGCGGTCAAGCAGGCGGGGCTGGGCATCGGCTGGAAAGATGGCGACCCCGGCCTCGGCCCCACCTACCTGTTCCGCGACCCGGACGGGCACGAGATGGAGCTGTACTGGGACAGCGAATGGTACGTCCCGCCGCCGCAGCTCAAGCCGTCGCTGAAAAACCAGGCCCAGGCCTACCCGGGGCGCGGCGTCTGCGTGCGGCGGCTGGACCACGTGAACTTCCTGGCCCGCGACGTGCCGCCCAGCGGCGACTTCGCCCGTGACGTGCTCGGCGGGCGGGTCACCGAGCAGGTCGTGCTCGACGATGGCGCCATCTCCGCCCAGTGGCTGCACTTCACCAGCAAGGGCTACGAGCTGGTCTACACCCAGGACTGGACCGGCAGCACCGGGCGGCTGCATCACGTCGCGTTCGCCCCTGACACCAGAGAAGACATCCTGCGCGCGGCGGACATCTGCCTGGACCGCGGCGTGTTCATCGAGACCGGGCCGCACAAGCACGCGATCCAGCAGACGTTCTTCCTCTACGTCTACGAGCCCGGCGGCAACAGGATCGAGCTGTGCAACCCAGTGGCGCGGCTGGTCCTGGCGCCGGACTGGCGCACGATCACCTGGACCGAGGCCGAGCGTGCCAAGGGCCAGGCCTGGGGGCTGAAGACCATCGAGTCGTTCCATACCCACGGCACTCCGCCGGTCCGGTGAATCACGCCAGCCGAGCCGGGCCTCCGGTAACGTCAGGCGGGCTTAGGCTATGACGCTGGGTACCAGGCCCCGGCAGCGGCTGACGCTCGCAGCGGCATGCACGACTCAGGGCATGATGGTGCTCGACGTCCTGATCGTGAGCGTTGCCCTTCCGTCGATGCAGCACGAGCTGCGCCTGTCGCCCGCGGGACTGGAATGGGTTGTCAGCGGCTATGCCCTGGCCCTGGCCGCCTTGATACCGACGGGCGGGGCGCTGGGCGATCATTTCGGGCGCAAGCGCATTTTCATCAGCGGAGTCGCTCTGTTCACGCTTGCCTCGGTCGGTTGCGCTGTGTCGGTTTCGGGAGACATGCTGATCGGCTTCCGGGTGATCCAGGGAATCGGCGGCGCCGTCATGTCATCCTTGACCCTTTCGCTGATCGCAGAGGCCTACCCT
>JAFAPY010000093.1 GCA_019246795.1 Streptosporangiaceae bacterium | reverse complement strand
CACCGCGCCCGCCACGGTGCGCTGACGGGAGCGTGGCGCACGAAAAACCGCACATAGCAGGGACTTCCCCGCGGGCCCTGGCCAGGTCCTCGGGCTTGTCCTCGCGGTACCTCACGGCGTGCCCTTGAGTCGTCTTGACACTGCCCGTCCCCATGGTGAGCTCTCCCTCACGTGTGCCAGTCGCGCGATACCTGATGGAACCAGTACCGCCAGTGAAGCCGTGAGGGTCGCGCTGGCGCTAGGAAGTTGCAGAAGGTTGCAGATGATTAGCGATCGCCTCGCCGATCAGCTCACGCGCATGGGAGCCGTAGACGGCAGACTGGCGGAGCTGATCGAACACCGTGGCGTACAGGGCGATCTCGTCCGGGCGGGTGATCTCCAAGCTCGCCGAGACCGTCTCGATGGTGACCCGCGCGTCGTCCCAGATCCAGAAGGGCACCTGGGCGACCGTGTACCGCTCCGCCATCGCCGGGATGATCCCGACGCTCACGTTCGGCAGCCGCATCACCTCCAGCAGGTGCTCCAGCTGCGCCGCCATCACCTGCGGCGTGCCCAGACGGGTCCGCAGCACCTGCTCGGCCAGCACCACGACGAACCGGCGGCGGCCGCTGCGCAGCACCTTCTGCCGGGCGAGCCTGGCCGCGGTGGCGGCCTCGGCGTCATCGGGCAGCCCGAGGAACCGCACCCAGTAGCTCATGATCTCCGTCGAGTACTCGGCGGTGTGGAACAGGCCCGGCAGTGCGGTGTGCTCATAGATCCGGAACAGCCGTGTCCGTTCATAAAGCGGTGCCGACGACTCCTGGAGGTGACGCAACCCGGCCCGCGTCTGGCGGCGCCACTCCCGGTACAACGAGTCGACCGTGCGAGCCATCGCGATCAGCTCGGGTACCCGATCGCTGGCGCTGCAGGCCGCGCACCACGCGCGGATCTCCGCGTCGGTGACGCTCTGCCGCCCGTTCTCGACCCGGCTGACCTTCGTGTAATGCAGCCCGGTGAGCCGCGCGAGCGCCCGCCCGGTGAGGCTGGCTTCCTGACGCAGCTCACGCAGGCGAGCGCCGAACGCCTCCTTCGCCTGCTGAACGTCTTCGCCGGGCACAGCGCTGTTGTATCAGCTCAGATCGGGCGCGTACTCGCGGTGCGGGATAGACAGCGCCCACACAGCCTCGAACGATGCCCGGCAGCGGGCGATGAGGCCGGGATCGGTCCTGGCGGGCCGGTCGACGACCAGGCCGTTTCCGGCGAACACCAGGAACACCAGCAACCCGTCGTCGAACAGCCAGAAGTCGTTGCCGGGGAACATGAGCTCCGACACCCGGGCGCGGGGCACCCACCGGATGTCCTCCCCGGCGTCGACCATCGGCGCGGTGAGGCCGTGCGCCCAGCGCTGGTAGTCGCTCAGCGGCTCGGACACGACCCTTACCCGCCGGAAAACCTTCCCGGTCGTGGTGGCATCGCGGACGAGCGTGCACCACGGCTGGAGCCAGCCGAGGTCGTAGGGCTCTCCCGCGGCCCACTTCGCCAAGTGCGGGACCTCGGCCTCGGTGCCATAGGAGTCCCGCATCTCCAGGTGCAGGGCTTCGCGTCTGACCTGCGGGAAGAGGGCGCCGAACTCCTCATATTCCAGCCCCACTAACCCTCCCGGAAGAAGGGAACGAGCCGGTCGGGGATTTCCACGACCGTTTCCCCCTCAGGGATGTTCATCGCGGCGAGCGCGGCGGGGTCGGTGACGACCCAGCCCTGCACGAGCCAGCTGTCCCGGTCGGTCTTGTAGAGGGTCGGTGATTGGTCCGGCACGCTGTCAGGATCCTTGGCGACGAACCAGATGCGCATGATCTCCTCCTCGTGGTGTTGCAGAGTGGTGCACTCTATGGGGAGCATCCGCCGTCCTGGAGCAGTCGTCAAGGCCACTGTGGCCTCTTCTGCGTCTCGATGGGCTTCATGGCGCTGGCCGCCGCGCGGCCCGCCCGGCGCGTCCGGCAGGTATAACGGGCCACCTTCACGATCGGCGTGAACCGGCTCCGTTAGGCTTCTCATACCTACCTGAGTAGGCAGTCATCGTCGCCCGGGAGGAGCCGCATGCTCGAGGGTGTCACGCCGTTCCCGCCGGAGTTCGCGGCCCGGTACCGCGAGCGGGGGTACTGGCGGGACCGCCCGCTGTTCGACGGCTTCCGTGACTGCCTGCGCGAGCACGCGGACCGGGTGGCGCTGATCGACGCCGACGGGCCCGTGACCTACCGCCAGCTCGACGAGCGTTCCGCCCGGCTGGCCCGGACGCTGCTCGA
>JAFAPY010000406.1 GCA_019246795.1 Streptosporangiaceae bacterium | reverse complement strand
GGCGACATGCTGTCCACGTGCTCTTGCCACTTGGGGGGTTTCTTGGGCGGCCTGGGGCGGCCCCGGGCCCGGATGTGCCGGAGCGCGATCACCACCAGGATCATGCCCAGGGCGATCTTGACCGCCAGGGAGGCCAGCGACGGGGCGGTGGCCGGCCGGGGCGGGTTGTTGCCGGTGGCCAGCACGGTGATGGTGACCACGATGGCCAGCGAGACCAGCCAGCCGAAGGTGAACGCCGCGCCCTTGATCGTGCCGCGCCGTGAGGGCAGCACGATCAAGAAGGCCGTCAGCGGCAACGGGTCGAGCGCTATCGCCACGCCGATCAGGAGAAGGTCGAGCACCATTGCCGGGTCTCCCGTCTTGCGTGGCCGAAGGCTTCCGGGTGCGGGCCCGCGTCCTTGCCGCGGCCAGCATCGGCGGCCCGTGCGACGTCGCTAGGCTGCGTGACCTTGTCCACGGCCAGACCTTCCCGTTTCGAGCTAGCGGCTTGGATGTTGCGGCAGCGTGGCGGGTGCGCACATCATCCCACCCGGATGATTCCCGGTCGGACGGCTCTGTCGTAACGAGCATGGCCGACCGCGGAGCGGCGCCAAGCGTGGCGTCCCCAGCTAGCGGCCTACACGCCTCCGGTTTCACCCTGTCAGGAGGATGCTCCGGCGGGCCGCAGGAGGTCGGATCGATCGCATAGGTCAGCGACGGACCGCAGTACAACATCCGGTCATCGCGCGACGTGGGAGGCACGATGACGGCGGCACTATAGGTCAGCGGGCATGGGGCGGCAGGAAGGAAGGGCGTTGGCCTCATCACGTTCGCGGCTGACTTGCTGGGCCTTACCGGTGCCTCACGCCGCCACCCGGGAGCTGACGATGACAGACGCTGGCTGTCGGCGATGAACGCAGAGTTCTTCGCGCTGGCGTTCAGCGCGGCGCTGATCAGGCGGCGAGCCTGTCGGCGAGCTGCCGGGCGTTGACCTGGGCGTAGTCGCGGTAGCAGTTGTTGAACACCACGTCGGTGAGCTCGGCGTCCTTGGCCAGGCCGCGGATCCTGGCGGCCCATTCTTCCATTTCTTTCTCGGAGTAGCGGTAGCCGAACTTCTCCTGAATGTCCTTGCTGTCCCATTTGTCGGAGTGGCCGTGCATGCGGACCAGCGCCAGGTCGCTGGTGGCAGCCAGCACCGGGGGAATGGAGCTGGAGTAGCCCTGCGGCATGTCCACGCACACGTACGGCAGCTGGTGCGACGCCAGGAACTCCAGCGTTTCGGCCTGGTTATCCGGCGTCATCCATGTGCAGTTGCGGAATTCCACGCAGACCCGGTCCGGCGCAGCCCGCTGCGCGCAGGCCAGGATGTAGTCCTTGTTCCTCCGGGAGATGGGGAACCAGGGCGGGAACTGCAGCAGGATCGCGCCGAGCTTCCCGGCCCGGCGCAGCGGCTCCAGCGCGGCAAGGAACCGCTCCCATGCCTGGTCGGCCACCTCGGCGTCGACATCCTTGCGGTAGACCCTGGCCTTGCCGGACTTGCCCGCGGCGTCGCGCAGGTCCACCGGCAGCGCCTTGACCGGGGTGGGATGCTGGGTGAACAGGCTGAACGCCTTGACGTTGAAGATGAACCCGGCAGGGGTCCGCTCCGCCCACGCCGCCGCGGTCTGCTCCGCAGGCAGCGCGTAGTAGCTGGAGTCCACCTCCACCAGCGGGAACTGGCGTGCGTAGAACCGCAGCCGTTTCTCCGGCGTGTCCGCCTCAGGCGGGTACCAGCCGGAGGCGACCAGCGTCTTGTCCGTCCACCCGGCCGTGCCCATCCGGATCTCTCCCATACCCGCAGCGTAAGCCACCCGCAGCGGCCGCCCGCCATCTCAGCAGCTCGGCGCCCGCCACGGTGCGGGGAGAATCCTCGTCGGCACGCCAAGGCGAGCCGCGGCGGCCGGCAAGAAGCCCTCAGCCGCCAGCCCGTCCGGCCCCAGCTGAATCCGGTGCCGCTGATTTCGATGTCTGGGCACAGAGGCTGTCGGAAGCGCGGTGCGATTTGCCGCCCTTCCATGCGCTAGCCGCCCGGCGGACCCTGGCCGGCTGGATCACGCACAACCCGGCGGCAAGCACCAATGCAGCCAGTCGGGCCAAAGGGATGACGAGGCAAATGCCGCACGCCACTATCAGCCACCCCGGCATGGCTGCTGTCGCCTGCCATGATCATGGGACCTGTCTGAGGGGTTTTCTGCCACGGGGATGGGACCACCTGGTTGCCAGTGATGGGACCACTCGGCGTGTCGTGCCGGTGGTTCGGGCCGCTTTCTTGCTCGGATGCCGCCAAGTCGTCGGACT
>JAFAPY010000231.1 GCA_019246795.1 Streptosporangiaceae bacterium | reverse complement strand
GCAGTATGCGGCCGGGTGCCTGGACGCGCTGGGCCCGGCGGCGGCCGGGGCCGCCCGGGTCGCGCACCGCGATTACTACCTGGCCCTGGCCCAGGCGGCCGCCCCGCAGCTGGTGGGGCCCGGTCAGGCCGCCTGGCTGGACCGGCTCGACGCCGAGCTGGGCAACCTGCGCGCCGCGATCGCCGTCAGCCTGACCCAGCCCGACCCCCAGCCGGGCCTGCGGCTGGCCGCCTCGCTGCGGGTGTACTGGCGGGCACGCGGGCACGCCGCCGAGGGAGCCGACGCGCTGCGGGCGCTGCTGGACGCTCCGGCCGCCCAGGAGGCGACGCTGCCGCGCGCCCGAGCCCTGGCCGCAGCGGCCCGCCTCCTCCAGCAGACGGGCGGTTACGCGATCGCCGAGAGATACTGCGAGGAGGCGCTGGGCATCGCCCGCGCGGCCGGCGATGACTACCTGGTCGCCGAGCTGCTGCGAATACGCGCTGTCATCCTGCTGCGCCAGGGGCAACCTGGCGCCGCGCTGCTGGTCATCGAGCAGGGCCTGGGCCTGGCCCGCCGCCTCGGGGAACCCTACCTGACCGCCCGCCTGCTGTCCGCCCGGTCATACGCCGCAGACGTTGAGGGGGACCATGCGGGCGCGGCCCGCGATGCGGCCGAGTCCCTGCGGCTCTTCCGCCAGGCCGGCGACCTGCTAGGGGTGGGGCAGATGCTGGGCAACCTGGCCTACTACGAGCTGTCGGCGGGCGACCTGGACGCCGCCCGCCGCCACCTGGCCGAATCGCTGGACATCGGCCGCCCGCTGAACGACCGGTACAGCATCGTCCACACGATGTTCCATTTGGGCCTGGCCGAGTACCTCGGCGGCTCGCCGGACGCCGCCGGGGCCTTGTTCGCCGAATCGCTCGACCTGGCCCGGCGCACGGGGATGAGGTCGATGACCGCCTACGCGCTGCTCGGCCTGGCCCTGGCCGGCCGCGGCGGGGGTGGCCCGGGCTGGCCGGCCCGGCTGCACGGCGCGGCCGACCAGGCCCTGGCGGACCTGGGCCACGTCCTCCAGCCGCTGGAAGCCCGGCTGGCCGGCCTGGACCGGCAGCGGCTGCGCGCTGCGATGGGCGACGGGGCCTTCGACGCCGCATACGCCGCGGGCCGCATCCTCGACCTGGCGCAGGTGCTCGCGGCGCTCGGCCGCGCGGACGCAGCGGCCGGGCAGCCGCGCGCGGCTCACCAGGCGCGGCCAGGGATGCAGGCCGAACGCGCGGGTGCGCTGGGCAGCGAACCGGACGCTGCGGTGTCGGGGGAGGCCGTGACGGTGCTGACGCCCCGCGAGCTGGACGTACTGAAGCTGGTCGCGCAGGGACTGAGCAACGGCGACATCGCCCGGCGGCTTTTCCTGAGCGAGCACACCGTCCACCGGCACCTGGCCAACATCCTGCGCAAGCTCGGCCTGTCCTCCCGCGCCGCGGCCGCGGCCTGGGGCGTAAGCGCCGGGCTGGTGTGAGCCTGGCCCGGCCAGGCCATCTGCCGCCGCCCGGTGAATCTGGCCCGTACGGGTGAAGCGGCCGCGCCGCGCCGCCGGATATCACTGATTCGACGTGGCACGCGCAGGTTCGGGTGCGGATTACCACCGCTAGACCAGGCCCGCCAGGCCACACCGAGCAAGACCGGCAGAACTTAAGGAGAAACACCTCCCGTGACCGCCACCGACGTTCACCGCGGCACGCTGGCCGCGCTGGCCGCCACGCCTGAAGTCCGCCCCGCCCGCCGTCCCGTGACCCACCCCGGTCAGCCGATGCGCCCCCGGCACCGTCGTGCGGTGCATCTGGGCCATCCGGCACTGCGGACCGCCGACGGCCACCACCGCGATGAGCGGCGCGCCAGCTGGCTGGAACTGTTCTTCGACCTCGCCTTCGCCGGGGCCGTCGGCCAGCTCGCCGGCGCATTCCAGGGCCATCCCGGCCTGGGCGCCCTGGCCGGCTTCGCCGCGTTGTTCACTCCAATCTGGTGGCTGTGGGTACAGTTCACGTTCTACGCCGACCGGCACGAGACCGAAGACGCGGCATACCGGATCTCCATCCTGGTGGCGATCTTGCTGTGTGTCGCTCTGGCCGCCAGCGCACCCAGAGTCCTCACCGGCCATCCGGCCGGGTTCGTCGTTATCTTCGTCTGCCTGCGCGGCTTGCAACTGCTGCTGTACGCCCGGGCCTGGCGGCACCTGCCGGCCACCCGGCCGCTGTACAGCTGCTACCTCATCTGGTTCGGCGCCGGCGGCGCGCTGTGGCTCGTCTCCCTCACCGTCGGCGGCTCCGCGCGATATGCGTTGTGGGGCGCGGCGCTGCTTACCGACGCCGCCGGTGCCCTGGCTATGCTGGCGCCACGGCGCCGGCTGCCGCTGAACAGCGCACACCTCGCCGACCGGTTCCAGATCTTCGTCTTGATCGTGCTGGGAGAGTCGATGGCCCGGCTCATCAGCGCCGCCGCCGCGCGTCCCTGGAGCCTGCCGCTGGCCATCGTGCTCACGGCGGCGCTTATCACGCTGGCCGCCCTGTGGTGGGCCTGGCTCAGCGCCGCCGATCGCTGCGCCCTGAACAGTCCGGCGGCCATCGCCCGTTTCACCGCGCTCAATCTGCCGCTGGTGGCGGGCATCGCCGCGGCCAGCGCCGGCTTGCACATCGCCATTCTCGCCGCCGACGGAGCCAGCACGATCGCGGTGGCCCCTAGGGCCGCCCTCTACGGAGGGGTGAGCGTCTGCCTGCTGGCCAGCGTCCTGCTGCCGTCCACGAAGATGACCCCGCTGGCCAGGGCCATCAGGGTGGCGACCGCCCTGGCCGCGATGGGCCTGGTGTTCATGGGCGCGATCGTCGAGCCCGTCTACCTGGTCCCCGCCCTGACCGCCGTGCTCGCGCTCGGGCTGACCGCCGAAGCACGCCACAGGGCGTCACCCCGCAACCTGGCAGCCGCCAGCCTTGCCTACCAGGAGCAGCCATGCCTGCCTTGCTGACACTCCCGGCCGCCCCGGCGCTGACCCGCGTTGATCCCGGCTGGAGCCATGCCCTGACCGAGCCGACAGTGGCCTCAGCGTGGCAGGCAGTGACGGGCACTGCAATCGGCGACGACCTGCTCGAATGGCCGCCGGATCTGCTCGCGCTGACCGAGGTGATCCTCCAGCGCTCGGAGGCCTACCGCTTCGCCCTGTCCCCGCCAGCCGGTGCGCACTGGCCGCCGGCCAGCCTGCCGGAATGGCCGGACGCGGTCACAGACGCGGCCAGGCAATGGAGCGCCCGGGCCGAGAACGCCGACGTGGCTATCCCGGGCCTGCTGGCCCAGGAGTGGAAGGCCCTCCGCGCCCGGGTTGGGGCCCCGCTCAGCGAGCTCACCGAAAGCCGGGACTGGCGGCTGTGCCAGGCGCTGCTGACCCTGCACGCGATCGCGGACGAGGCGTGCGCCGGGCTGGGCGTCGCTGTCTGCGCAGCCGGGGCGGACGGTGTGCGGTACCGGGCCCGTGCCCGGGAACTGCTCGCCAGGACTGGATCCCTGGGCCGCATCCCGGCATGCCTGATCCGGGTGCTGCCAAAGGCCGGTACGCCTGCGTCGGGGAGTTCGGCGCGTGTGCTCTCCCGCCACGCCGCAGTCCAGGTGCCCGGTGTCGAAGCCCGCTGGCACAAGGCGCCCGCCCGGGGCCTGACCACGCGGCCGTCTGTCACCAAACTCAACTACCTGCTCCTGCCCTGGCCCTTGCGGATCCGGGAGTCAGACTTCCGCCCGGTAGCCGGGCCACTGCAATGGCTTGCCAACGACCCCTTCGGCTTCTTCGAGTTCACCCCTTGCGAACCGCTCGACCTAGACCTCGCGGACCGGACCCTTGCCGCAGCCCGGGACCAGGGCGGCACCGTCGACGTCGTCATCTTGCCGGAAAGCGCGGTGGACCACGGCGAGATCGACGGCCTGGAAGCTGTCCTGGCCCGGCACCAAGTGACCGCCCTGATCACCGGGGTCCGCGAGCACCCCGCACAGCCGGGCCGGTTCCCACGCAACTGGGTGCACATCGGCGTGTCGGTCGACGGGCGGTGGACGCACATCCGGCAAGACAAGCACCACCGCTGGTCACTCGACGACGCCCAGATCCGCCAATACCACCTGGCCGGCGCGCTGCACCCGCACATCCGCTGGTGGGAAGCGATGGAAGTGCCCCGCCGCTCGGTCCAGTTCGTCGAATTGGGTGGCGGGGTCACGCTGACCTCACTGGTCTGCGAGGACCTCGCCCAAACCGACGAGGTGGCCGGCGTCATACGCGCCGTCGGCCCCACCATCGTGGTGGCACCACTCCTCGACGGCCCCCAGCTCAGCTCCAGGTGGGGAGCCCGGTACGCCGGCGTCCTAGCCGATGACCCCGGCTCGGCGGTGCTCACACTGACCTCCTTTGGCATGGCGCAGCGCTCACGGCCACCCGGGCACCATCCCTCGCCCGTGGTCGCGCTGTGGAAGGGCCCCGGCCAGGACGTGCGAGAGATTCCGCTTGACCGTCGCGCCCACGGCATCCTGCTGTCGGCAAACGTCAGCCCCGCGGTCAGCCGCAGCTTCGACGGGCGCCGGCCCGGCCACGACGGCAGCGAATTCTCCGGCGTCACCGCCCGGCAGATCCGGGCATCCACCACCAGCACACAGCCAGCCCATGCACCAGCCGGCCCAGCACCGCCGCCCATGCTGACAGCCGATGAACTCACCATCCTGACCTCATGGGCCGAAGCTCTGGCCGAAGCGCTGGCCTTCGCGCCCACCAGCATCGAGGCCCTGACAGCCGACGCCGGACCAGGCGCTCGCTGGCGAGACGAACTTCGGGTCTGCGAGCCATCCCTGCCGCTGTGCCGCGCCATCAACCGCATGGTCCAGACCGCCCGTACTGCCGTCGCCGCACGCGGCGGCCCACCACTGGATACTGCCCTGCTCGCGGCCGAAAACAGCGAACCAGGCCAGTCGGCCCTCGACGGGCTGGCCCGCGCAGTGCTCCGGTCAGCGCTCCAACAGCGCCACACCCGGCAATCAGCCAAAAGCAGGCGCCGCCGCACACAGACCGGTCACGCAGCATGAACCCGCCGCGGCCACCGCCACCCAACTGCAGCCGCGCCTTCGGCCGCCCCGCGACGGGGAGGCGTCTCAACAGGGGATCGGTGAGCGCGACAAGGGTCCAGTAGCGAAAGACGCGACGGTCCCCAAGGACGCGGCGGCGCTCCCAGGCGGTCACGGTGGCCAGGTCGGTCGTGTGCTGCAGCTCCTCTGCACGGGTGGTTCGGGCCACCGCGTGCAGCGCTCACCGGGATTCGTCCTCGCGGTTACGGTGCAGCACGGTCAGCGCTGCCGCGTCGAGGGCCTCGACTACGGTGAACCGGAAGTCGGCGGGGGCGCCCGTGGCGAACAGCCGGTCACCGTCTCCGACGACGGTCGGGAAGGTGATCAGCCGGTATTCGTCAACGAGGTCAGCCGCGGCAAGCGTGTGCACCAGGCTCAGGCTGCCGATTACCACGATGTCGCGCCGCGTCCGCTCGTCTTTGACCCAGGCCAGCGGGTCGCCGTCGATCGCCGCAGAGTTCGGCCAGGCGGTCGCGTCGATGCCGGTGCGGGTAGCGACGCGCTTGGGCACGGCGTTCATCAGCCGGGCGAAGTCCCCGTCGCGGCCCGGCCACAGCCGCGCGAAGTGCTCCCAGGTGCGCCGGCCGTAGAGCTGGACGCCCTGCTCCATTCGCGCCCCGAGGCGGAACTTGTCGTCGCTGACCGGCCCCGGACCGTACCGGAACGCCCAGCCGCCGTGGCCGGTCCCCCAGCGCCCGTCGGGGTCGGAGACCACGCCGTCGAGCGTGCAGAACTGGATGACGATGACGTCGCCCATCGCGGGCTCCCTTCTGCCGTGGCGGCTCCCGTTTGGCCGCACTCACCGAACACCTACCGAGGCCGGGAAGCGAACTCATCGCTTCCGGCGCAGGAACTGCCGGCTGGGCCCGGGGTAGCCTCGCTCGCGTGGCTGGGGCGATGAGGGAGCAGGATCGGGACCAGCGCCATGAGGCCTTCCGCGGTGACCTCCTGGCACACTGCTACCGGATGCTCGGCTCCTTCGAGGAGGCCGAGGATATGGTCCAAGAGACGCTGCTGCGGGCCTGGCGGGCCGCCGACCGGTACGACCCGCAGCGGGCGTCGCTGCGCACCTGGCTGCACACGATCGCCACCAACGTTTGTCTCAATGCGCTGAAAGGACGGCCCCGGCGGCCGTTGCCGAGCGGGCTGGGCCCGGCCGGCGACGACCCGCAGGTGCCGCTGGTAGCGAACCTCGATGTCCGGTGGCTGCAGCCGTTCCCAGACGCCCGGCTCGGCGACCCCGCGGATGCCACCGAGCAGCTCGCTGGGCTGCGGCTGGCCTTCGTCGCGGCGCTGCAGCTGCTGCCTCCGCGGCAGCGCGCCGTACTGGTGTTGCGCGAGGTGCTCCAGCTGCCTGCCGCCGAGGTAGCACGCGCTCTGGGCAGCAGCGTGGCCTCAGTGAACAGCAGGCTGCAGCGGGCCCGCGCCACCCTGCGGTCCGCCGGACCGGCGCTCGAGGAGCTGCGCGAGCCCGCCGACCCCGACGAGCGCGCCGTGGTTGAGCGTTACCTGGCGGCGTTCCAGGCAGCCGACATCGCCGGCCTGACCCGGCTGCTGGCTGACGACGTGGTGCTGGAGATGCCGCCGGTTGCGCTCTGGCTCGCCGGCCGGACCCGCTACCGCGAGTTCATGGAGCGAGTTTTCGCCATGCGCGGAACGACCTGGCGCCTGCTGCCGGTGCAGGCCAACGGGAGCCCGGCGTTGGCGGCCTACGCTCCAGACACGACCACCGGAGCAGTCAGAGCGCACTCACTGCAAGTGTTCGCCGTGCTTGCTGGAGTGGGCGGCATTCTCCGATTTCCTGGTGGAGCGGCTCCCGGTCTTGGAGCAGGAGTGGATCGCGCAACGGGAGGCGCTGCGTGCCGCGGGCGGGCTTCCCGGCGACCCGGCCGCACGGCAAGGAGGGAGGCGGCCATGACAAGCGTGCCCGCTGCGCCGGGGATCGCGGCCCGGGAGGTGTGCAAGTCATTCGAGGGCCATCTGGTGCTCGACAAGGTGAGCCTGACCGCGGAGGAGGGCACGATCGTGGCGCTTCTCGGCCCGAACGGGGCCGGCAAGACCTCGATGGTCCGCATCCTGTCCACCCTGATCCCGGCCGATTCCGGATCCATGCGCGTCGCCGGCCACGACGTGGTCGCCGACCCCGGCGGGGTACGGGCGGTCATCGGGGTCACCGGCCAGTTCTCCGCGGTGGACAACCTGCTCACCGGCGCCGAGAACCTGCAGCTGATGGCCGATCTCCGCCACCTCGGCCGCACGGCCGGGCGGCGGCGGGTGGCCGAGTTACTGGAGCAGTTCGACCTCACCGCCGCCGCCGATAAGCTGCTGCCGGCCTACTCGGGCGGGATGCGGCGACGGCTCGACCTGGCGATGACTCTCGTCGGCAGGCCCCAGGTAATCTTCCTCGACGAGCCCACCACCGGCTTGGACCCGCGCAGCCGCCGCACCATGTGGCAGATCATCCGCGAGCTGGCCTCCGCCGGGGTCACCATCCTGCTCACCACCCAGTACCTCGACGAGGCAGACCAGCTGGCCGACCGGATCGCGGTGCTCGACCAGGGCCGGATCGTCGCCGAAGGAACCCCGGCCGAGCTGAAGAGCCGCATTCCCGGCGGCCACGTCCGGCTCCACTTCGCCGATCCCCGCCTGCTGCACTCGGCGAGCGAGCTCCTTCCGGCAGCCGCACCCGACCAGGACCAGCTCGCCCTCCAGGTCCCGGCCGACGGCACCGTCGACTCGCTGCGGGGCCTGCTCGACCAGCTGCACCAAGCCCGTATCTCCGTCGAACGGCTGACGGTCCACACCCCGGACCTGGACGACGTGTTCTTGGCCGTCACCGGCAGCCACGTCACCTCGCAGCTCAACGCAGACCCCGCACCACAAGGAGTACCGCTGTCATGACCACGCTCGCCTACACGCTCAGCGACTCGCGGGTGATGCTGCGCCGCAACCTCAAGCACCAGCTCCGCTACCTGTCCATGACCGTGATGCTCATCGGCATACCCATCGTGGTCTTGCTGCTGTTCGTCTACGTCTTCGGCGGCCAGCTCGGCGCCGGGCTCGGCGCCCACCAGGGGCGCAGCGCCTACCTCACCTACGTGGTGCCAGGGCTGATGCTCCTCACCGTGGCCTCAGCCATCCAGGGCACCTCGATCATGGTCGCCATGGACATGACCGGCGGCATCATCGACCGGTTCCGCACCATGGCCATCGCCCGTGCCTCCGTCCTCACCGGCCATGTGCTGGGCAGCCTGATCCAGACCCTTACAGCCATCGCCGTCCTCACCGCGGTCGCCGTCGGACTCGGATTCCGCTCCTCGGCCGGACCGCTGCACTGGCTGGCCGCGATCGGGATACTGGCCCTGTTCGCCTTCGCGCTGATCTGGCTGGCCGTCGCGCTCGGGCTTGCCGCCAAGAGCGTGGAGACCGCCAGCAACACCCCGATGATCCTGTTCTTGCTGCTGTTCCTCAGCAGCGGCTTCGTGGCCACAGCCACCATGCCGGCCGGCCTGCGCCAGTTCGCTGAGTACCAGCCGTTCACCCCCGTCGCCGACACCGTGCGCGGGCTGCTCACCGGCGCCGCGATCGGCGGCCACGCCATCACCGCCGTCGCGTGGAGCATCGGCATCGCTGTCGCGGCCTACCTGTGGGCCATCCGCCTGTACAACCGGCGCCGAGCGGCCGAGCCGAAGTGAGCGGAGGCGGCACCGCCGGCCCGAGACAGGCGCCGCGCCCGGCGCTACCCACAGGTCAGGAAGCGGAGCCCCACAGATACGCGGAGGCGATCTTGGCGCCTTCTGCCTGGGACCGGAACTTCGCCCACGTGACGGTGGGGGCCACCACGTCCATCCCGGCGGCTGTCCCGAACCCGCAGTCGGTACCGGCCATCACGTTGTCGCGGCCCACGACCTCGGCATAGCGGATCAGCCGGTCCGCGACGACCTCGGGATGCTCGACGATGTTGGTGGTGGAATCCAGGACACCGGGAATCAGGTACTTGCCGTCCGGCAGCTTGACGTCGCGGAAGACCTTCCACTCATGCGCATGACGGCCGTTGGATGCCATCAGCATCAGCCCGGCCGGCTTGGCCGTCAAGAGGATGTCGATGATGTCCTTGAGCTCGACATCGGTGGTGCGCGGCATCTCGAGGTTGCCCCAGCAGACGTGGATGCGCGCGGCCTCGGCGGGGATATTGGCCAGCGCGTGGTTGAGCGCCTTTACGCTGAGCTCCATCTGAGCGCGGAAGTTCTCCAGCGACCCCGCGCCGGGCGCGGTCATCGCCAGGTCAGGGCAATCCAGCTGCAGCACCAGGCCCGCCCGGTGGATCGCCTCATATTCCTCCCGCATCGCCTCGGCCAGCGCCGCCAGGTATTCCTCCTGGCTGGCGTAATACCGGTTCGGTGAGAAGACGGCGATCACGCCCGGAGAGGCGGCGCTCATGAACGCCGCCGCCGCGGGAACCCCCTCGATCGCCGCCTTCAGGTTCTCGATGTCGGACTGCACGGCGGCCTGCCCGACATAGCGGACCGGCCCGTCACACGAGGTGAGCGTCATCGTGGGCCCGGACGCCATGAACTGGGCCAGCTTCTCGGCGAAGTCGGGAAACTCCTCCAGCGCCATCACCGACCCGACGATCTGCTCCACCGAGCCTTCTCCGCCGAACCCCGTCAGCCGGTCCTTGACATAGGTGGCATAGCTGGGCTTGGTCATCTCGCCGTCGCCGATGACGTCGACGCCCGCATCGGCCTGCCGTCGCACGGTCTCCCGCACCGCCGCCTGCGCGCCAGCACGGAACTGCGCCTCATCGACCGGCTCACCTGCGTCCCGCGCCAGCACGAGAGCCAGGAATCCCGCCGGCCTCGGCAGGCTGCCCGAATGCGTGGCCAAGATCCGCCGTGTTCCCGGCTGCATGGCAGCCCCCTTTCGGCCAGCCAAGCTGGCAGCCATGATCAGCCACCGCTGCCGGCGCCCGGCAGCGGTGCCATGACGACGAGCATGCCGCTGATGCCAGGTCCCGCCCGGCGGCCGATCAGGTACTGCACGTCGTCGGCCCCGTACGCGAACAAGATCCGCTGCGGCCGGTACCGGACTGGCTCGACGCTCACGCGCCAGGGCCAGCCGGTGCCGGGCACGGTGACCTGCTGCGCCAGGTGCGCCGCGAGCCATGAGCCGCGGGCCGGGACCGCCGGGCGGCCGGCAGCGGGGACAGCGGCGATCAGGACCTGCCCGCTGTCGCTCAGCAGCTCCATGCCGCACCAACCGGGCACCTGCCCGGATACCGGCCCGGAGCCGGGCACCGCCGCGAAACCCCGCATGAGCATGGTCTTCGCACAGCCCAGCAGGTCATTGTCGGCCTGCCGCACCAGGTAGCCGCGCGTGCCCGACACCTCGGCGACGCCGATGGCGACCGCGCCGATCGCCACCAGGCCGACGGCCAGGCACGGCAGCAGCACCCGCAACGGCACCCGGATGCGCACGCCCATGCCACCAGTGTGCAACGCGAGCCGGTGAGCCTCCCCCGCGCGGCAGCCGCCTGCCGTGCCGGCATGACGCCGTTACCTTGCCGCGGAATGCCACGTATCGTGATTTTCACCGGCAGCGGGTACGAACGCGAGAAGGGCGGCGCGGAGCATGTTCGAAAGATTCACCGAACGCGCACGGCGAGTCGTGGTCCTGGCCCAGCAAGAGGCCCGGGGCTTCGGTCACAGCTACATCGGCGCCGAGCACATCCTGCTCGCCCTCATCGGCGAGCGCACCGGGATCGCAGCCCAGGCGCTGAAGTCGCTGGGCATCGCCGATGATGTCGTCCGCCAGCAGATCGCGCAGGTCGTCGGCCTGGGCCAGCAGGCCCCGGGAGGGCACATACCGTTCACGGCGCAGGCCAAGAAGGTACTTGAGGGGGCGCTGCGCGAAGCGGTGCAGCTCGGCCAGAGCTACGTCGGGACCGAGCATGTGCTGCTGGCCCTGACCCGCGAAGGCGAGGGAGCCGCCGCCCAGGTGCTGACCGCCCTCGGCGCTGACAACCACGGCGTCCGGCGGCAGGTCCTGGACCTGGTTGACGCCGCCCGGGCTGAGGACGACCCCGGGCAGCCCCGTGCCGCGGGACGTCCCGCCGAGGCGGCGCAGCCCACCCGCAAGCTCCTGGCCGAGCTGGTCAGCCGCCTCAACTCGGTCGAGTCCCGGCTGTCCACCCTGGAGCACCTGGTCGGCACCGGCCCGGACCTGCGTGACCTCGATCGCCGGAGCGCGCAGGCCCGCCGGGACAAGGAATCCGCCATCGAGATCCAGGACTTCGAGGACGCCGCGGCGCTGCGGGACACCGAAAAGCAGCTGCTCGACGAGAAGGCATCCTGCCAGGAGCAGTGGCGGGCGGCGCACATGGACTCCCCGTCGCTGAGCGACGAGGTGGCGCGGCTGCGCGACCTGCTCCGCCAGCACGGCATCGACCCCCAGCAAGGCGCCGCGTAACGGACACCACCGCAAGCGCTGCCCGCCGGTCCCGCCGGCACGCCCGCATGGGAGGCTAGCTAACCGTGGACATTACTGAGCTGATCCTCGATGACCATCACGAGCAGCGGCGGCTGTTCGCGATCCTGGAGCAGGTCGGCCGCACCGACACCGAGGTGCTGTCCGCCGTGTGGAACCGGCTGGCGGTGTTCCTTGAGCTGCATGCGGCGGCTGAGGAGGAGATCTTTTACCCGGTGCTGCTGCAGGTCGGCGTGGCGGCGCGCCGCGCGGCCGGGGTGGAGGAAGAAACCGTTGACGCCATCCACGACCACAACGAGATCAGGGACGCGGTCGCGGAGGTGGCACGTCACCCGGTGGGCAGCGACGGCTGGCACGCCGCGGTCGCCGCGGCGAACCTGGCCAACAGCGATCACATGGCCGAGGAGGAGCGCGAGGGCCTGACCGACTTCCGCAGGCTGGCCGGCCTGCAGCGCCGCCACGAGCTGGCGGTCGCCTTCGCCGCCTTCGAGACGCGCAACTTCGCCGGCGTCCCCGCCGTGGACAAGGACCCGGTCCGGTACGTCCGCGAAGCCGAGGAGGGCCTGGCGCCGCACAGCGCCGGATCGCTGCGCATCGGCGGCCTCAAGCGGCAGTGACCGCTGTTACGCCGCCGGGGTGACCACGTACTGGCGCAGGTACAGGTCGCGGAAGGTGACCGGGCCGCGCGGGCCGGGCACCGCGTCGATGCTGATGCCGGTCTCCGGCACCGCCAGCAGCTTGAACCCGTCGAGCAGGCGGGTGCTGGAGTTCCAGAACGCGCCGGTGCCCGCGTACACGCCGAGGAACTCAGCCGCGGCGTCGCCGTCGGCCGTGACGATTCCCGCGGCGAGGCCCGAGGTCTCCTCGTTGGCGATCTCCGCGGCCGCGCGCGGGCTGGCGGCGCGGGCCACCGTCACCGTCGCCTCGCGCCCGGCGTCCAGCGCCCACTCGTGGCCGAGCGGATGGGCGTGCGGCGGCAGCGAGGCGCTGATCCCCAGCCGGGCCAGCAGCTGGCGCAGCCGCGGCAGCACCTGGTCCCACAGCTCGTCGTGCAGCAGCAGCAGGTTGAGCCGGTTGCACACGCCGAGCCGGTCCAGGCTGGTCTCGATCAGCCGTTCCGCCATGGCGAGGTCGGCACCGGCGTCGACGAACAGCACCGCCCCGCCGTCGGCATGGGCCATGGTGCGCACTCCGTGCCGCGCCGCCTCGGCGGCCAGTGCCCGGGTGCTGGCGCCGCTGCCGCGCAGGATGACCAGCGGGATCAGGCCGGGCTGGCTGACCAGCGCGCGGGCGGCGCCCTGCCCGGGCGTGCGGACGAGCTGGATCATGGCCGGGTCCAGGCCGGCCGCCTGCAGGGCCGGACCGATGACCTCGTCGGCAAGCGCGACGGCGGAACGGATCGCCGCCGACCCGGTGCGCAGCACCCCGGCGTTGCGGGACTTGACGAACTGCGAGGCGATATCGGTCACCACGTTCGGCCTGGCCTCGAAGTTGGCCCCGATCACGCCGACCGGCTTGCGCCGTTCGGCGAGCAGCAGGCCGCCGGGCAGTTCCCTGACCGTGCGCTGGGACGGCCCGGCCGGCACCTCGGCCAGCGCGCGGAGCTGGCCCGCGATCGCGTCCAGCCGCGCGGGGTCCAGGCGCAGCCGGTCCGCCACCGCGTCGGCGATGCCGCCGGCCCGCGCCGCCCGCATGTCCGCGTCGTTGGCCGCGAGCACCTCGCCGGCGCGGCGGCCCAGCAGGGCCGCCATCGCGCGCAGCGCGTCGTCGAGGAACTTGTCCGCCACATCGGCCAGGTCGGCCACGGTGGCGCGCGCGGCCCGGGCCGCCGCGGCGACCGCCTCCAGTTCCGCAGCGCCGGCAGTCACTCTGCCTCCTTAAATGTTCGCGCCGTCCGGATGCCCTTCGGGCCACCGGCCGCTCGCCCAGGCCGCAAGGGCCCGCGCTCGCTGACCGGTACCGCACGGCACTCACGGCGCCTCCTTCCATGCCCGCGGCCTCAGGCTACCGGGACGCCTGGCCGCGGGAGCGTAGCGGCGGCGCGTCCAGCGCGCAGTAGGAGCCTTGCGGCGTCGCCTGCTCGCACGCGGCCCGGCTCGGGTTGCGGATGGTGGCGGCGGCCAGCAGCCCGCCCGCCACGGAGAACCCGGCGGAGATCAGCGCCGCCGTCCGGAAGTCGTGCGCGAGCGCGGCCGGATGCAGGTAGCTGATCCCGGTGATGCCGGCCAGCGGCGGCAGCAGCGCCACCGCGACCAGCCCGGCCACCCTGGCCACGTCGTTGTTGACCGCCGAGGCTATGCCCGCGTGGTCGGCGGGCGCGGCCGCCAGGGCGGTCGCGGTCAGCGGCGCCACGTTGATCGCCAGCCCGAACCCGAACACCAGAACCGCCGGCAGCACCACGGTCCAGTAGCTGCCGGGATCCCCGAGCCGGGCGAACAGCGCCAGGCCGGCGGCGATCACCAGCGGCCCGACCGACATCTGCAGCCTGGGACCGATCCTGGCGGCCAGCGCCCCGGACCGCGACGACAAGGTGAGCATGATCACGGTTATCGGCAGCATCGCCGCGCCGGCCTGCAGCGGGCTGTACCCGCGCACCACCTGCAGCACGGTGGGCACCAGGAACAGCATGCCGCCGAGCGCCGCGTAGACCACGAAGGTCACCGCGTTGGCCGCGGAGAACTGCCGGGACCTGAACACGCCGAGCGGCAGCATGGGCTGCCGCTCGCGGGCCTCGGTCAGGAGGAAACCGCCGAGCAGCGCCGCGCCCAGCAGCAGTGGCACAAACACGGACGGCGAGGCCCACCCGGCCGCCGACGCCTCGGTGAGCCCGTAGGTGAGGCCGGCCAGCGCCCCGCTGATGAGGACCGCTCCCCTGATGTCCAGCCGCGGTATCGGGCCTGGCTCCCGGGTCTCGGGCACGTGTTTGGCGGTGATGGCGAGCACCGCCACCGCCAGCGGGAGGTTGATGAAAAATATCAGGCGCCAGGACACCGCGCTGATCAGCCACCCGCCGACGAACGGGCCGATCGCGGTGGCGATGCCGCCGAGCCCGGACCAGGCGCCGATGGCCGCGGAGCGGTCTTGTTCGGTGAACGAGGCCTGCAGGATGGCCAGGCTGCCCGGGGTCAGCAGCGCCCCGCCAACGCCCTGCAGCGCCCGGGCCCCGATCAGCACCGGCAGGTCCGGAGCCAGCCCGCACAGCAGCGACGCGGCGGCGAACCACACCGTGCCGATCGCGAACATCCGCCGCCGCCCGTAGCTGTCGCCGAGCTTGCCGCCGAGCAGCAGCAGCCCGGCCAAGGTCAGCGTGTAGGCGTTGACCACCCACTGCAGGCCGGCCACGCTGGCGTGGAAGTCCCGCCCGATCGCGGGCAGCGCGATGCCCACCACGGTGGCGTCCAGCGCGGTGATGCCGGAGCCGAGCACGGTGGCGGCGACCACCCAGCGGCCCTGCGCACTGGCCAGCCGGAGGCCGCCAGGTTCCGGCACCGCCGCGGCCTGGGATGGTGCGCCGTCGCTCACCTGGGCCGCTTTCGTCGGAGGCGGAGCTGCGCGCCGGGAGGAAGCACCACCGCTCGTTCGGGAAAATCTTTTTTTCATTTGTCACAACGCGCGGGGGTGGCAGGCTCGCCAGCCACCGCGGCCGCAGGGGACGGCGGGGATGCGGCGTCCCCGGTCCGGGAACCGGCCGAGCCGGCCCGGGTGGCCAGCACCGAGCCGCCGAGGATCAGCACGAACGACACGCCGATCGCGGCGGTCAGGTGCTCGCCGAGCACGATGACGCCGAGCGCGACCGCGACGGCCGGGTTGACGTAGGTGATGACCGTGGCCCGGGCCGGGCCGACCTCGGCGATCAGCCGGAAGAACACCAGGAACGCGGCTGCGGTGCAGACCACGCCGAGGGCGGCCAGCGCCGCGAGCACCTGGGGCGACGGCACCGACCGCGGCCAGGTCAGCGCGGCCGCCGGCGCGTACACCACGGCTGCGGCGCCCAGGCAGGCAGCGTTGACCGCGACCGGCGGCAGCGCGGCGAGCTTCCTGTTGGCGATCAGCGGGCCGATCGAATAGCCGAGCGCGGTCAGCAGCACCAAGGCGACGGGCAGCGCGTCACCCCGGCCCGCGCCGGGCCCGGCGAGCACCGCGACGCCGCCGAGCCCGATCGCCAGCCCCGCCCAGCGGACCGGGGTGAGCCGGTCGCCGCTGCGGAACACGATGGCCAGCAGCGCGCTGAAGATCGGCACCGCCGCGACGAGCAGGCCGCTGGTGGAGCTCGGCAGCCGGCGTTCGGCGGTGGACAGTGCCGCGAACGGGCCGACGATCTCCACCGCGGTAAACGCGGCCAGCCAGCGGACATGCCCTCTCAGCGCCCGCAGGTGCCCGCCGCGGATGGCCACCGGCAGCAGCAGCGCCGAGCCGAGCGCGACGCGCGTGCACACCAGCACCGGAACCGATACCCCGCCGTCGGCCACCTTGATCAGCAGGTAGGGGATGCCCCAGATCACGCCCATCGCGGCGAACAGCACCCAGCCGCGCCTGCTCACCTCACCCTCCTTTGCGCTTGCCGGCGCTTGCCTGCGCCTGCGTCCTGCGCCGGGCCGCGGCGCGGCACCGGCTCCTCCGTTTGAGCCCAGCCTAGAGGGTGTCATCGCGCCCGGCGTATCGGCCGCCGCCGGGGCCGGTTAGGCTGCCAGCGTGATATCCGCGCAGGCCGCGGCCGCCCCGGGCGCCGGGATCCGGCGCGTCGGCGCCCCCGGCGGCCTCGCCACGCGCTG
>JAFAPY010000348.1 GCA_019246795.1 Streptosporangiaceae bacterium | reverse complement strand
GTCCGGGCACCGAGCACGATCAGCACGATCGCTATCGCGATGAGCACTATGCCGCCGACGAGCAGGCCAATACCGATCCCGAACAAGTGCGGGATGGTCAGGTCCAGCCCTCCGGCGAAGGCCACCGGGGCGGCAGCGTCGGTGTTCATCACGACCACCCGGTAGGAGCCGGAAGTAACGGTCCACGTCAGGGTCGGATGGTTTCCGCTCGCATTGGCCACCCAGAACGACTGAGAGTCGGGCAGCGGTGGTGTGGCGGTGCCGGGCTGGCGGGCAAGGGTCAGGTGAAACGGGTCCACGGACACGTTGGTTGCTACGTCGTAGCTGACCCCGCTGAGATAGTGGTCCACCGCGCTCGCTGGGCCGATGCCCAGGAAGAGCTGCTGGCCGGCCCCGGTCGGCGTGGCTGTGATATGCAATCGGACGCTGCCGAAGACGGTCTGCGCGCCGGATGCGCCCTGAATCGAGCCAGTCGGTGATACCAGGGCGTGGGTCGGCGTCGACACCTGCTGCACGCCCGAGCTCAAGGTGTTATTCGACCCGAACAATGCCATCAGCGCGCCGCCAGCGATCGCGGCCAGTGCGCCGATCACCAGCAGCAGGCACCCGAGCGCGATGAGCACGACTCGTCTGGCCATGGCGCCTCCCCGAGTGCAGCTCAAACGCTAACAGAAAGCAGTTGAGCGAACCAGAAGCCGCGGCCGCCTGGGCGCCTGTGGCGGGCGCTCTGGCTCTGGGAGGATCTCTGACGCACTGGCCGCCCTAGGTTGCTGGCTGAGGCTGGAGCCTGATCATCCCGTTTGCACGCCTGAAAGGCGGTTACCTAACCATGGCAACAACAAGCTATTGGCAAGACCACTCAGAGCAAATCCTGCCAGGTCAGCGGCGTGTAAATGGTGGGCGCGCCGTGCAGCGGCGCCGCCTTGAGATACACCTACGGCCATATTCGGCAGCCCAAGCGGCCTCTTCGTCCCGAAGCCAAGTACAGGCGTCGACTGCCAGCGCCGCAGCATGCCCGGCCTGGGACAGACCGTCCGCAGGTGTCCGCTGGCGTCCACCGCTGTCCGTGGCGATTGTCACTCACTTCGTCACTCAGCCGCTCGCGAGCCGGTCATCGGCGCTTCAAGCTGGGTCGTCGGGCGACGCGGCTGCGGCGGCACCCGAACGCCGGGCCGTGCGCCTTCGGTGACGCCGCACGGCGGTGAGGATGACGAGTGCCCCGGCGCCGAGCCCGACGACCAGGATGACCACATCGTGCCACGTGTGGTGGCCCGTGGCCAGCTTGCCTACCCCGTAGGCACTAGCGCCCACCGACACCGTCCACATGAGCGAGTCGAGCAGATTCCACAAGGCGAACCGGTACGGCGGCATCTTCGCCGTGCCGGAGACGATGGCGGGGGTGACGAACACTGCTAGCCAGCCCCACCGGGCATACAGCCCTTCGCCGCGCTCCATCATCTTCTCCCGGCGTGTTTGGTGCCTTCCGGGGCGTTGCAGCAGCTGACGCCCCCAGCGGCGGCCGATGCCGTAGCCGCAAAGGCCGCCTACCTCACCTGCTATGAGTGCCACCACGATCACCGCCGCCAGGTCCAATTTCTGTTGGCTGGCAGCTACAGCAGCAGCCCCGAGAGCGGCGGTGCCGATGGCGGGCATGCCCGCCCACGAGGCCGCGACCAAGACGAACAGCAGCAGGTACTGCCACCACGTGCTCGTTACGCCCGCTGCCACCCTGCGCTCCCGCTTCACCTGACGGTGCTCCAAGCTCTGGCTCAGGCTCGCAGCTTAGCGGTCGCGATCTCGCACGCCGAAGTCCCAGGTCAAAAGCCGTTCAGGTTGCGTGAGTGGCCGCCTGACGACCGCAGATTCCCGCCCGTCCCGGCAAGCATCGGACGGCTAATTAGCATCAGATCCGTAGTGATCTACAGCCCTGGCGGCTATCTGCTCATCCTCCAGCTTACCTGCTGGAATGGTAGTCAACGATACGCAAGTGAGCGGCGTCATTGAGCGTTGTTGTGAGGCCAAAATATGGCCAGGTGGATCCGCCCATCCATTTCAGATCGTCGGCCGACCTAATTAGTATCGTTAGTCGTTAATTCACCTACAAGGCGATGGTCAGGCCGGGACCGAGTCGAATCGGCCTTTGAGGGCGGCGCGCAACTCCTGGGTGGGCGTCCCGGCCGCGAGGCCGCCGCCGAGCTCGGCGAAGAAACCTTCCAGGCCGGCGGGCGTGACGAGGATCAGCGCGCGGGCATCGGCGCTCGCGGTGAAGCCGTGGCGGGTGCCGCGAGGGACGTAGACCCAGCTGCCGGGTGTCACCTCGGTCTCCTCCATGCCGATGGTGAAGGTGAACAGGCCCTCGAGCACCTGGATGCACTCTTCGCGTTCGCGGTGGATGTGCGGGGGCGGGCAGGCCACGTTGCCGCGGAAGTCGATCAGTTCGAAGGCGCCGCCGGTCTGGGCGCCGCTCAGCGCGACCCGCCCGATCAGGGGGAGCTCCCGGCCTTCGTCCGGACTGATCACGAGGGCCTGCGCGGGCCGCATCTGCTGCTCGGTCATGAGCGTTCCTTCCTGGCTGCTTGGTGAGACCCGACTGCTATCCTGTCAACTATGTGCCTTCGTGGCACGCAAGTGACATTAACGTGGACAGGGAACGAGGTCAATAGCGATGAGCCGGGACAACCAGAAACGCCGGACGCGCAAGGCGCTGGTCGAGGCGGCGGCCCGGCTGATCGCCGAGGGCCGGCGCCCCTCGGTCGCAGAGGCCGCCGACGCCGCCGAGATCTCCCGGCGCACGGCCTACCGGTACTTTCCCAGCGCGGAACAGCTGTCCGTCGAGGCCGCCCTGGAAGCGACCCGGCAGAACATGGAGCTGTCGATCGAAGCGGGCCGGGCCGACGAGCCGGTGGCCGACCGGGTCGCCCGCCTCGTCGACGCCCTGTCGCGGATGACCCTGAAGAACGAAGCGCTGTTGCGCCAGATGATCCGCTTCACCATCGACCGCGACGCGATCGAGCCGGGAGTGCCACCACGACCGAGTAGGCGTCTGGAATACGTCGAACGCGCGCTGACCCCGCTGCAGGAGGTGGTGGACCAGGACGAGCTCGACCAGCTGACCCACGCCCTCGCCGTCGTCATCGGCATCGAGTCCACCGTCGTGCTGCGCGACATTTGCGGGCTCGACTCCGCGGAGATCCTCTGCGTCCAGCACTGGGCGGCCCGGGCGCTGCTCGCGGCGGTCAGCAGCGACGCACCGGCGGACTGACCCACAACGCGCGACGCCGTCACAGACGCAATCGCCATCCTGGGTTGAGACGAGACCGCCCCGCCAGATCCTCAACACCCTCACCGAGTACTGCAGCCGAATAAACGACTCACGACACTATTGTCAAGCCAAGCTTGACCTCGACCTCTTCCTTATCAGTTCGTATCGCGCTCGGGCTCCACGTGCATACCCTCATATCAGGGGTCGTTTGTCATGTCCGTGGACGACTGCTGGTGACCGCAGATTACTGCTCGTTCTGGCACAGACGTGGCACGGCTCGGCTCTCCGCCGCCGAGTTCTGGCGGCCTGGATTCATCATCGTTCTCGGCCGCGGTACATGCGCACCAAGGCCCTCCCCAGACCGGCGGCTGCCAGGATGATCCAGATCACGATTACCCACCCGACGACGTTGTGTTCTCCGCTCTGGCCAGCGATCATGGCCCCGATGCCGGTAATCCCAGCGCCGATCCCGGCACCGATGAACAGCGCCTCGGCTTTCCCCGACCGCGAGGACTTCGCCGGTGAGCGAGAATCTGATGAGCCAGCGCCTAGCCTGGCGTCTACTCGCTTGTCGATCTCCGCGCCGATCCGATCGATCAAGCTTTCTGCGACCGCGCCGTCATAGTCGCGGCCAAGTTCGTGATGTGCTGCTGCTGCGGCAGCGATGTCGTTCCGGGTTGCCTGATCCACAGGGTTACGTTACATCTCAACCACCGGACGGGCTACTACCGCAAATTGTGTCGCGGAGGTTCCGACGCCCCGATCGGGCCTGGCCTTCTGGATGCAAACTACAGGCGCGTGCCAGGTCGAGACCAGCTCGGCAGCTCACAAGCGGTGTCTATGGTCGTGCATGCGAGCGGTTGTGCGCTGACGTTGCTGTACGTTCTGCTGTACGGCTTCGCACCTGCCGGACGAAAGGGTAGTCAGTTGGCACTGACCCGCGGCCCCTGCTAGCGCTCCGCGGGCTATCGCTGCGTGAGCCAGCGAAACCAGTGGCGTATGCGCTCATGCAACTTGAGCCCTTGAGTGCCGAGCTGAGCGCGGCGGGCGGCAGCGCTCTTCAAGCGCTCGCCCTTCTCATGGTTAACCTGCTCTAGCTGCCGGTAGTCTTGCTGAGGTGTCCCGGGGGTGAACATGACGGTCTCTTGATCTGCGCCATGAGCTCTGACGACGCCGTTACGCTGGTAGTGCTGATGATCTTACCGCATTAGCTGGTCGGCGCCCTCGACGTGGCGCGGTGCCGACCAGCATGCACTTGCCGATTAGCTCGGTATTGTCGGGGAGCTGACCCTCGATGCGAACTATCGGCAATAGGGTCATTGGAGGTCGTTGGCGCAGGTGGCGAGGTCATTTCGGTCGCTCAGGGATCGATCTAGGTCGGCCTAGTTGCTGCACTTCCTGCTGCACAGGTGCTTGCTGTCTATCCGGGCTCACGGCTCCGGAGGCTGTTGGTCATCAGTATGCCTAGCTGCGTAGATCGCAAGCCGATCTGGCGCTTGGTCCGCGTCTGGTCCGCGCAGAGCAGCGCGGTTTGAGAACAATGCTGCATTGTCAATGTCACGAGCCGGGGTTGAGCCACAGCTGAATGGCCAGGGCGATGCCGGTCAGGGCGATCAGCCAGCGCAAGACGGCTGCTGGCATCCGTCGTGTTACTCGTGGGCGGAGTATGCTGCCGACGAACATTCCCACGCTGAGCGGTGCGACGGCCGCCCAGTCGACGGACCCGAAGGCGGCCAAGGCGATAACTGATACCACCACGCCCGCACCGACGAGCATGTTCTTCAAGGCGTTGGCCTTCGGCAGCTCGGAGTCGGTAGTGAACAGCAGCAGTGCGAGGATCATGACTCCTGATCCGGCGCCGAAGTAACCACCGTAGGCCGACAAGCCGAAGATTCCTATCGGCAGGCCCAGCCTGGTATGCCGTTCGGGACCTCGCTGGCGGCGGGCTGACAGCGATGGCTCGACAAGCAGCGCCAGCGAGCCGGCTAGGACCAGGAAGGGAACCACCCGCGCGAAAATCCCTGCCGGGGTGGACAACAACAGTGCGGAGCCTAGCGCGCCACCCGCGGCGGCAACCGGGGTCCACCGGCGTAGCCACGAGCCTTCGCCTGTCAACTCCGGCTGGGAGGCAAGCGCCGAACCTGGCCAGCAGGCGGCCACGGCGACGATGTTTGGTGACGTTGGCTGACAGAGCTGGAATACCAACCGCTAGCAGCGCCGGGTAGGAGACGAGCGTGGTGATGCCACCGGCGGTCCCCACCAGCCCGGCGATGATTCCCGCACCCAACAGGGCTGCAGCGTGGTAGACCAAGATCGAGGTCACAGCCGAGACCTTGACGGCTGGGTTGCCCGGAGCGGCGGCCGAAGGGTGATCACGAGGGCTCCTTCGATCTGCGCCCGCCAGGTGGGCGGGCAGCCCGGTAGAAGCCCTCGGGGCTTTTGTCCCGTCAGGTGTGGGGCCTGGGAATTGCTGGCCCTGGCGCCGCTCGGTCCGGGACCGCCGATCCCTGATTGTCGTGACTTGTAGCGGGGCCGACGCGGAACCCTAGGCGCAACTGCAAGCTACGGCGATCGTAACACTCCTACGATGGTTCTCCCCGCTTAGGCTCTGGCGGCCTACGGGGGTTCACTCGGTCTGCGCCGTCGTCTTGATAGGTGCCCTGCTCGTCTCGGAGGTTCGCCGCGCGCTCATCGGGCCTGGCCTTTGGCCTGGCCCTCGCCGTCAGGCCCGCAGGGTCGGTACCTCCCATTAGGTCTCCAGGGTCAACGGCGCGCCGCAGGCGCGTCCTGCGTCAGCGGGATGCGAAGCACCGTTGAGGCTGGAGGAGCCGACCCGGACAATGCGCGGCGTTCCGGCACCGGCGCTGTGACCTTTCGCCCGGCGACCGGCGCACCTGCCGCGTCGCTGACCGGCCCGGCCAGCTCGCGCAGCGCGGACATCCACGGTGGCGTGACGGCGGGTCCGTGTTGCGGCGAGGTCCGGGGTAACGGCGCGGCGGGCAGCGGCCCGCGCCGGTGCGCCATCGCGCAAGAGGCAGCGGGCCAGGCTGCCCGCCACCTGCGGCGAGACGCCCCGCCACCGATGGCCGCAACCGCGGCGCTCCGCCCGTTCACCGCTTCCCCCGTACATCTCCCGCGCCTGCTCCGCAAACATGGCCGCGGCCCGGTCGGCCTGGCGCGCTGAAGGCGCGCCCTTGAAGTCGTATAGGAAGTTCTCACCAATTTTGACAACATCTGTTGTGCTGGCCCGCTTGATGCTTGACACTTTGGCTTCGCTTGATGCTTGACACTCCCGCTCATGTTGTGGGAGTTGAGTGTGGCCGAGCAGAGATACCGCGCCGTGCTGGAAGTCGGCATGGGTGTTCCGGTGACCGAGGTTGCCGAACGATACGGGGTCAGCCGCCAAAGCGTGCATGCCTGGCTGGTGCGTTACCGGCAGGAAGGCACCGCGGGCCTGGAGGACCGCAGCCACCAGGTCCATAACCATCCCTGGCGCATCATCGCCGATGTCGAGGAGTTGATCTGCGAGCTGCGGCGCGGCCATCCCAAGTGGGGGCCGCGCAGGCTGGTGTTTGAGATGGGCCGTCGTGGCCACCAGGTGACCCGCTCGACGGTCTACCGCACTTTGGTCCGTAACGGGCTGGTCGAGCCGAAGGCGCGGCGGCGCAGGCGCAAGGATTACCGCCGCTGGGAACGCGGCACTGCGATGGAGCTGTGGCAGCTGGATGTGACCGCCAGTGCTTTCCTCACCAGCGGCGCCGAGGTCAAGATCGTGACCGGGGTCGATGACCATTCCCGGTTCTGCGTGCTTGCCAAGGCTGTGATGCGGGCGACTGCCCGCCCGGTGTGCCTGGCGTTCGTGGAGGCGATGCGCGTCTACGGCATTCCTGAGGAGGTGCTGACCGACAACGGCAAGGTGTTCACCGGCCGGTTCCACAAGCCTGGCGTGGCGGTAGAGGTGCTGTTCGACAAGATCTGCCGGGAGAACGGCATCACTCACCGGCTCACGAAGATCCATTCCCCGACTACGACGGGGAAGATCGAGCGGCTGCACCAGACCCTGCAGCGCGAACTGCTCGACGTCCACGGCCCGTTTGAGAGCATCGAGGCGCTGCAAACCGCGCTGGACGCCTGGCGCCTGGAATACAACACTGACCGCCCGCACCAGTCGCTGGGCATGAACTTCCCCGCCAGCCGGTTCAGGCCCGCGTCCTCGCCGCTGGAGCTGCGTATCCCGGCTCAGCTCACGGCAAGCACGGGTCAGCCGAAGCCACCTCCGCCAGCCCCCGGTTCACTACTCGCACCCAGCCTGCCCGTGCAGGCAGCGCCACCGCTGAACACGCCCTCAGCACCCGACGGCCAGCCCGCGGTGGAGGTGGACCGGGTGGTCCCGCCCTCGGGGAACTTGTGGATCGGCGGCCAGCAGGTCTGGCTCGGCCCCGCCCTGTCCGGGCGGCAGATCACCCTGTGGGCCGACGCGATCAGCCTGCACGTGCTGCTGGACGGCACCCGGATCAAGACCCTGCCCTCCCGGATCGGAGCTACTGAACTGGCCCGGCTGGCCGCCAGCGGCGCACGTCCGGCTGGTCCCTCGCCGCTGCCCGCCGGGGCTGGGGCGGTAATCGAGGTGGACCGCACCGTCAACGCCACCGGCCTGGTCAGCCTGGCCGACCAGCAGGTCGGCGTGGGTTCGCCGCTGGCCGGGCAGCGGGTCACACTGCGCATGGAAGGACCCTTGATGGCCGTCCTCAGCTACGACGGAACCCTGCTGCGCACCCTGGTCTGCCCCATCCCGGCAGACCGCCGTTACCGGCTGCGCGGAGCCCGCCGCGGCCGGTCCCTGCCGCCCCAGCCGGGCGGCCCCATCACCGTGCAGCGGCGGGTGTCGTCCCGGGGCGGGCTCATGGTCGCCCGGCAGAAGATCCACGCCGGGATGATCCACGCGGGCAAGACCGCCACCGTGATCTGCGAGAACAACCACTTCCGGGTGGTCATCGACGGCGAAACCGCCGCCGCGGTGCCCCGCACCACCACCAGCGAAGTCCACCGCTACAAAGCCAACGCCACCGATAAACGCGCTATGACCCGGCGCACCCCGGAAGGACCGTGACCCCCCCATGCCTGAGATGAAACTGGACGTCGTCGACGCGGCCGAGCTAGCCGAGCTGCTGCAGTTCCTCAGCCAATGGCTGGCC
>JAFAPY010000328.1 GCA_019246795.1 Streptosporangiaceae bacterium | reverse complement strand
CGCGCGGCCGCTCAGTGCTGTCTGGAGCGCGCGCGTCGGGCAAGCCGCCGCGCGGCCGCTCCGATAAGAACGGCGCCTCGGCTGCCTCGTCCTCGGCGGCGTCCCCGCCGTCCTCGCCGCGCTCTGCCATGACGGCGGCGAGCCTGGCGCGCGCGCCGTCGAGCCACTGCTCGCATACCGCCGCCAGCCGCTCGCCGCGCTCCCACAGCTCCAGCGACTGCTCCAGGGTCAGGCCGCCCGCCTCCAGCCGCTTGACCACCGCGGCCAGCTTGTCCCTGGCCTGCTCGTACGACAGCGCCTCGGCTGCCTCCGCCCCCCGTTCGGGTACCCGGGCATTGCCGTCTGCCACAGGATCAACCCTATCTGTCATCGCCGTCACCGAACGCGCGCACGGTCAGCTGGTCGGCCGCGAACCGGACCGTCAGCATCTCGCCGGGCCCGACCTCGGTCGCGCTGCGCACGACGCCATCATGGGCGTGCTGGACGATCGCGTAGCCGCGGCGCAGCGTAGCCGCGGGGGACAGCGCGAGCAGCCTGGCCCGGGTGTGCGCCACGTCGTCGCCGGCCCTGGCCAGGCCGGCCTGCAGCGATATCCGCGCCCGCTGCGCCAGGGCATCCACCCGCTCGCCCTGCCGCTCGATCTCCCGGACCGGATCGGCCAGGGCCGGCCTGGACGTCACCGACCTCAGCCACGCGGTTTCGCGGTCCAGCCGGCCGGCCAGGCACCTGCGGGCCCGGTCGCGGAGGCCGGTGACCAGCCCGAGCTGCTCGGCGACATCGGGCACCACCCGTTTGGCCGCGTCGGTCGGGGTGGAGGCGCGGACGTCGGCCACGTGGTCGACCAGCGGCGTGTCCTGCTCGTGCCCGATCGCGCTCACCACCGGCGTTCCGCTGGCGGCGACGGCCCTGACTAGCGCCTCGTCGGAGAACGGGAGCAGGTCCTCGAGCGATCCGCCGCCGCGGGCGATCACGATCACGTCCACCTCGGGATCGGCGTCCAGCCGCTGCAGCGCGTCGATGACCTGCTCGGCCGCGAACGGCCCCTGCACCGCGGTCTGCTCCACGCGGAAGCGGACGGCTGGCCAGCGCCGCTGCGCGTTGCGCACCACGTCCCGCTGCGCGGCCGAGTCCCGCCCGCAGATCAGACCGATGACGCGGGGCAGGAAGGGCAGCGCGCGCTTTCGTTCGGCAGAAAAAAGGCCCTCCGCGGCCAGCTCGCGGCGCAGCTTCTCCAGCCTGGCGAGCAGCTGCCCGACGCCGACCGTGCGGATTTCCAGCGCGGTCAGCGCGAACGTGCCCCTGGCTGCGTTGAAGTCCGGCCGGGCCCAGATGACCACCCTGGCTCCCTCGGCGAGCGGCGGCTCCGCGGCGTCGAAGACCTGCCTGGCGCAGACGACCCGCACCGACACCGCCGCGATCGGATCCCGCAGCGTCAGGAACACCGCGCCGCCGCGGACGGCGCACTCGGCGATCTGGCCTTCGACCCAGACCCGGCCCAGCCGGCCGATCCACCCGCCGACCAGCTGCAGCACCGTCCGGACCGGGACGGGGGCCTCAGCCGAGGTCTGCAGCGACATTGCTAGGGTCCGCCCTCAGCCTCCAGCTTGGCGATCCGGCGTTCGAACATCGTGACCACTTCCGGGCGCGCCGCGTGCGTCTCCTCGTAGCTGGCAAGCTGCCGGACCTGGTCGGCGTTGAGGTTCCGCAGCCGGGCGCGCAGCGACGCGACGGTGAGGGTGTCGTAGTTCGGCAGCGGCAGCGCGGACACTGCCACCCCTGCTGCAGCCGCGCCCGGCGCTGCCTGCTCCGCCGCAGGCGCGGGCTTCGGGCCGGTCGCCGTGGCCGCTTCCGCAGGTTGCCGGGCGGCGGCCGTGACCGTCTCCGCAGGCTGCGGTGTGCGGGCCGACGGCGTGTCGTTGGCCGTCGGCGCCTTGTTCCTGAGCTTGTCTGTTATCAGCAGCAGCTGTCCGATCCCGGCGAAGACGCCGCGCAGCGCGTGCGCCGGGGCTTCTTTTATCCGTTCACTGACCTGCGGCAAGCGCATAGTCGCTCTCCTTGGGGACGGGGGTACGGGTACCTGGCCGCGCCCGGTTCCGGGCGTGCATCGCTGTGGGTCAGCGCGTGTTCCCTGAGGGGTAATCTTTGCGCTTTCCGCGCCTGCGCCGCAACACCCGCGCCAGCGCAGGGTCAGCTGCCGCAGGGATCGGTCGGGCAACAGCCGGGCTGCCAGCTCGCCGGGCTGCACGTAGTCTGGAGCGGTGAGCACAGAGGTCATGGTGTCAAACCAGCCACAGCGACGAGTTCTGCTCGCCAAGCCGCGCGGCTACTGCGCTGGGGTCGACCGGGCGGTGCAGGCGGTGGAGATGGCACTGGACAGGTTCGGCCCGCCGGTGTACGTGCGCAGGCAGATCGTGCACAACACGCACGTGGTCAGCTCGCTGGAGAAACGGGGCGCGGTCTTCGTGACCGAGGTGGAGGAGGTGCCCCCGGAGGCAGTGGTGGTGTTCTCCGCGCACGGCATCGCGCCCGAGGTCCGCCGGGATGCCGAACGCCGCGGCCTGCGTGCGATCGACGCGACCTGCCCGCTGGTCACCAAGGTGCACAACGAGACGCGGCGGTTCGCCGCCAGGGGCTACGACATCCTGCTCGTCGGGCACGCCGGCCACGAGGAGGTGGTCGGCACCGCGGGGGAGGCGCCGTCGGCGGTCCGCCTGGTCGACGGGGCGGCCGAGGCGGCACGTGTCGAGGTCGGCGACCCGGAGCGGGTGGTCTGGCTGTCGCAGACCACCTTGTCGGTGGACGAGACAGCCGAGACGGTCAGCGCGCTGCGCGAGCGGTTCCCCGCCCTGCTCGATCCGCCGAGCGACGACATCTGCTACGCGACGCAGAACCGCCAGGCCGCGGTGAAGGTCATCGCCCGCCAGGCGGACCTGGTCCTCGTCGTGGGTTCGCCGAACTCCTCCAACTCCGTCCGCCTGGTCGAGGTGGCCATGGCCAACGGCGCGCCCGCGGCCTACCTGGTCGATGACGCCAGCGAGGTGGACGAGCGCTGGCTGGACTCGGTGAGCACCGTCGGCGTGACCAGCGGCGCCTCGGTGCCGGAAGAGCTGGTGAGCGAGGTGCTCGGCAAGCTGGCCGACCTGGGCTTCGGCGCCGTCCAGGAGGTCGAGGCGGTCTCCGAGCAGATGACGTTCGCCCTCCCGCGCGAGCTCCGCGTCGAGCCGCCTGCGGGCCCCTAAGGGTCGCCCCACCTGGGCCAGCGGAGGTCCTTCAGCCGGGTCTTCAGCCCGGTGACATCGACGCGGAACCCGCGGCCCCACGCGATCACGATGGTGAGCACGGTGCCGGTGAACAGCCACAGCGCCGAGGTGCCCAGCGTGATGAGGATCTCCGCCATGGCGGTGAAGCCGGTCGGCGCGGTCATGACCTGGGCGCACGCGCAGGCGGCCAGGAAGACGAGCGGCGGGCAGACCACCACGGCACGCAGCCCGCTGCGCTTGGTGTAGTACGCGGCCAGGCCGCAGCCGGTGACGAACGCGGCGTCGGCCAGGGGTTCCCAGCCGGTCCAGGCGGCAACCACCAGGCCGAGGAACGACACCGCGAACAGCCCCGCGATCGCGCCGCGGCCCGTGAGCCGGAACGACGCGGCGGGTTCCAGGGTGCCCTTGCCGGACGGGAACGCGGTCATGGCACCGCGACGATCCCGGTCTCGGCCTCGCCCGCGACGAGCTCGGCGGCGGACAGCGCCCGGACGGTTTCCTCCACCGGCGCGGGCGCGGCCAGCTCGGCGTCGACGACGCCCAGATCGTTCAGCCGCCTGGCCTTGGCGAGCACCCGGTTCTCCAGCGAGCCGACGGCGGTGTTGTAGCTGGCCACGGCCTTCGCCAGCGCGCGGCCGAGCCGGTCGACGTCCCCCGAAAGGCTCGTCAGGCAGTCGTAGACCTGGCGGCCGAGGTCGAAGACGGCGCGCGCGTTCTCCGACAGCGCCTCCTGCTGCCAGGCGTACTGCGCGGTGCGCAGCATCGTCACCAGCGTGGTCGGGGTGGCGATGTGCACCTTGCGGGCCAGCGCGTACTCCAGTAGCCCAGGGTCCCGTTCCAGCGCCGGGGCCAGGAACGCCTCTCCGGGGATGAACAGGATCACGAACTCGGGCGACGGGCTCAGCGCCGCCCAGTAGGCCTTGCCGGCCAGCCGGTCGACGTGGCCGCGCAGGTGCCGCGCGTGCGCGTCCAGCCTGGCCGAGCGAACGGCCTCGTCCTGCGCCTCGGCGGCTTCCAGGTACGCGGCGAGCGACACCTTGGAGTCGACCACGATGTTCTTGCCGCCCGCCAGCCGCACCACCATGTCCGGGCGCTGGGCGCCGTCCGGCGACGACACCGTCACCTGCTCGTCGAAGTCGCAGCGGGCGCTCATCCCGGCTAGTTCGGCCACGCGGCGCAGCTGCAGCTCGCCCCAGCGGCCCCTGGCCTCCGGGCGCCGCAGCGCGGTGACCAGCGCCTGGGTCTGCGTCCGCAGCTGCTCGGAGGCCTGCCGCGCGATGGCGACCTGCTCGGCGAGCGCGGCATGCGACCGCGTCCTGGCCTCGTCCGATTCCCGCAGCTGCGCCTCCACCCGGGCCAGCGTCTGCTTCAGCGACAGCATGTCGAATCGCTCGCCGAGCTGGCCCTCGATCAGCGCCGCCCGCTCCTCGGCGGCGCGGGCGCGCCCGCCGGCCGCCGCGAGCCTGCCCCTGGCGAACAGGTACCCGATCGCCGCCCCGATGACGATCCCGAGCAGCAGCCCGGCAACCAACGCGCTCATGCGCAGCAATGATCCCACCGTACGCGGCGGAACCCTGGGAGACACGCCCGGGCAGAATGCACCAGAACGAGCCATGGTGTCTGGTTCGGTCACCCTGCCTAGCACAATGGGGCGATGGGCACCCCGTCCGGATCGGTAGCGGGGCTGCTGGCGGGCTACGTGCACGCGGCGGGCTTGCGGCACGTCTTCGGCTACCCCGGCGAGTCGGTGATCGAGTTCATGGAGGCGGCGCGCCAGGGCGGCGTCGAGGTGGTGTCCGCGGTCCGCGAGGGCACCGCGGCGTTCATGGCCGAGGCGGCGGCCATGGCAACCGGCCTGCCCGGGGTGTGCCTGTCCACGCTGGGCCCCGGGTCGACGGCGGTGCTGAACGGGGTGGCCTCCGCCACGTTGGACCGGGTGCCGCTGCTGGCGGTGTCGGGCCAGATCGAAGGCTCCCGCGAGCAGTTCTTCACCCACCAGGTGGTCGAGCACGGCCGGATGTTCGCGCCGGTGACCAAGCTGGCGCTGCGCCTGGACGCCCGGTCCGCGGACACCGTGATCCGCAAGGCGCTGCGCACCGCGGCCGCCGAACGCCCGGGCGCGGTGCACGTGACTGTGACCGCTGACACCTGGTCCGCCGGCGCCGACGGCCCGGTTGCCGTGCCGCCGCTGGCCCCGGCCGGCGAGACCGTCGACGTGCATGGCGGCGGCGACCCGCTGCGCGAGCTGCGGGCTGCGCGGAGGCCGGTGATCGTGGCCGGAACCGGCGCGGTCCGCTGTTCGGCCACCGCCGCGCTGGTCGGGCTCGCCGAGGCCGCCGGGATCCCGGTGGCGGTCTCGGCGATGGCCAAGGGAGTGTTCCCCGAAGATCACCGCTATTTCGCCGGCGTTGTGGACATGGCAGGCCACCGCGTGCTGTGGGACCTGCTCGCCGGCGCCGACCTGATCGTGGCCGCGGGCTTCGACCCGGTGGAGCTGATCAGCCCGTGGTCTGTCGGCGCCCCGGTGCTGCACGTGGACACCACGCCAAACACCGATCAGGTCTACGCCAGCGCCACCGAGATAACCGGCAACGTCGCGGCGGCCCTGGGCTGGATCGCCGCGGGCTGGCACGGCGAGCCGAGATGGACCGAGGCGGAGGTGGCCGGGCACCGCGCCAGGCTGCGCGCGGCGTGGCTGGCCGGGCGGGCCGATGGCAGGCTCAACCCCTCCGATGTGGTCGCGATCGCCCGCCAGGCCGCGCCCGCGGACGCGATCGTGGCCACCGACGTCGGCTCGCACAAGCTCATGGCCGGCCAGGTGTGGCAGGCGCTGCGGTCTCGTTCGGTGCTGATGACCAACGGGCTGTCGGCGATGGGGTTCGGCGTGCCCGCGGCGATCGCCGCCAAGCTGTCGCAGCCGGACCGGCCGGTGATCGCCCTGGTCGGCGACGGCGGCTTCGCGATGACGGCAACCGAGATGCAGATTGCCGCAACGCTGCGCCTGCCGATCGCCGTCGTGGTGTTCGCCGACGCCAGCCTGAACCGGATCGAGCTGCGCCAGCAGGCGCTTGGCTACCCGCCGACCGGCACCCGGATCGGCGGGACGGACCTGCCCGCACTCGCCGAGGCCATAGGCTGCGACGGCGCCCGCGCCGAGACCCCGGCCGCCCTGGAGGAGGCCCTGTCCGATTTCGCTCGCCGCTCACGGCTGCCCCCGGGCTCCGCCGCCCGCCCGCTCGTGGTCGAGGCCCGCGTCGACCCGTCCCAGTACCAGGCCCAGTTCTGACATACCTTTCCGGCCGTCCCGGCCCGTGGCCGGCGGCACTAAACTCGCGGGGTGAGCCTGTCCATCGGCATCGTGGGCCTGCCGAACGTCGGCAAGTCCACCGTGTTCAACGCGCTGACCCGGGCCGGCGCACTCGCCTCCAACTACCCGTTCGCCACCATCGAGCCGAACGTCGGCGTGGTCGGCGTCCCGGACCCGCGCCTGGCCGAGCTGGCGGAGATGTTCGGTTCGGCGCGGACAGTGCCGGCCACCGTGCGTTTCATCGACATCGCCGGCCTGGTCCGCGGCGCCGCGCACGGCCAGGGGCTCGGCAATCAGTTCCTCGCCCACATCCGGGAAACCGACGCGATCTGCCAGGTGGTGCGGGTATTCGCCGACCCTGACGTGACCCACGTCGAAGGCGGCGTGTCGCCGGAACGCGACATCGACACGGTGATCACCGAGCTGATCCTGGCCGACCTGCAGACGCTGGACAAGGCGCTGCCCCGGCTGGCCAAGGAGGCGAAATTCGCCAAGGACCCCGAGCGCAGCCGGGTGGCCGAGGCCGCCGCGGCGGCGCAGCGGCTGCTGGACCAGGGGATGGCGCTGTCCGCCGACGCGGCGTCCGCCTGCATCGACCTGGCCGCCCTGCGCGAACTGCACCTGCTGACCGCCAAGCCCTTCCTGTACGTGTTCAACTGCGACCTCGCCGAGCTTGCCGATCATGACCTGCGCAAGCGCCTGTCAGAGCTGGTGGCCCCAGCGCAGGCGGTCTTCCTGGACGCCAAGACCGAGGCCGATTTGGCCGAGCTTCCCGAGGACGAGGCCGCCGAGCTTCTCGCCGAGGCCGGTCTCGGCGAGCCGGGCCTGGCCCAGCTGGCCCGTGCCGGGTTCCGCGCGCTGAGCCTGCAGGCCTTCCTCACCGCCGGGCCGAAGGAGGCCCGGGCCTGGGAGATCAGGGCCGGGGCCACCGCGCCGGAGGCGGCGGGGGTCATCCACAGCGACTTCCAGCGCGGTTTCATCAAGGCCGAGGTCGTGTCCTACGACGACCTGATTGCCGCGGGCTCGCTGCCCGCCGCCCGCGCTGCCGGCAAGGCTCGCATCGAGGGCAAGGACTACGTGATGCGCGACGGCGACGTGGTGGAGTTCCGCCACAGCGCAGCATCTCACTAGCTGTCGGGTCAGGCCTGGTCGTCCTCGCGAATCCAGTGCGGGCGGCGGAACAGGCGCCCCACGACGTCATGCAGGCTATGGCCCGAGTCCTGCAGTGCATCCACGCGGTACACCGGCGCCCCTGCAGGAGGCGGCAACTGGGCAGCCTGCGCGTCGTCGATGCTGCACCAGATGCGGCTGCGCGTGATCCGCTGCACGTCATCGGCGTCGATGAAGCGAAGGCCAGCCTTGGTGGCGATCACGATCCCGTCGAATACATCGACTTCGGGTACTTCCAGCACATGCTCAAGGGTGCCGATCTGCGTGCCCGCGCTGCTCAGCACCGGGGTCCCGCACGTTGCGGCCTGGTAGGAGATGGCCGTGTCATCGGTCACGCTGGCCCCCCGTCTCGCCATGAGCCGGTCCGGCTCATCTTACCAGGTCAGTCGGGTCTTTAGGCACATCCCTTGCCTTTGACACCAGGCTTCAATGCCGGGCCAGCGGCCGGTCGGCCGGGATCTGGACCACGCCGCGGATATCCGCCCGGGCGATCATGGCCACCGCAACGCGATCTTTCCATTCCACGAGCTGATCCCCCTCCCGGTCGGCTTGTCAGGATCGCCTTGGCGCTGGAACGATGGGGCCGTGAGGCTGGGAATCCTATGCGGCGGCGGCCCGGCGCCGGGGATGAACTCGGTGATCTCTGCGGCCACCATCGAGGCCCGGAACTCCGGGTGGGACGTGGTCGGGATCATGGACGGCTTCCAGCACCTCATCGAGGGCCGGATCGAGCAGGTGCGGCCGCTGTCCATCACGGACGTGTCGAGGATCCACGTCCAGGGCGGGTCGATCCTGCGGACCTCGCGGGCCAACCCGACGGTGCGAGATCAAGACGCCGCCGACCCGGACTGGAGGCTGCACGCTTGCCTGGAGTCGCTGCACAAGCTGGGCATTGACGTGCTGGTGACGATCGGCGGGGACGACACCGCGTTCTCGGCGTCCCGGCTGGCCGAGGCGGCGGGAGGGGGCCTGCGCGTCGCGCACGTCCCGAAGACCATCGACAATGACCTGCCGCTGCCGGGCGGCGCGCCGACGTTCGGCTTTGAGACCGCCAGGAGCGTGGGGGTCGAGCTTGTCAACAACTTGATGACCGACGCCATCACCACCCAGCGGTGGTACCTGGTGGTGGCCATGGGCCGCTCGGCCGGCCATCTGGCCGTGGGCATCGGGAAGTCAGCCGGGGCCACCCTGACGATCATCGCCGAGGAGTTCCCCCGCGACGAGCCCGTCCGGCTCTCGCGCCTGGTGGACGTCCTGGAGACCTCGATGCTCAAGCGGATCGCCCATGGCCGCCCGTTCGGCGTGGCCGTGCTCGCCGAGGGCATCGGCCTGCGCCTGCCCCAAGACGAGCTGCAGAAGGCCATGCCGGAGGTGGAGCGGGACGAGCACGGCCACATCCGGCTGGCCGAGCTTGAACTGGACCGCCTGCTGGCCAGGCAGGTCAAGGACCGCTTCAAGGAGCGCGGACAGAACGTCACCGTCGAGGGCAAGAACCTCGGCTATGAACTGCGGTGCGCGCCTCCCATCCCGTTCGACATCGAGTACACCCGGGACCTCGGCTACAGCGCCGTTGACTACCTGAAACGGGTGCAGGGCGACGAGCCCGGCGGCATGATCACGATCCAAGACGGGCACATGGTGCCGCTGCCTTTCGGCTCGTTCAGCGACCCCGAGACGGGGCGGGTACGGATCCGGCAGGTGAACGTCGAGTCGAGCTCCTACCGGGTGGCCCGCGAGTACATGATCCGGCTGGACCGCGCCGACCTCGCCGATCCGCAGAAACTCCGCCCGATCGCCGAGGCATCAGGGCTCACGCCCGAAGCCTTCCGCAACCGGTACGGCTACCTGGCCGACGGCTGACTCCCGGCCGCCAAGCCGCCCGGCTCCTCGCCGGCACCGCGCCCGGCTATGCGCCGCAGCGCCTCAGGCGCCGTCGGCTCTTGCCACTATCGATTATGTGTTTGATACTAGATCGATATATCCCTGTCAGCTAGATTCACGTACGAAACAGGAGCTGGTGGTGCACTCATGACGACAGCACGCCTGATCCGCAGCGGCCCTCGCGAATACAGTATGAAATGGATTGAACCCGTAGCGTGTCCGATACGTACCACACGGTGCTGGGCGCCGCCGGCGCGGAAGGACCGGCCGCGCCGTGCGGCGCCGGCGCGGAAGCGTACGGAGGTGCGATGGTTCGCAGGCCCAACTCCGGTAACGGAACGTGCTCGACCGTATACTATCCGGCGTGGCCGCCGCTCTCTGGCGATCCAGGGCACGACGGCGCGGCGGCGGGGCGCGACGTCGGCACGCCCGCGCGTGGCCCCCGGCCGGGCGGCCCCTGGAACGGAGCGGGCGGCAGATGGCTGCTGTGGCCGCTGCGCGTGGTGCTGTGGACGGCGCTGGTGGTCATCGCCTACCGCGGGATGGCGGCTCTGGTCCTCGACGAGACGGCCGCGCCGGCCCGCGGCGGCACAGCCGTTGCGGTCACGCCGGCCGCCCGGTTCCCCGTCGGCCTCGCCGAGGCTTACGCGGCGGAATTCGGCCAGGTGTACCTGAACGCCAGCCCGCAGACCCAGGCCCAGCGTGCGCAGGAACTCGCGGCCTTCGTCCCGCCACGCGTCGCGGCAGCCGACCCGGACCTGGGCTGGAACGGCACGGGGGAGTTGCAGCTGCAGTCGGAGCAGGTCGCGGGCATTGAGGTGCGCGACGCAAGCCATGCCGTCATCACGTTGCTCGCCACCGTCAACGGCCGGCTCATGGAACTCGGCGTGCCCGTCGTTGCCTCAGGCAGGGGCGTCGTGATCTCCGGCCAGCCGGCCTGGCTTCCCGCGCCACAGCAGATCTCGCCGCCGCCCGAGGCCGGAAGCAACGATCCGCAAGCAAAAAGCGAGCTTATGAATGAACTGCCCGCATTTTTCCAGGCCTATGCCGCTGGCGATAGCGCCGCGCTCAGCAGGTTCGCAGCCCCGGGCGTTTCGCTGACCGGGCTTGACGGTGCGGTCACCTTCGGTTCGGTAGTGAGCCTTGACGTGCCGGTCGGCGGCCGCGCCCGGCAGGTGACCGCAACGGTCATATGGGAGTCTGGCCAGGCTGAGCCGGACGCCGCAGAGTTCGAGAGCACCTACGGGATGTCGGTGTACTTGCAAAGCGGCAAATGGTACGTAACTGAAATCAGTGCGTCAACCGAGGCGGTGGGAGCTCAGTGACGCGGCGATGGCGGCTGGCGCCGTCATGCCCTCGTGCGCCCATCCCGGAAGGGACATTGCATGTCTAGTCACCTCTTTGCCGCGGCACCCGCGTTGGCCCTCAGCACGCAGGGCCTTGTCACGTACCTGCAGGGCTTGTTCGGGCCGTTGTTCCTCGGCATCGTCGGGATCGTGGCGATCTTCTTTCTTTTCACCCGGGAGATCACAAGGTTCGTGCAATTCATAGTGCTGGCCGTGCTCATCGCGGTCGTCTTCTATACGCCAACTATCGTGCAGACGCTGGCCACCGGCATAGCGCACGCGCTCGGAGTCTGATAACCATTTCCCGGCAGAAGGAGCGCGTGGCTGGTGGACCTTCCCACGTACACTAATATCTGGCGGATCGAGAAACGGCTCTACAAGCTATACGACTTTCGGCTGCCAGCACCCCTGCCTATCACCTGGATCGCCGTTTTCGCCGGGATTACGGTTCCGTACATTATTTTCCTGGTCGTAGTCGGCGTGCCGTTCAACCATGATGTGGTCTGGCTTTACGTCCTGCCCCCGGGAATGCTCACCTGGCTGAGCACGCGGCCGGTCATCGAGAGCAAGCGGTTGCCGGAACTGGTCAGCTCGCAGCTCCGCTACCTTGCCGAGCCGCGTACCTGGTGCCGGATGGCGCCGTTCGCGGAGAAGGACCATGTTCTGCTGTACGTCCGGGTGTGGCGCAGGTCTGCGCAGCAGCGGCGGCCGGCCCCGCGGCGCGCCGCTGCACCACCGGCGGCATCACGTGCGGCGGCACCGCGGCCGCAACCGGGCCGGCCCACGCAGAGACGGCGGGGCCCCGTTCGCCCGGCTCGGCCGCAGACTCCGCTGCGTGGCCCGATGCCGGCTGCCAGGGCGCTTGAGGTGTCGCATGACGGGGTACCGCGCCCGTCCTTCCTCAAGGCCGGCGTCTTCCCCGACGGCGCGGACGTCTGGAGGGAACCCGGCGAGTCCCACCCACCTCCCCGTGCCCCCTACACGGTACCGGTTCGCGAGGACAGGCCTTTCGGGCCTGTGCGAGCGGCCGGTGGCCCGCAGGGCTTCCCGGACGGCGCGAACGTCTGGAGGGAACAGAGTGAGCGCTCGCACTAAGGCCCCTAGGCGGACCAGGGGCCGCGCCAGGCTGGGCGTCAGGTATTTCGACGACCGCATCCTGCTCACCGACGCTCATGCGTGGGCGTACTACCGGGTCCCTGCGGTCTCTTATGAGTTCACCACGCCGGAGGAACGGGAGGCGCTGGCCACGAACGTCACCGTGGCGCTGGCCGCGATCAGGCTGGCCGATGCCGAGGTTCACCTGCGCATCGCGCACCGGTCCTACCCGGCGCATGCGTGGGCGGCCGGGCTTGACGCCACGTCGGACGGCGGCCCGGGCTGGCGGGCGTACCTGGAGTCGGCCTACCACCACGTCTGGGCAAAGGATTTCTGGCGCAAGGAGGTCTACGTCGGGGTCAGGCTCGGACAGCGCGGTATGCGCGCGCAGCTGTCCGGCGGAGTGCTGTCCCAGTTCATCGGCCTGTACACCCGGGGCGAGCGGGGACTGGGGCTCACAGACGAGGCCGTCAGCTCGGCGGAGATCGCCAAGTGGACCGAGGCGGCGGAACGGCTGGGCCGGGCGCTGAACGCCAGCGCGCTGGCGGCCCGGCACGCCACCTCCGGCGAGGTCGCCTGGCTGATCCAGCACACGCTGATGGGGACGGCCGGCGAGCCGGTGCCGTCGGCGACCAGGCGCAGGCGATGGGGGGCAGGCGAGATCGACACCTTGTTCGAGGGGCAGGTGCACAACGGCCGGACCGTGCTGTGCCTGGAGCACATGGCCGGGGAGTCCTACGCCGCGTTGGTCTCGTTCGCCAGGTTCCCCGACCTGATGTCCTTCCCGGACGGCGAGCCATGGCTGCACTACGCCGACTCGCTGCCGTTCCCCGTCGAGATCAGCTGCCGGCTCAAGCTCATTCCGCCGGCCAGGGCGAGCAAGGACGTCAGCCGCCGCCTGGCGCACGCCCGCGACATGGACGCGCACATCCGCGAGGCCGGGGCCGAGGCGCCGATCGCCCTGGCCGAGCAGATCGCTGCCGCCAGGATGCTCGAGCACGGCATCACCAAGGAACGGCTGCCGTTCGTGTACGGCTGGCACCGCCTGATGGTGACCGCGCCGACCAGGGACCTGTGCGTGCGCCGGGTGGAGGCGGTCATCGAGCATTACCGGGATATCGGGATCGAGGTGGTCAACTCCACCGGTGACCAGTTCGCGCTGCTGTGCGAATCGCTGCCCGGCGACCGGATCAGGCTGAGCTCCTACGTGCAGCGGCAGCCGCTGTACACGATCGCCGGCGGAATGCCCACCGCGACGGTGGAACTCGGCGACCGCGCCGGCGCCCCCGCCGGCTGGATCGGGCCGTACATCGGGGAGACCCTGTGCCGGGCGCGGTCGATCGTGCATTTCGACCCGCTGCTCGCGGCCGCGCGCAACCGGCCGACCGCCGTTGCCATCACCGGCGAGCCGGGCGGCGGGAAGACCACGCTGGCCATGCTGCTGATCTATCAGCTGGCGCTGCGCGGCGCGACCGTCGTGGCGATCGACCCGAAGGGCGACGCCGAGCCGCTGGCCGAGTACCTGAGGCGCCACGGCAGGCAGGCGCGGGTGCTGCCGCTGAACTCTGCGGCGCCCGGACTGCTCGACCCGTTCTCGTTCGGCGCCGACCTGTCCGAGAAGCGGACCATGGCGACCGAGACGCTGCGGCTGCTGCTGCCCAGGATGAGCGAGGAACGGGAAAGCGCGATGATCCAGGCGGTCGGCGCGGTCGCAAGCGCTGAACGGCCCAGCCTGGGCAAGGTGGTCAGGCACCTGGAGCAGGCCGAGGACCCGGCGTGGAAGAACACCGGCGCGGTCATGCGGTCGATCTCGGAGATGCGCCTGGCCAGGTTGTGTTTCGCCCCGTCGGCGGGCCAGCAGATCGACGCGGAGGGCTGGATCACCGTGTTCACCCTCGCCGGCCTCACGCTGCCGGCCACCACCATGAACCGGGACGACTACTCCTACGAGCAGCGGCTGTCGGTTGCGCTGCTGTACCTGGTGGCTCAGTTCGCCCGCAAGCTGATGAACGGCATCGGCCGCGCCGCGCCCAAGGCCATCTTCCTCGACGAGGCGTGGGCGATCACCTCCACGCCGGAGGGGGCCAAGCTGGTGCCTGAGGTGTCCCGGATGGGCCGGTCACGCAACACCGCGCTGATCCTGGTCTCGCAGAACGCCGGTGACCTGCTGGACGAGCAGGTAACCAACTGCCTGTCCAGCGTGTTCGCGTTCCGGTCGACTGAGCGCGCCGAGGTGGCGAACGTCATGTCGCTGCTCGGGGTCGCGCCGTCCGATGAGCACAAGGCAGTGCTGCGCGGGCTCGGCAACGGCGAGTGCATTTTCCGCGACCTGGACGGCCGGGCCGGCCGGATCGGCATCGACCTGGTTTCCGAGGAGCTGAAGGACTGGATCGACACCAACCCGACGCGGGCGAGGGCCGGCCGGCCGGCCGACGGGGCCGCTGGTCAGGACGTGCCAGCGGCGGGCACGCCGCACCTGTAGCGCAGAACCAGGAGTCTCCTCCCATGGCAATCCCACGAGCGCGGTCCCGCCGGGCCATCCCGGTACTGCTGATCATCCTGGCGTCACTCGCGTTTGGCGGCCCAGCGCTGGTGGTGAGCCATCCGCCGCATGGCCAGGTCAGGCAGGCCCGCCTGGTGCAGCTGACCGCGGCGGTCACGCCGGCCCAGCCCGGCGGCGGAATCTGCCAGGTGCCGGGCATCGGGGACATCGGCGGGCTGGTCGGGCTGTGCAACCAGGGATCCAGCGGCGTGATCGGCGCCTTGAACAACATCTGCGAACCCTCGCTGCCGCAGCCCGAGCAAGCCACCGCCGGCATCGATGCGATGGTGGCACCGCCGGCCGCCACGGCCGGCGGCAGGACCCTGTATGACAACTACGGGGTAGCCGGCCAGTTCTGGGCCGCTCACGGCTTGCAGTGCTCCGACATGACGTCGCTGGTCGGCAACAACGTCGCCGGGATGGTCTTCGACGCGGCGAAGGCCGCCGACCGGGTGACGATCACCATCTACCAGTCGGCGGCGGGCAACAACATCCTCACCTGGCTGCAGGATGCCGTGGACCGGCTGATCAGCGCGCTGGGCAACGCCATCTACTTCCCCTACCTGGCGCCGGTGGTGATCCTCGGCGCGATCTGGCTCGCCTGGCAGGGCCTGATCCGCAAGCGCGCCACCCGCACCATCGAGGGCACGCTGTGGATGATCGTGGCGTGCGTGGCCGCGGTCGCGCTGATCGGCCGTCCCGCTGTGTTCACCGGGATCGGCACCACTGTGTCCGACGGCGTCACCGGCGTGCTCAACACGGCGTTCTCCCGGCTGCCCGCGCCTGTCGGCAGCAACTGCCTGCCGGTGCAGCCGGGCGACCCGCAGGCCGTCCCCGGCAGCTACGCTTTCACTTCGGGCAACGGCATGGTGGACTCCAACGCCGACGAGCTGTGGTCGGTGCTGGTGTGCAAGCCGTGGCTGGACGGGGAACTGGGCACCACCGCATATGCCGCCACAGGCGACGGCCCGCAGACCCTGGTGAACACCTACGGCAGGCAGCTGCTGTGGGCGCAGGCGATCGCGGCCGACGAGACGCCGACCACGGCACTGATCCAGGCCAAGCAGGCGACCTATGCCGGCATCGCGTCGGCCATCCAGAGCAACGCCCCCGCGGTTTATCCGCTGTTCCAGGGCAACCAGTGGACCACCAGGCTGGAGATCGCCTTTGCCGCGGTCTTCGCCGCGCTGGTCGCCGGGCTGCTCATCCTGCTGATCGCTCTGACGCTGATCGTGCTCAAGCTCGGCTTCCTGCTGCTGCTGGTCGCCGGCCCCTTCTTCCTGATCGTCGGCACGCACCCCGGCTTCGGCCGTGTCATCGCGATCCGCTGGTTCGAGATGCTGATCGGCGTCTTGATGAAGCAGGTGGCAATCGCGATCGTGCTGTCGGTGCTGCTGTACTGCTACTCGCTGATCATGGGGACCTCTGATGCCGTGCTGCCCTGGGCGCTGAAGATCCTGATGATCGCGCTGGTCACCGTGGCCGTTTTCATCTACCGCAGGCCGTTCACCCACCTGTTCTCCGCCGTCGGCTACGGCACGATCGGCTCGACCGAACGGGCAGAGTACAGCCTGCGCCGGGCGGGCGCCACTTTCCGCAGGTCCACGCTGGACGCGACCCTGGCCATACCGGGGGTGGCCGGGTACCGGGCCGCCAAGTGGGCGCTCCGCAATCCCGGCCCGGTGGCCGCTGCGGTCGGGGCCGCCGCCGGTGCCGGGGTTGGTGCCGGGGTTGGCGCCGCTGCCGCGTCCGGCGCCGCGGACGCCGCAGCGGCATCGCGAGACGGGACATCCGCTGGGGGCGGCGCAAACCCGTCGCGGCTGCGGCCGGATGCCCCGCCTGCGGCCGACGCCGGCGGCGAGGCCGTCCAGGGCTCCCGTCGGCCGGCCGGCGCGACGAGCGCCGCCGGGCCGTCCCACAGTGGCCGCAGCACGACCATGCCCGAGGCCGACAACGGCGCCACGCGCCCGGCTCCGCCGCTGGACCTGCCGCCGAGGCCAGCGGGCGCACGGCCCCGCGCAGCGGATCTGGGCAGCGCCACGAGCGCTGCGGCGGCGCAGCCGCCGGCCGGCGCGAAGACAGGGCGCCCGGGGCAGCAACGGGGTCACGGGATCCACGGGCGTCAAGGTTCCGGCCCGTCCTGGCCGTCGAGCGGATGGGCCGGCGCTGCCGCGCGCGGCACCCGGCAGCAGCACCCTGCCTCCGGTACCGCGACCGCGCCCGTAGCCGAGGCCGACGAGCTGGACGGCACAGGCACCGAAGGCGACCAAGCACCCATGCCGTTCTGGCTCAAGCCGGTACGGCGGGACAGGTAGCGGCGGTCAGGGTGGATCTGCGTCCCGGCCAGCGCGCCGCGATGTTCGCCGTGGCCGTGATGGTGCTGGCCGCGCTCGGTTACTTCCTCGTCGTGCCCGCGGTGAGCCGCCCGGACGGGGCTGCCAAACCGGCCAGCCCGGCGACGCCATCAACCCGGGCTCCACGGGCCTTCGCCCAGCCGACGGCGACCGCGGCCGTGCCTCCCGCGGCCGGCACCGTGGATATCTACTCCTGGCTGCCGTTCACCCAGCAGGACCTGGCCGACGCGGCGGCGGTGACCGTGCAGTTCTGCGTCGACTACGACACCTACAGCTACGCCGAAAGCCCGGCGGCCTACGTCGCCACGATGAACGGCCTGATCACCGGCGAGCTCGCCGGCACGCTGCAGGGCGCCTACGCCGCGCCGGGCGTGGCCCAGCTCAGGACCGGCCAGAGACAGGTTTCCGCAGGCACGGCGGCGATCGACTCGCTGCGCGCGTTCGGCCCGTCCAGCATGACGTTCGTGGTGACCGCCTGGCAGCGTCTGGTCAGCTCGCACGGCACCACCAGCGGCGCCACCCAGTACGCGGTGACTGTCACCGGTTCCGGCGGCAGCTGGCGGGCGAGCGACATCGAGCTGGCCTCGGCGGGAAACACATGACGACGCCGCTGAAGTACCGGTCCCAGACCGAGCAGGTGAAGTACCGGTCCCAGACCGAGCAGGTCAAGTACCGGTCGCAGACCGGGCAGGTCATCGGCAGCCGCCGGGGGCGCGGCTCCCGGGTGCTGCTGCTCGGCGGTGCCGCGCTGGCCGGGCTGCTGCTGCTCGGCCTGCTCGCGGTGCCGTTCCTGATCGGCACCAGCACGTTCTTCGCGACCGGCGCCGGCTGCTCCGGCCAGCAGACCGGGACCGCCGGGCAGCCGCCGGGCGGCCCACGGGCCCGGTCGATCCCGGCCCCCTACCTGTACTGGTACCAGCGGGTCGGGCAGCAGTACGGCGTGCCATGGACGATCCTGGCGGGCATCGGCACCGTGGAAAGCGACAACGGCCAGACCACCCTGCCCGGCGTGCACAGCGGGTCCAACGCGTTCGGCGCGGCCGGCCCGATGCAGATCGGCATCGGCGGCGCGGCCACCAACGTGTGGGGCGGCGCGCCGGTCCACCCGGCTAGCGAGGCGGTCAACGGCGTGGCGGCCGACGAGGACGGCGACGGCATCGCGAGCGTCTATGACCCCGCCGACGCCATCGCCGGCACGGCGAAGTACCTGCTGGCCAACCAGGTGCAGACCAGCCCGTCGGCGGCGATCTTCGCGTACAACCACCTGCAGTCGTACGTGCAGAGCGTGCTGTACTGGGCGGGCGTGTACGCGGGCGGCAACTTCTCCGTGGTCTCCGTGCAGCTGGCGCAGGCCAGCTCGGCCGCCGGCTGCGCCGCAACGGCGGGCTTGACGGCGATGATCAACGCGCCGGACCATGCCGTGGCCACCGCGATCGCTTACGCCGAGCAGCAGCTCGGCAAGCCGTATGAGTGGGGCGGCACCGGCCCGGATGCATTCGACTGCTCCGGCCTGGTGATGATGGCCTACCGGGCGGCCGGGATCGCCATCGCCCGCACCTCCCAGCAGCAGTGGGCAACCGAGCCCCAGGTCCCGCCGTCCCAGGTCGAGCCGGGGGACCTGGTGTTCTTCGCCGGCGCGGACGGCACGCCGACCTCCCCCGGCCACGTCGGCCTGGTGATCGGGCACGGGCAGATGATCGAGGCGTACGCGACCGGCTTCCCGATCCGGATCGCCAGCTACCTCGGCCGCGACCCGGTCGGCTTCACCCGCCCCTGGGCGACACCCGCAACGGGCACCGTCGGCTAGCGGACGGACAGGTAGATGGCAGCGCCGAGGCCTACGCAGAGAGAGTAGATAGCGAACGGCGTCAGCGTGCGGTTCACGTTGCTCAGGTACCGCATCAGGAACCGCAGCGCGAGGTACGCGCCGACGAATGACAGCATGCTGCCGAACAGCACTTGGCCGTGGATTCCGTGGGCCAGCGGTCCGGTCAGGTCCGGGACCTTGAGCATGCCCGCCGCCAGTATGACCGGCGCCGACAGCAGGAACGAGAACCGGGCGGCGTCCAGCCTGGTCAGGCCGCGGAACATCCCGCCGACCATGACCACGCCGTCCCGGCTGATGCCCGGCAGCAGCGCAAGGATCTGCAGCGAGCCGATGACGATGGCGTTCGGGTAGCCGAGACGGACCAGCCTGCGGTCAGCCTGCACGGCCATGCCCGCCTCCTGCTGCTTCAGCGCCCGCTGCCCGGACGAGTGCCGCGCGGCCGAACCCGGCCCCGAGCCCCCGGCTGTGACCGCGGCCGTGTGCCGTTCCGCGGCAAGACGTGAATCCGCGGCGAGCTGCTGCGCCTCCACCCCGGCCCGGCGCCGCCGGACCCGCTCGCCGGCCAGCAGGATCAGCCCGTTGGCGAACAGGAACAGCGCGGTCGGTATCGGCTTGCTGAACGCGACGCGGAACAGGTGCTCCAGTGCCAGCCCGGCGATCCCCACCGGGATCGTGGCGAGGACGATCATCCAGGCGAGCTGCTGGTCGGTGGTCTGGAACTCCCAGCGCTCGGTCCCGGGGGCCGGGCTGAGGATCTGCCGGAACGAGGAGAAGAACGCCGCAATGATCCGTGCCCAGTCCCGCCAGAAGTAGAGGATCATGGCGAGGGCGGTGGCGACGTGCAGCCCGACGATGTAGGCCAGGTACGGCGACTCCGGCGCGCTCACGTTCAGGTCCTTCGCCCACTGCCCGCCGACCAGCGCCGGGAGGAGCACGTTGTGGCCCAGGCTGGACACCGGGAACAGCTCGGTGATTCCCTGGATCAGCCCGACGACCCCGGCTTCCGCGTACGTCAGATGCGCCATGCCAGCCCTTCGCTCCCATGACCCGCCGGACCAGCGCCCGGCCACAGCTATCGTAGCCGCGCGCTTTTCCGTCCAGCCCCCCCTTCATGCTGTCTTCATCTGCGGAAAATGGGGCTGTGACGGCATGAATGTCCGGTTGGCGCTCGCCCGGCCGGCTCCGCGGCAGGCCGCGCAACCGTCCCCGCCCAGGGGGGTAGGCCGATGGGGTAGGTTGCGCCAACCATGCCCGCCGGTGGGTTATGTTGCGCCAACCATCCCGCGGTGCATCCGCCCCGGAGGTCAGCGGGTGTTGGGGACCTTGGCAGTGTCCCTGCGGGTGCGGCGGGCGATCTTGTCGCCGAGCCAGACCACCGGGTCGTACTTGCGGCCGACGACGCGCTCCTTCATCGGGATGAGCGCGTTATCGGTGATCTTGATGTGCTCCGGGCACACCTCGGTACAGCACTTGGTGATGTTGCAGTAGCCGAGGCCGAAGTCGTCCTGCGCGATCTCGCGCCGGTCTGCGACATCGGCGGGGTGCATCTCCAGCTCGGCGATCCGCATCAGGAACCTCGGCCCGGCGAAGGGGCGCTCGTTATCCGCATGGTCCCGGATCACATGGCAGGTGTTCTGGCACAGGAAGCACTCAATGCACTTGCGGAACTCCTGGGACCGGTTCACGTCCACCTGCTGCATGCGGAACTCGCCGGGTTTGACCGAAGGCGGAGGCGTGAACGACGGGATCTGCCGGGCCTTGACGTAGTTGAACGACACGTCGGTCACCAGGTCCCTGATCACCGGGAAGGTCCGCATCGGCGTGATCGTCAGCGTCTCGTCCGGCACGAACACCGACATCCGGGTCATGCAGGCCAGCCGCGGCCTGCCGTTGATCTCCATCGAGCAGGATCCGCACTTGCCGGCCTTGCAGTTCCACCGGATCGCCAGGTCGCTGGCCTGGGTGGCCTGCAGCCGGTGCAGCACGTCCAGCACGACCTCGCCCTCATTGACCTCGACCTGGTAGTCGGTGAGCTTTCCCGTGCCCGCGTCCCCGCGCCAGACCCGCAGGCTCGCCTGGTAACCCATCAGTGCGTCTCCTCCGCGAAAACCCCGGACCCTTCGGCCAGGCCGGCCAGCTCGTCCTCGGTCATGTACTTCTTCAGCTCCGCCAGGTCGAACAGCGTGAGCAGGTCCTCCCGCATGGCCGGCATCGGCTGGTGGCGCAGCGACACGGTGCCGTCGCCGCCGAGCGAGCAGACCAGGTTGACCTTGCGCCATTCCGCTGACATGCCGGGGTAATCATCTCGGGTGTGCCCGCCGCGGGACTCCTGCCGTTCCAGCGCGGCCTGCGCCACGCAGTCCGCGACGACCAGCATGTTCCGCAGGTCCAGGGCCAGGTGCCAGCCTGGGTTGTAGGCCCGGCCACCCGGCGCGCACACCTGCGCGGCCCGGGCGCGCAGCTTGTCCAGCTCAACCAGGGCGGTCTTCAGCTCCGACTCCCGGCGGATCAGCCCCACCAGGTCGAACATGAGCTGCTGCAGCTCGCCGTGCACCGCGTACGGGCTCTCGCCCTCGGTCCGGTGCAGCGGCTCCAGCGCCGTCGCCACGGCCGCCGACACCGCGGCGGCCGGCACCACCGGCCGGAACGGCAGCGCGGAGACGTACCTGGCGGCGCCGAGCCCGGCCCGGCGGCCGAACACCAGCAGGTCGGACAGCGAGTTGCCGCCGAGCCGGTTCGACCCGTGCATGCCGCCGGACACCTCGCCGGCGGCGAACAGGCCCGGCACCGAGGCCGCGCCGGTGTCCGGGTCCACCTCCACGCCGCCCATCACGTAGTGGCAGGTCGGCCCGATCTCCATCGGCTCCCTGGTGATGTCGACGTCGGCGAGCTCCTTGAACTGGTGGTACATCGACGGCAGCCGGCGCAGGATGTAGTCGGCCGGGCGCCGGGACGCGATGTCGAGGAATACCCCGCCGTGCGGCGAACCGCGGCCCGCCTTGACCTCGGAGTTGATCGAGCGGGCCACCTCGTCGCGGGGCAGCAGCTCCGGCGGGCGCCGGTTGTGGTCCGGGTCGTCGTACCAGCCGTCGGCTTCCTCCTCGGTCTCGGCGTACTGCGCCCGGAACACGTCCGGCACGTAGTCGAACATGAACCGCTTGCCCTCGGAGTTGCGCAGCACGCCGCCGTCGCCGCGCACCGACTCGGTGACCAGGATGCCGCGCACCGAGGGCGGCCACACCATCCCGGTCGGGTGCAGCTGCACGAACTCCATGTTCAGCAGGGTCGCCCCAGCTCGCAGCGCCAGCGCATGCCCGTCGCCGGTGTACTCCCAGGAGTTCGAGGTGACCTTGTACGCCTTGCCGATGCCGCCGGTGGCCAGCACGACGGCGGGCGCCTCGAACAGCACGAACCGCCCGGTGTCCCTGAAGTAGCCGAACGCCCCGGCGATCCGCTTGGGGACCCGGGGCCGCCCCGGGTTGCCCTTCTCGAGCAGCAGGTCGGTGACCGTGGTCTCCGCGAAGACCTTGATCATCGCCTCCGGGTCGCCGAGGGCGGCCGCGTCGGCTTGCTGCAGCGCGACCACCTGCTGCTGCAGCGTCCTGATCATCTCCAGGCCGGTCCGGTCGCCGACGTGCGCGAGCCGCGGGTACTCATGCCCGCCGAAGTTCCGCTGGCTGATCCTGCCGTCGGAGGTCCGGTCGAACAACGCGCCCCACGCCTCGAGCTCGTAGACCCGGTCCGGGGCCTCCTTGGCGTGCAGCTCGGCCATCCGCCAGTTGTTCAGGAACTTGCCGCCGCGCATCGTGTCGCGGAAGTGCACCTGCCAGTTGTCGCGCGGGTTCATGTTCCCCATGGCCGCGGCGCACCCGCCCTCGGCCATCACGGTGTGCGCCTTGCCGAGCAGGGACTTGGAGATGACCGCGGTCTTCTTGCCGCACATCCGTGCCTCGATAGCCGCCCGCAGCCCGGAGCCACCCGCGCCGACCACCACCACGTCGTAGCGGTACCGGTCGATCTCGTCGGAAAACACAGCGTCGTCCATAACGTGCCTCTAGTTGAAGATCCTCGGGTCGGAGAAGGCCCCGCTGGCCACGAGCATGATGTACAGGTCGGTCAGCATCAGCGTGCCGAGCGTGATCCAGGCGAACTGCATGTGCCGCGCGTTCAGCCACGACACCCGCGTCCAGAGCCGGTAGCGGAGCGGGTGGGAGGAGAAGTTGTTCAGCCGCCCGGCAGTGATGTGCCGGCACGAGTGGCAGCCCAGCGTGTAGCCCCACAGCAGAATCACGTTGGCCAGCATGATCAGCGACCCCAGGCCGAACCCGAAGTTCCCGTGCGGCCCGCGGAACGCCTGCGCCGCGTCGTAGCTGAGCAGGATCGCGATCAGCACGGCCATGTAGAGGAAGTAGCGGTGCAGGTTCTGCCCGATCAGCGGGAACCTGGTCTCGCCGGTGTAGCGCGCGTGCGGCTCGCGCACCGCGCAGGCGCCCGGGGAGCGCCAGAACGCCCGGTAGTATGCCCGCCGGTAGTAGTAGCAGGTCAGCCGGAAGCCGAGCACGAACACCAGCGACACGAACGCGTACGGGATGATCGGCGGCACCGCGGGGATCCACCGGCCGAGCGCGCTCGAGCCCGGCACGCATTCGCCGCTGACGCACGGCGAGTAAAACGGCGTCAGGTAGTGGTACTGCGGCACCCAATACCAGTGGCCCATGAACACGCGGACCACGGCGTAGAGGACCCAGATCGTGAGCCCCGCCGCGGTGATGCGCGGCGCCCGCCACCACGGGTCCTTGCGGAACGTGCGTTCGCCGATCTGCGCCCGGGTCCTGGCCGGCGCTTCCGGTGCCTGTGTCATGCTCAGCGTCCTTGCTGTTTCCGAGCGTAAGGGTAACGCCACGCGTGCGTGAGCGATGACACTGAACCTATTCCCAATGGCTCACCCCACGCAGTGACCGAGACCTCATCGTTGACTGTGACTCTGGCTACATTCCCAGCGCGCGCTTGACGAAGTCGAGTTGCAGCGTCAGCAGGTTCTCTGCCACCGCCTCGGCCGACGCCATGTGGGTGATGCCGGACAGCGGCAGCACCGTGTGCGGGTACCCGGCGGCCAGCAGCGCGGCGGACAGCCGCAGCGTGTGTGCCACGACCACGTTGTCGTCCGCCAGCCCGTGGATGAGAAGCAGGGGACGATGGACAGCCAGCGTCGCTCGTTCTGTCAGATTGATCAGTGATGACCTGTCGTAGGCGTCGCTGCCGCGTTCCGGGAGGCCCAGGTAGCGCTCGGTGTAGTGGGTGTCGTACAGCCGCCAGTCGGTGACCGGGGCGCCCGCGACCGCGGCGTGGAACACGTCCGGGCGGCGCAGCACCGCCAGCGCCGCCAGGTAGCCGCCGAACGACCAGCCGCGGATCGCCACCCGGCCGGTGTCGAGGTCGGCGAAGCGGGCCGCCGCCTGCGCCAGCGCCTCCACCTGGTCGTCGAGGACCGGGCTGGCCAGGTCCCCGGCCACGGCGCGCTCCCAGGCGGGCCCGCGGCCGGGCGTGCCGCGGCCGTCGGCGATGACCACGGCGAAGCCCTGCTCGGCGAACCACTGCGAGGTCAGGTAGGCGTCACGGGCGTTGATCACCCGCTGGCCGTGCGGGCCGCCGTAGGGGTCCAGCAGCACAGGCAGCCGACCCTGGCCGGCCTGATGCCAGGACGGGAACAGCACCGCGGTGCGGATCTCCCGCGGTCCGGCGCGCAGCAGCAGCGGGCGGGGAACGGGCAGCGCCGGCCGCTCGGCCACCGAGGCAATGACGGCCGCCCGCCCGCCGCCACAGGCGGCAAGATCAGCAGCGTCGGCGCGGTACGCGCGGACCATGACCCCGTCGGCCTCCAGCGACCGGCTGGTCACCACCGTGGTGCCGCCCGCCGCGGCGCCGCCGTGCACGCCTTCCCCGTCGCTGACCTGGCGCAGGCCGTGCGGCCCGTAGCGCCACAGCGCGATGTCGGCCGGCTCGGCGGACGCCTGGAACAGCACGGTGTCGCCGTCGGTGTCCAGCACGGCGCGGACATCCAGCCCCGGCGGGGTGACCGGCTCGGCCGGCCGGCCGGGTGCGCCGATGACCAGGCGCCGGGTATCCGGGGAGTCCTGGGTCCACACGATCCGGCCATCGGCGGTCCAGGCGGGCACGCCCGGCACGATCTCCAGCCAGTGCGGGTCGGTGTCCTCGCGCAACACGCTGGCCTTGCCGCTGTCCGGGTCGACGGCCAGGATCCGCATGCTGCGCTGGTCGCGGCTCTGCACCACGACCAGCGGGTCGTGGCCGCGCTGCCAGCGGGCCGTCACCAGGTACGGGAATGCGTCCCGGCTGGTTTCGACCTCCGTCGGCGTGCCGTCCAGCCGGGCCAGCAGCAGGGACACGTCGGCGTTCGGCGTCCCGGCCGCGGGGTAGGCGACCGCGGCGGGAACGCGTTGCGGGTTCGCCGGATCGGCGATGTGCCAGCGGTTGACGGGCGTCTCGTCCACCCGGGCGACCAGCAGCGCCGAGCCGTCCGGGGCCCACCAGTAGCCGCGGTGCCGGCCAATCTCCTCGGCCGCGACGAACTCGGGCAGGCCGAACGTGAGCTGCGCGGTGCCCTGCGGGTCGGCAACGGCCCGGTCGCCAGGATCCCCGGAAAGGCCGGTGACCCGCAGCGCGCCCGCGCAGACGTAGCCGAGCTGCCGCCCTGCCGGGTCGAGCCGGGGATCGAGCGCCGGGGTCCGGGTCGGCACCCGGCGCGGCGGCACGTCCGCGCGGACCAGGTCGGCAAGGTAGACCGTCCCGGACAAGGCGAAAGCCGCCAGGCTGACCGCCGCGTCGGTGGCGTAGGCGACGATGCCGCCGGCCTGCTCCCTGACCCGCTCCCGGCGCGCCCGCTCCTGCGCCGGCAGGTCCTCCTCGCCGGCGCCGAGCGTCCTCGGGTCCGCGACCAGGCGCTCGCCCCCGGTCCCCACGTCGACCACCCACAGGCAGGTCACCGGGTCGGTGCCGCCGTTGGTGCGCAGGAAGGCGACCCTGGAACCGTCGGGCGACACCCGGAACGCGCGCGGCACGCCGAGGGAGAACCGCCTGGTGCGGGCCTCCTGCCGCGGGAAGCTGTCTGCCATGCGGTTGACTCTAGCCAGGCCGGTAATCTCGCTTCCCATGAGCCCGGACCGCCCGCGGCTGCTGCTGGTGCACGCGCACCCGGACGACGAGTCGATCGCCACCGGGGCGACGATGGCCAGGTACGCCGCCGAGGGGGCGCAGGTCACGCTGGTCACCTGCACGCTCGGCGAGCTCGGCGAGATCATCCCGCCGTCGCTGGCGCGCCTGGCGGCCGACTCCGACGACCGGCTGGGGGAGTACCGCATCGGCGAGCTTGCCGCGGCGTGCGCGGCGCTCGGCGTCACCGACCACAGGTTCCTCGGCGGCCCGGGCCGCTGGCGCGACTCGGGCATGATGGGGACCGCCGGCAACGATGACCCCCGCTGTTTCTGGCGCGCCGACCTGGACGAGGCCGCCGCCGTGCTGGCCGAGGTCATCGACGAGGTCAGGCCGCAGGTGCTGGTCAGCTACGACTCCGACGGCGGCTACGGGCATCCCGACCACATCCAGGCGCACCGGGTCGCCTGGCGCGCCTTCGAGCAGGCGGGCTCCGGCCAGGCGGGTTCCGGCCAGGCGCGACGGTGGCGCCCCGCGAAGTTCTACGCGATCGCCCGTCCGGAAGACGGCGCGGCGACCACGCGGATCGACGCCGATGCCTGGTTCGGCGCCAAGCTCGCGGCGATGCGCGCCCACGCCACCCAGATCACCGTGACCGCGCCGTACTTCGCCTTGTCCGACGGCGTGCAGCGCCTGGCGCGCGGCACCGAGTACTACACCGTGCTTGCCGACCCTGATGGCGCCGCGGGCGCTGACGGCCGCGAGACCGATCTGTTCGCCGGCGCCCTATAGCCTTATAGCCTTTCGTTTATGGACGTCACGACGGGCGGGCAGCGGACGCGGTTGCTCGTCACCGTCGGCGCGTACTGCGCGCTGCTGGTGTTCGGCCTGGTGCAGGGCATGATCGGCAGCTTCCAGTACGGCAGGATGGCCGGGCCGGTGCCGGTCGCGGCCGTCGGGTTCTGCGTGCTGATCCTGGCGACATGCGTGCTGGCGGCCTTGGGGATGCGCTCGGTCAGCGGCGCGCTGGCCCCGGCGCTCGGCTGGATCGTCGCGTCGTTCGTGCTGTCCATGCCGGTATCCAACGGCAGCGTGATCATCACCGACTCCACGGCGGGCACGTGGTACCTGTACGGCGGCACGGCAGCCGCGGTGCTCGGGGTGCTCGCCTCGCTGAGCATCTCGATCCGGCCCGCAGGCCGCCGGTGAGCGACGTGGACCAGGCGTCGTTCCGCCGGGCGGCGGGCCAGTTCCCCTGCGGCATCGTGGTGGTCACCACCAGCGACGGCCACGCCATGACCGTCAGCGCGTTCACGTCGGTCTCGCTGGAC
>JAFAPY010000185.1 GCA_019246795.1 Streptosporangiaceae bacterium | reverse complement strand
GACCGGGGCGGCGGCGACCTCGGCACCGCCCCGGTCGACCTGGGGTTCCCCTCCTTCGAGCTGCCCGGCAGGACCGCCGGGGAACACCGCCGCACGCAGTTCCGCTGGCTGATGGCCTCCGACGTGTGCAAGCACTGCACGCACGCCGGCTGCCTGGACGTCTGCCCGACCGGGGCGCTGTTCCGCACCGAGTTCGGCACGGTGGTCGTGCAGGCCGATATCTGCAACGGCTGCGGCTACTGCGTGTCCGGCTGCCCCTACGGGGTCATCGACCGGCGGCACGGCGACGGCCGGGCGTGGAAGTGCACGTTGTGCTATGACCGGCTGCGCGGCGGCCTGGAACCCGCCTGCGCCAAGGCGTGCCCCACCGACTCCATCCAGTTCGGGCCGCTGGACGAGCTGCGGGAACGCGCCGCCCTGCGGCTGGACCAGCTGCACGGCGCGGGCGTTTCCGAGGCCAGGCTCTACGGCCACGACCCCGGCGACGGGGTCGGCGGCGACGGCGCTTTCTTCTTGCTGCTCGACGAGCCCGAGGCCTACGGGCTGCCGCCGGACCCGGTGGTGCCGACCCGTGACCTGGCAGCCGCCTGGAGGTACGCGGGGATGGCCGCCGGCGTGCTGGTGGCCGCCGCGGTCTCGGCGTTCGTCCGCGGAGGCGGGCGGTGACGGGCAGCGACACCGGGGCACGGCCGGAGGGCAGGCACCGGCGCGCCGGGGCCGACGGGAGCCGGGACGAGCGTGCCGTGCCGCGGGCGACGTTCCGGTCCTACTACGGCCGGCCCGTGCTGAAACCGCCGGTGTGGGAGTGGAAGATCCCGGCGTACTTCTTCACCGGCGGCATGTCGGCCGGCAGCGCGCTGCTCGCGGCCGGCGCCGACCTGACCGGCCGTCCCGCGCTGCGCCGCGCCAGCCGCCTCGGCGGCTTCGGCGCCCTGCTCGTCAGCGCGTACCTGCTGATCGCCGACCTGGGCAGGCCCGAGCGGTTCCACCACATGCTGCGGGTGGCCCGGCCCACCTCACCGATGTCGGTAGGCACCTGGATCCTAACGGCGTACGGGCCCGGCAGCGGGGTGGCGGCGGCGGCCGAATTGCTGCCCGCCTGGATGCGCGCGACGCTGCCCGGCCGGCTGCTGAGCGCGGCCGCCCGGCCCGCCGGGCTGTCCGCGGCGGTGTTCGCCCCGGGCGTGGCCTCCTACACCGCGGTGCTGCTCGCCCAGACGGCCGTGCCCGCCTGGCACGAGGCACGCCGGGAGCTGCCGTTCGTCTACACGGGGTCGGCGGCGGCCAGCGGCGGCGCGCTGGGGATGCTGCTGACGCCGGTGGCCGAGGCGGGTCCCGCCCGCCGGCTGGCCATCGCCGGGACGCTCGGGGAGGTGGCCGCGTCCCGGATGATCGACGGCCGTGGCGGCCTGGTCAGCGACGCCTTCCGGTCCGGCCGGGCGCACCGGCTGCGCCTGGCCGCCGAAGTCTGCAACGTGGCGGGGGTGGTCGCTGCGGCGACCGTGGCCCGCCGCAGCCGCCTCGGCGCGGTCGCGGCCGGCCTGGTGGTGCTCGGCGGCAGCCTGCTGCAGCGCTTCGGCACCTTCGAGGCCGGCGTCGCCTCAACCAAGGACCCCAGGTACGTGGTGGTCCCGCAGCGCGAGCGCCTGGCGGCCTCCGGCCGGTTACCGCGGGACGAAACAGCGACACCCAGGATTACTCCGGGCGTCCGTGGGCAGCCGCGCGTGGACATCGCTCGCCCGCGTCACGTCAGGAGGCACCGGTCATGGCACACGACAGGCTCGTTCGGGTACTCGGCGGCGCCAGCATCGGTCTCGGCATCCCGCCGCTGCTGAAGCCCGGAGGGTTTGCCAGCGCGATAGGCATCGGTGACGCGCCCGGGCAGCGGCTGGCCGTGACCGCCGTCGGGGTCCGTGAGCTTGCCGCCGCGGCCGGCCTGCTGGGCTGGCGGCATCCGGCGTGGCTGTGGGCGCGGGTGGGCGGCGACGCCATGGACCTCGGCCTGCTGGGCCAGGCGCTGAAGAACCACGACGGACGCGGGCTGGCGCGCACGGCGACGGCGACGGCCCTGGTGGCCGGCATCACCGCCGTCGACCTGTACGCCGCGGTGACCAGATCACGCAGCCGCGCGGTGGCGCTGACCGCCGCGACGACGCTGTCGGTCTCGCCCCGGGAGGCCTATGACCTGTGGCGGCGGCTGGAGGATCTGCCCAGCTTCATGGCCCATCTCGACGAGGTGCGCACGACGGGGCCGACCACCAGCCACTGGCGGGCCAGCGCCCCGTTCGGCAGGACCGTCGAGTGGGACGCCCACATCACCGATGACGTGCCCGGCGAACGGATCGCGTGGCGTTCGGCGGGCCGCGCCGCGGTCAGCAGCGAGGGCGAGGTGCGCTTCGAGCCCGCGCCCGGCGGCCGCGGCACCGAGGTGCGAGTGCGCATGCGGTATGCGATGCCGGGGGGGCGCCTCGGCGAGGCGGCGGCGCGGTACTTCGGCGAGGACCCGCGCCAGCAGCTCGACGACGACCTGCGCCGGTTCAAGCAGGTCGCCGAGACCGGTGAGGTGGTCCGGTCCGAGGGCGCTCCCGGCGGCAAGCGCGCCCGCCGGGAGTTCCCGCAGCACCCGGCCCGCCCGCTGTCGGCAGCAGAGCTGGAGGAGGCACGGTCATGAAGGCCACCTGCTGGATCAGGCCGAACACCGTCAAGGTCACCGACGTCCCCGACCCGGCCATCCTCAACCGCAGGGACGCGATCATCAAGGTCACCTCCACGGCGATCTGCGGCTCCGACCTGCACCTGCTCGACGGCTACGTGCCGACGATGCAAAAGGGCGACATCCTGGGACATGAGTTCATGGGCGAGGTCGTCGAGACCGGCGCCGGCGTCGACCGGGACCGGCTGCGGGTCGGGGACCGGGTGGTGGTCCCGTTCCCGATCGCCTGCGGCGCGTGCGCGGCATGCCGGGCCGAGCTGTACTCCTGCTGCGAGAACACCAACCCCAACGCGGGCCTGGCCGAGAAGTTCTTCGGCCACCCGACCGCCGGCATCTTCGGCTACTCGCACCTGACCGGCGGCTTCGCCGGCGGGCAGGCACAGTACGCCAGGGTACCGTTCGCCGACGTCGGCCCGCTGAAGGTCGACGCCGACCTGTCTGATGAGCAGGTGCTGTTCCTGTCCGACATCCTGCCCACCGGCTACATGGGCGCCGAGATGTGCGACATCGCCCGTGGCGACGTGGTCGCGGTGTGGGGCGCAGGGCCGGTGGGACAGCTCGCCATGGACAGCGCCCGGCTGCTCGGGGCGGAGAAGGTGATCGGCATCGACAAGGAGCCGTACCGGCTGGCGATGGCCGAACAGGCCGGGCACACCACGATCGACTTCACCGCCACCGACGTGCGCTCGGAACTGCTGGAGCTGACCGGCGGCCGCGGACCGGACAAGTGCATCGAGGCGGTCGGCATGGAGGCCGTCCACGGCACGGCGCCCATCCACGCGTACGACAAGGCGAAGCAGGCGGCTCGTTCGGAATCCGAACGCCCGCATGCGCTGCGGCAGGCGATCACCAGCTGCCGCAGCGGAGGGATCGTCTCGGTGGTGGGCGTCTACGGCGGGTTCGTCGACAAGTTCCCCTCCGGCTCGTGGATGAACCGGTCGATCACCTTGCGCACCGGCCAGGCCCACGTGCATCGCTACATGCGGCCGCTGCTCGAGCACATCAAGCGCGGCACCCTCGACCCGGCCCGGGTCATCACGCACACCCTGCCGCTGGCCAAGGCGCCGCACGGCTACGACATCTTCAAGCACAAGAAGGACGGCTGCGAAAAGGTCGTGCTCAAGCCCTGGTTACCTGGCGCAGAGCCTGCCGTTCGGCGGCGAGGCGCGGATGGCTTCGGAGACGATGTGGCGGTGCGCCTGGCATTCGGACCGCGGGCGGCCTACCATCGCCGGCATGAACCCACTGTCGGGCGTTCTCGGTGAGGCGTGGCGGATGTACCGGGCGCATGCCTGGCACCTGCTCGCCATCGCCTTCGTCATCTACCTGGCCGCGGCGGTCCTCGCCGCGCTGCTGGCGCTGGCCGGCATCGTGGGAGTCTACCTCGGCTCCGTGATCGGGATCATCGCGGCGTTCCTGCTGCAGGCTGCGCTGGTCAAGGCAGTGCAGGACGTGCGGGACGGGCGCGCCGACCTGTCCATCGGCGAGACCGTGTCCGCCGCGGCGCCGTACCTGTTGCCGGTGGCCGCGGCGTCGATCATGGCCGGCGTCGCGATCGCGATCGGGCTGATGCTGGTCATCGTGCCCGGGCTGTACCTGATCACCATCTGGGCGGTGATCGTGCCGGCGATCGTCATCGAGGAGCGGGGTGTGTTCGCGTCCTTCGGGCGGAGCCGCGAGCTGGTCCGCGGCCACGGCTGGCACGTGTTCGGCACGCTGGTACTGGTCTTCTTGATCCTGGTTGCGGTCGACATCGTGCTCGGCGTGATCTTCGCGGCGCTGCCGCACTTCCTGCGCGGCGGGCTGAGCTCGATCATCTCGGGCACCCTGGTCGCCCCGTTCCTTGCCCTGGTGGTGACGCTCGTGTACTACCGGCTGGTCGGCGCGGCACGCGCGGACGGCGGCTATGCGGGCTACCGGCAGGGCGGGGCGGCGGCCAGCGAAAGCGGTGCGCCGGCCAGCGAAGGCGGAGCGCCGGCCAGTGAAGGCGGGGCGCCGGCCAGTGAAGGCCCGTGAATGACCCTGGCCTGCGTATCGACCCGCTGACCGGTGCTTACGTCGTCGTCACCCCGTGGCGGCAGCACCGGCCCAGTCTGACCGAAGGCTCGTGCGCGTTCTGCCCGGGAGGACTTGAGGCTCCGGAACCCTATGACGTCCGGTGCATCCCGAATCGCTGGCCCGGGCTGCCTGACGGGCGCCACGAGGTGATCCTGCACAGCCCGGACCACAATGCCTCCTTCCCGGCCCTTGGCGAGCACGGTTCAGCCCGTGTCGTGGAGCTGTGGTCCGGACGCACCGCAGCGCTCGGCTCCCGTACCGATGTCGGCTACGTGTTCGTCTTCGAGAACCGCGGACGGGCGATCGGGGCAACCGTTGATCATCCGCACAGCCAGGTCATGGCGTTCGGCCAGATCCCTCCGGTCCCGGGAGCCGAGCTTTCGAACAGCGCGTGCGTGCTCTGCACCGATCCCGACGACGGGCTGGTGGTAACCGGTCGCTCCGGCTGGCGGGCCAGCGTGCCATGGGCGCCGTCGTGGCCGTACGAGATGCTGATCTCCCCCCAGGCGCACGTCGGCGACCTGCCCGCGGCAGGCCCGGGGCTGCGCGCGGGCCTGGCCGCGATGCTCGTGGACACGGTGAGCCGCGTGGAACGCCTCTTCGGCCCCGACGCTCCCTACATGCTGTGGATCCACCAACGGCCGGCGACCGGGGGCGACTGGCCCGCCGCGCACGTTCACGCCCATCTCGCGCCGGTGCTGCGCGCGCCCGGGCGGCTCCGGCACCTCGCAGCCGCGGAGCTGGGGGCGGGCGCCTTCTTCGATTCGGTGGACCCGCACGATGCCGCAGCGCAGCTCAGGGAAGGCCTCAGTGCTTACCGGAGCGCGCGCGTCGGGCAAGCCGCCGCGCGGCCGCTCAGTGCTGTCTGGAGCGCGCGCGTCGGGCAAGCCGCCGCGCGGCCGCTCAGTGGCCCAGGGCCACCTGGATGATCTTGACGATGACCAGGACCATCGCGATCGCCAGGTAGGCACGCAGCGCGGCCAGGCCGATCTTGCGGCCGGTGGACATGACCGGCTTGCCCAGCATGGCCAGCGGCGGCATCCGCCAGGCGTCCCGCCCGCAACGGTCCACCGGCACCCCGCCGGGCCAGCGCCGGGCCCGGACCAGCGCCCAGGAGCCTGCGGCGAGCGAGGCGGCCACGCAGGCCACGATGATCTCGGTGATCTGCCGGGCGCTGATCGACGGGAACAGCACCGAGGCGGTCAGCACCACCGACAGCGTGATCAGCACCGCGATCACGGCCGAGGTGAACAGGTTGGTGCCGCGGCCGTTGACCCACGGCCCGAGCACCGCGCGGTCGTTGCACATCACCAGCAGGAACACCGTCGCGCTGGGCAGCAGCACCCCGGCCAGCACCTGCACGCCCTCGGTGAGCAGGCCCAGCGGCGAGCCCGGGATCAGCACGATGGCCGCGGCGCCGCAGATCAGCAGCGCGTAGACGGCGTAGAAGCCCTTGGCCTGCCGGATCCCCCGGTGCAGCGAGTGCTTGAGGCCGAGCACGTCGCCGATCGCGTACGCGCTGGACAGCGACACCGCGAACGCGCCGATGATCGCCGCGTCCAGCAGCGCGACCGCGAAGATGACCCCGGCGGCCCGGCCCGCGTAGGCGGCGATGCCGTGCGCCAGCCCGGCTGAGTCGGTGAAGTTGCCGTAGCCCTTGGTCCCGGCGAACGCGGCGGCGGTCGCGCCCATCAGCGCGGCACCGCCGATCACCACGATGACGATGCCGATCCACAGGTCGGTCTTCTCGTATCGCATGAACCGGGGGGTGATCCGCTTGTCGATCACGTAGGACTGCTGGAAGAACAGCTGCCACGGCGCCACGGTGGTGCCGACGATGCCGATGACCAGCAGCATGACCGTGGCCATCTGCCCGGAACCGCCGGGCAGGCCCGGGACTGTGAAGCCGCGCGCCATCTCGGCGGCGGACGGGTGCGCGAACACGAACAGCGGGACCAGCAACAGCGACCCGGCGCAGAACGTCACCGCGATCCGCTCGAACCGCCGGAACGACCCGGTGAACGCCGCGGCGATGATCACCCCCGCGGCAAGCGCCACCGCGACCAGCTTGGGCACGCCGAGGTAGCCGGCCGCCAGCGTGATCCCGATGAACTCGGTGACGATGGTCAGCGCGTTCAGGATGAACAGGTCGATGACGCTGAACGCCCCCCAGAACTTGCCGAACCGCTCCAGGATCAGCCGGGCGTGCCCCACGCCGGTCACGGCGCCGAGCCGCAGCACCATCTCCTGGTTCACGTACAGCACCGGGACAAGCAGCAGCAGCGTCCACAGCAGCCGGGTGCCGTAGTCCTGCCCGGCCTGGCCATAGGTCGAGAACGCGCCCGCGTCGTTGTCGCCGCACATCACGATCAGCCCGGGGCCCACGATGGCCAGCAGCGTCTTCAGCTTGGCGGACAATCCGGCACGCGGAGCGTAGTCGTCGGCGGCGATGGTGCCGAGCGCGCCGCGGATTTCGCCGACGTGCGCGTCGTCGAGCACCGCGGGGGCGGTACGGGTGATGGTGGCCATGGTGAACACCCCTCTCAAGGGACGAGGGGGCACACGCGCAGGCGCAGCTGAGCAGCTAACAAGGAAGGTGACCTAATGCCGCGCGGCGGTGTGCCACGAAGAATCGGACGGCAGCGTGTGGGCCCGACTTCGGCCCGGACTATCGGAGTCCATCGCATGCCTCCCTTCTCTCCGTGACGCGCGGGGCGCCAGCCATGCCGTCAAGGCACTTTCCGCGTGATACCTCACGGGCGGGCTCGTGGGAGAGGCAGAGCAAACATGTGCCAGGACGGGGAAATCCCCGGCGCACCTCTCTCGTAAGAGCTTTGGCACTCCACGGCGTATTGCGGTGCCTGACCGCCAGCCACTTGGCCTCACCCCTTAGCCCGGGGAGAGGTGTCCTGATCCGGAGCGTCTCTCGACGGTTGGGATCAGTGGCCTGTGTCCGTGAAGACGCCTCACCGAACGAGGTGTCCCGTTTTCAACCTCTGCAAGGATGCCCGTGCCGGCGGCGCGTGTCAAACCTGGGCTGCCGGGATGCCCAGGCCGGGCAGCACCTGGGCGGAGGGAAGAGCGGCGAGCAGGCGGCCGGGCAGCCTGAGCTTGGACCCGCGGATCCCGGAGCCGACGATCACTGCCGGCGTCTTCGCCACCGCCTCGTCAACCAGGACCGGCCAGTCCGGCGGCAGCCCCACCGGGGTGATCCCGCCGTATTCCATGCCGGTCGCCGCGGTCGCGTCCGCCACCGGCGCGAACGATGCCTTACGCGCGTCCAGGTGCCGCCGCACCAGGCCGTTGACGTCCGCCCGGGTGGTCGCGGCCACCATGCAGGCCGCGTATCTGGTCTGCCCGCCGCGCCTGGCCGCGACGACCACGCAGTTCGCGGATTCGGCGGGTGCCACCCCGTAGTGCTCGCAGAACGCGGCGGTGTCCGCCAGTCCGGGATCGATCTCGGTCACCTGGACGTCCTGCGCTGCGGCGCCCGCCCAGCCGCGCAGCGCGGCCAGCACCGGCGCGGCCAGCAGCTCCGGCCGCTCCATCGCAGGGCCGAACTCCAGCGGAGAAGTCATGCTGCCATCGTGCCAGAGCATTCATCGTGCTCCTTCCGAAACGCGGCTGGATGAGGCCCCCGTCATTACGGCCCCGCCCGGCAGCTGCGCTCAGTCCGGGCGCGCTGTCATGGTGGGCCTGGCTTCGCAGTCTGCTGCGTGCCGTCGCGGTCGCCAAGAGGGCCAGGTCGCCTTCCCGGGAAGGGTCTGCGGGCAGGATCTGTTAGCTAAGCCGGGGTCAGTCTCGTTACCAGCCATGAAACCTCGATCCGTCACGTCCGTGCGGGCTGAGCTGCGCGCCGCCCGCCGCGCCGCCATGCCGCCGATCCGCTATCCGGCCGAGCTGCCGGTCAGCCAGCGCAAGGATGAGATCGCGCGGGCGATCCGCGATCACCAGGTGGTGATCGTCGCCGGCGAGACCGGCTCCGGCAAGACCACCCAGCTGCCCAAGATCTGCCTGGAACTGGGCCGCGGCGTCCGCGGGCAGATCGGGCACACCCAGCCGCGGCGGCTGGCGGCGCGGACGGTCGCCGAGCGGATCGCCTTCGAGGTCGGCAGCCCCCTCGGCGAGGCCGTGGGCTACCAGGTGCGGTTTACCGACGTTTCGGCCGGTGACACGCTCATCAAGCTGATGACCGACGGCATCCTGCTCACCGAGCTCGCCCGGGACCGCACGCTGCGGCGCTACGACACGCTGATCATCGACGAGGCGCACGAACGCAGCCTGAACATCGACTTCATCCTCGGCTACCTGCGCAAGCTGCTGCCCGAACGCCCGGACCTGAAGGTGATCATCACCTCGGCGACCATCGACACCGGTCGGTTCGCGGACGCGTTCGGCGGCGCGCCGGTGATCGAGGTGTCCGGGCGCACCTATCCGGTGGAGATCCGCTACCGGCCGGTGCAGCCGGACGGCGACCCGGGGCAGGCGATCAGCGACGCGGTCGACGAGCTGTGCGCGCTGGGACCCGGTGACATCCTGGTGTTCCTGTCCGGGGAGCGGGAGATCCGCGATACCGCGGACATGCTGGCCGGCTTCTCAGGCCGCGAAAGGCTCGAGGTGCTCCCGCTGTACTCGCGGCTGTCCGCCGCCGAGCAGCACCGGGTCTTCGAGCCGTCGGCGTCCCGGCGGGTGGTACTGGCCACCAACGTGGCCGAGACCTCGCTCACCGTGCCGGGCATCCGGTACGTGATCGACCCGGGCGCCGCGCGCATCTCCAGGTACAGCCACCGCACCAAGGTGCAGCGGCTGCCGATCGAGCCGATCTCGCAGGCGTCGGCGAACCAGCGCGCGGGCCGCTGCGGCCGGGTCGCGGACGGCGTCTGCATCCGGCTGTACCCGCAGGCCGACTTCGCGTCCCGGCCCGAGTTCACCGACCCGGAGATCCTGCGCACCAACCTGGGCTCGGTGATCCTGCAGATGGCCGTGATCGGCCTGGGCGACGTGGCGTCGTTCCCGTTCCTCGACCCGCCGGACGCGCGCAACGTCGCCGACGGGATCCGGCTGCTCGAAGAGCTCGCCGCGTTCCGGGGCGGCCGGATCACCGGCCTGGGCCGTCGGCTGGCCCGGCTGCCGACCGACCCGCGGATCGGCCGGATGATCCTGGAGGCGGGCCGGAACGGCTGTGCGCGCGAGGTGCTGGTCATCGCCGCCGCGCTGTCGATCCAGGACCCGCGGGAGCGGCCAGCCGACTCCCAGCAGGCCGCCGACCAGGCGCACCGCAGGTTCGCCGACCCCGACTCTGACTCTGACTTCACGGCCTACCTGAACCTGTGGCGCCACCTGGCCGAACGGCAGCGCGAGCTGAGTTCGTCCGCCTTCCGGCGGATGTGCCGTGCCGAGTACCTGAACTACCTGCGCGTGCGCGAATGGCAGGACCTGCACGGGCAGTTGCAAAGGCTTGCCGCGGATGTGGGGGTGGATGCCAGGTCCTCTTGTCCCGAACGACCCGTGCTGCACCGGTCCCTGCTCGCTGGCTTGCTCTCCCACATCGGCGTGAAACTCGAGCCTTCGCCGGCTTCGTCACAGCGCGGGCGGCGTCCGCGGGCGGAGTATCTCGGTGCCCGCAACGCCCGCTTCGCGATCTTCCCGGGGTCGGCGCTGGCCAGGAAGTCACCGGAAGCGATCATGGCCGCCGAGCTGGTGGAGACGTCCCGGCTGTGGGCGCGCACCGTGGCGCGCATCGAGCCGGAGTGGGTGGAGCCGCTCGCCGGGCACCTGGTCAAGCGCAGCTACAGCGAGCCGCACTGGGAAGCCAGGCGTGGCGAGGCGGTCGCCCTGGAGAAGGTGACGCTGTATGGGGTGCCGCTGGTCACCGGCCGCAAGGTCAGCTACGGCCGGATCGACCCGGCGGCGGCGCGGGAGCTGTTCATCAGGCATGCCCTGGTCGAGGAGGACTGGCAGGCGCCGCACGCCTTCCTGGCTGAGAACCGGCGGCTGCTGGCCGAGGCCGAGGAGGTCGAGCACCGCGCCCGCCGCCGCGGCCTGGTGGCGGGGGAGGAGGAGCTGTTCGGCTTCTACGATGCCCGGATACCCGCAGACGTCATCTCCGTGCGGCATTTCGACGCCTGGTGGAAGCAGGCCCGCCGCTCCGATCCCGGGCTGCTCACGTTCAAGCCGGGCGACCTGCTGTGTGATGCGGCCCTCGGGGTCAGCAGCGAGTCCTATCCCGATGTCTGGACGTCGCAGTCGGCGCCTTCGCCGTTGCCGCTGTCCTATGAATTCGACCCCGGCAGCCATGCCGACGGGGTGACCGTGGACATCCCGCTGAGCAGGCTGAACCAGGTCGATCCCGCCGAGTTCTCCTGGCAGGTGCCCGGGCTGCGCGCCGAGCTGGTCACCGAGATGATCAGGTCGCTGCCCAAGGCGCTGCGCCGTGACCTGGTGCCGGCCCCGGACGTGGCCCGCCAGGTTCTCGCGCGGCTCGGCTCCCGGCCGTCCGGGGACCTGCGGGAGGCTCTCGCCCGCGAGCTGCGCGCGCTGCGCGGGGTAATCGTGCCGCGTGACGCGTGGGATGAGTCCCGGCTGCCGCCGCACCTTCGGATCACCGTCCGGGTGACCGACGGGGATCAGGTCATAGCCGAAGGCAAGGACATCGCCGTTCTCCAGCGTGAGCTGCAGCCGCGGCTGCGCGCCGCGCTGTCCCGTGCGGCGGGCGGCCTGGTCCGCACCGGCGCCACCTCATGGGACTTCGGTGCGCTGCCGCCGGTTTTCTCCTCGCCAGACGCCACCGGCTACCCCGCTGTGGTGGACACCGGGAACGCGGTGGACGTCCGGCTGTTCGAGACCGAGGACGCGGCACGCCGCGCGATGTGGGCGGGCACCAGGCGGCTGATCCTGCTCGGCGGGCCGTCGCCGGCGCGGTCTGTGGCCAGCCGGCTGTCCACGCGGCAGAAGCTGGCGCTGAGCCGGAACCCGCATGGCGGGGTGGCCGCGATGCTCGCCGACTGCGTCGAGGCCGCCGCCGACTACCTGATGGCCGGGGCGGGCGGCCCGGTGCGGGACGCCGACGGGTTCGAGCGGCTGTCCGCCGCGGTGCGCTCCCGGCTGCACGAGACGACCGCCGAGGTCGTGGCGCACGTGGAGGCAGCGCTGCGGCTGTGGCACGCGGTGCAGACCCGGCTCGGGGAGATGCACGGCGAGGCCGTGCGGCCGGCGGCCGCCGACATGGCGGCCCAGCTTTCCGGGCTGGTCTACCCGGGGTTCGTCGCCGCCACCGGCTACCGGCGGCTGCCGCAGCTGGCCCGCTACCTGCGGGCCATGCAACGCCGGCTGGATAAGCTGCCGGAGAACCCGGCGCGGGACGCGGCCAGCATGGCGGTCGCGCAACGTGCCGAGCAGGCCTACCGGCAGACGGTCGCGGACCTGGCCGCCCCCCGCCGAGATGACCTGGACGTGCGCGAGGTCCGCTGGATGCTCGAGGAACTGCGGGTCAGCCTGTTCGCGCAGGCCCTTGGCACGCTCGGCCCGGTTTCTGAGAACCGCGTCCTCGCGGCGCTGGCCCGCCTGAGCCGTACCTGATGCCGTCAGCGTGTCGCTCGGCAGTTGGGACTACATCTGATGCTACGTTTTACTATGAGTAATACGTCGTAGCAATGCGGCCCGCCTGGCCGCGGGGAGGCAGGAAACCGTGGCCGGACAAGTCCCTGTGCGCCGCCGCCTGGTCGGCGGCGCGCTGCGCCGGTACCGGGAGAACGTGGGCTACACCCTGGAGGACGCGGCCGGCGTCCTTGAGTGCGACCGGTCCAAGATCAGCAGGATCGAGACCGGGCAGCGGGGGGTAAGGCCGAAGGAACTGCGGGAGTTGCTGGCGGAGTACGGCGTTGGCGAAAGCGAGCAGCACGCGCTGGCGGCGATCGCGGGCCGCGGCAGCAGGCACGCGTGGTGGCGCCGCCACGCCGACGTCATGTCCGAGACGTGCCTGGACTACGTCATCGTGGAATCGGCCGCCTCGGAGATCATGACCTACGAGGCGCAGGTGATCCCCGACCTGCTGCAGACCGACGATTACGCCCGCGCCATGGCCGCCGCCCTGCCCGGCGTGCAGGACGGCCAGCATGCCGAATCCGTCGTGGCGGCCAAGGCCGCCCGCAGGCGGGCCGTGCTGGGCGAGGGCACGAGCCAGGCCGCGGCGGGCGGGAACGGCGGGCCGAAGGAACCGCTGCGGCTCGGCGTGGTCCTTGGCGAGGGCGCGCTGCATCAGGCGGTAGGCGGCTCCGCAGTGATGGACGGCCAGCTCCGGCACCTGGCCGCGGTGGGCGCCGAGTACCCCGCCGTGACCATCCAGGTGCTGCCGTTCTCGGCGGGCGCGCACGCGGCGGCCGGCAGCGGATCGCTGGCCATCCTCCGGTTCTGCGACGCACCCAGCCTGGGAGTGGTCTACCTGGAGACGCTGTCCGGCGGCGTGTTCCTGGACAGCGGCGAGGCCGTCGCCCGCTACCTGCGCGCCTTCGCGCTGCTGCGCGCGGCCGCCCTCAGCCCGGCGGACAGCGCTGCGCTGCTACGCAGCCTCAGCGCCTAGTGCAGCGGGCCCGCTGCGTTCTCCTGTTTCTCCCCGGCCCCCCCGCGGAGTTGCCGTGTCACTGCCGCCAGCCTGTCGATGATGTCCTGGATGTCCTTGACGGTTTGCCCGGATCGCTGCGGTTCCGGGAGTGCCGCAGGCCACGCCGACGGGCTACAGGGATAGCCAGCGGACGCCGCCTCCTGCCCTGGTCTGCTGGCGTCTGGCAGGCTGTCGCCCGGGTTCATGCGCGGTGTCTCCTCGGAGGAAAGGCCGGATGTGCGGGGAAGAGAGGTTGCGGCGGAAACGGAGCGGCCGTCCCGCCGGGCTGGTGCGTTAGCGCACCGAACATGTTAAGGGCCTTCCCCCGGCGTGTCACGTGAGGGGCAGTTCCGCGGCGTGTCGGGATTCATGACCGTGGCGTCCGCAGCAACCTGTTACGGCGGGGGACTATCCTGGAACCGGTGCATATAACCGCAAAGGGAGTATGTAGCGACACAAAGGTGGGGATTGCGGTGGTAGGGGTCTCGGAGCCCAGAGAACCGCAGCTGATCGGGCCGTACCGGATAGTGGGCCAGCTCGGCCGCGGCGGCATGGGACAGGTCTTCTTGGGCCTTTCCCCCGGCGGCAGGCCGGTGGCGATCAAGGTCATCCGGCCTGAGCTTGCCGCCGATCCGGACTTCCGGGCGCGGTTCGCGCGCGAGGTGGCCGCCGCCCGCCGGGTCAGCGGCCTTTTCACCGCCCTGGTGGTGGACGCGGACGCCGAAGCCCCGCAGCCCTGGCTGGCCACGGCTTACGTCGCCGGGCCCTCGCTCGCCAAGGCAGTAGCTGAGCAGGGCCCGCTGCCCGAGTCGTCGGTGCTCGCGCTGGCTGCCGGGCTGGCCGAGGGGCTGAGCGCGATCCATGCCGCGGGCGTGGTGCACTGTGACCTGAAACCGTCCAACGTGCTGCTGGCCAGCGACGGGCCGCGGATGATCGACTTCGGCATCTCCCGGGCCACCGAAGCTACCTCCGTGGGTGCGGGCGTGGTCGTCGGATCACCGGGGTTCATGTCCCCGGAGCAGGCGGAGGACAGGGAGGTCGGACCGCCGAGCGACATGTTCAGCCTGGGCGCGGTGCTCGCTTTCGCAGCCACCGGGCACGGGCCTTTCGGCCCCGGGCTGCCGCTGCAGGTGATCGAGCGCGTCATTCATGGCGCGCCGAACCTGGACCAGCTCCCGGACGGGATCCGGCTGCTGGTCGGGCGCTGCCTGGCCAAGAACCCCCGGCTACGCCCGACCGCCGACGACGTGCTGGCCGAGGTCGGCGCCATGCAGCCCGCCCAGGGGTGGCTGCCCGAGACGGTGCTCGGCGCGTCCTCCGGGTACGCTGCGCCGGACCGCGACGCCGTCGTGGCGTCTGCCTACGCGCCGGCGCTGCTCGCGGGCGGGCCCGCCAGACCCGGTCCGGGCGGCCCGGTCCGCGCCGGCAGGCGGAATCAGCGCCGCGTGCGGCGGCCGCTTGCCGCGGTCGGGGTCGGCGGCGGCCTGGTAGCGGCGGCCGCCGTAAGCTTCGCGCTGGCGGGGCCGGGGCGGCCCCCGTTCGCCGGGCACCCCCAGCACCAGGCCGCCGCGCCGGCCGGCCTGCAGCCCACCCTTCCCGCATCCTCAGCGCCGGCCCGAGGGGGCACCCCGGTGACCGCGTCCCGGAACCAGGTCTCGTTCCCGGCAGCAGCCATGTTCCCCGTCGGCAGCCGATCCCCGTCAGCGGGCCTGGTGCCGCCCGCGACCCCGCCCCCGCAAGGAGGCAGCACGGCGCCGGGCGGCACGTCGTCACCGGGAGGCACCTCACCCTCCGGGGGCACGTCGCCGACTGGCGGACCCTCGCCCTCGGCCAGCCCGTCGTCCTCGGGCAGCACATCACCGACGGGATCCCCGTCCACGTCGCCTACCCCGTCTACGTCGCCCACCCCCACTACGTCGCCTACCCCGACTACGTCGCCGACCCCGACCACCTCGCCTACCCCGACCACCTCGCCTACCCCGACTACGTCGCCCACCCCGACTACGTCGCTCACCCCGTCCACGTCACCCAGCCCGTCGGCTTCGCTGACCTCGTCCTCACCCAGCCCGTCCCCGTCACCGAGCCCGTCAACGTCGCTGAGTTCGTCTACGTCGCCGAGCCCGTCCGCTTCGCTGAGCTCGTCCTCACCCGGCCCGTCGCCGTCTTGAACCTCGTCGCCGGTATGCCAGCGGCAGCTGGCCTGCCGCTAAGGCCGACTGCGGCTCAGTGCCTTCCGGAGCGCGCGCGTCGGGCAAGCCGCCGCGCGCCGTCATCGGCAAAGGGCAGCGCCGCAAGCGCCCGCTGCCGGTCGTCGAGCGCGGCCAGCAGCGCGAGCGCGGCCGACCCCATCCGGTCCGCAAGGCCCCCTTCGGTCATCATCCCGGTATAGCAGGAGGTTTTGCCGACCCGCCGTCGCGGTGTCCTCGGCAGGTGATAACGTGCCGGGACCGAAAGCTATCCGCTGGAGAACTGGCTGCATGATTCGGCGCCGGCTGGCCCGCGCGCTCCTTGGCTTCGTCGTCCCGCTGAGCCTGGCGTGCTCGGCATGCGGCGGTGCCGCCATCGGCGGTTCGGCAGCCGTAGGCGTAAGCCCGGCCGCCCCGGTCCGCCCCAGTGCCGCGGCCACCCGCGCGGCGGCACAGCCAAGCTGCCCGGTCCGGGTCTTCTCCGCGATGACGCCGGCCCAGCGGGTTGGCCAGCTGTTTCTCGTCGGCGCCGCCGGAGCTGCCGGTCCCGAGGCGGCCAGCGCCGTTGCCGCGTACCACTTCGGCTCGCTGCTGTTCGGGACCACCACATCCGCGGATGCGGCGCGGATCCGGCAGCTGACCAGCGCCGCGCAGGCGCTTGCCTCGTCCCCTGCCACCGCATGGGTGCGGTTGTTCATTGCCGCGGACCAGGAGGGCGGCGAGGTTCAGCGGCTGCAAGGTGAGGGCTTCGCCACGATGCCGTCGGCCCTGGCTCAGGGTGCGCTGCCGTCCGGCGCGCTGCAGCGGCTAGCCGCCGGATGGGGCCGGGAGCTCCGGTGGGCAGGCGTCAACCTGGACCTTGCGCCGGTCATGGACGTGGTGCCTGCGGGGACCGCCAGCCAGAACGCCCCCATCGGCATGCTGGCCCGCGAGTTCGGCGATGACCCGCGGACGGTGGCGGCACATGGCGTGGCGTTCATCAGGGGCATGCAGCAAACGGGCGTCGCGACGACCGCCAAGCACTTTCCCGGCCTGGGCCGGGTACGCGGCAACACCGACGTCACCGCCGGCGTGGTGGACACGGTAACCGGGCCCGACGACCCCTACCTGGCCGGCTTCCAGGCCGCCATCGATGCCGGCGTGCCGTTCGTCATGGTCTCCCTCGCCAGCTATCCGCGCATCGACCCCCATCACCTCGCGGTCTTCTCCCCGCGGGTGCTGCGCGGCCTGCTGCGCGAGCAGATGCGCTTCCGCGGCGTGATCGTCTCCGACGATCTGGGCGCGGCCGCCGCGGTCGCCGGGATGTCCCCGGCCGCACGCGCGATCGGCTTTCTTGCCGCCGGGGGCGACATGATCACCTCGGTGAGCTTTCCCGTGGCCGCCGCCATGGACCAAGCGGTGCGCAGCCGCGCCGCCGGTGATCCGGCCTTCCGTGCCGACGTCGACTCCGCCGTTCTGCGCGTCCTGGCCGCGAAGCAGGCCTACGGCCTGCTGCCGTGCGCCCGGTGACCCGGAAAACGCCGAAGCCCCGCCGCGCGGCGCTTAGGCGCCGATTGGCTTGGTGAGGTCGTAGACGGTCTGGCCGTCGACGGTCTGCTTCTGGAGGTTCAGCGCGGCCTATGAACGCGTCGTTGACACGGGGCGGCGCGGACGATGTACTTCGCCCATGACAGACACAGCCAGTACGTCGGTCACGTTCCCGGTCACGACCGCATTGGAGCTGCAGGGCATGACGGTGCAGCGGAACCTCGGGGTGGCGTTCGGCTTGGTGGTGCGGAGCATGGGCTTCGCCAAGTCGGTCGGGGCGGGCTTCAAGGCGCTGCGGCAGGGAGAGGTCTCGCAGTACACCGAACTGCTCGAGGACAGCCGCAGGCATGCGATCGACCGGCTGATCGAGAACGCCAAGCTGCTCGGGGCGAATGCGGTGATCGCGATGCGTTTCGACTCCTCCGAGATGGGCCAGCAGCTCACCGAGATCGTCGCCTACGGCACGGCGGTGGTCGTCGCGCCGTCGTAGCGAGCCTGATTCCCGTGCCTGATCTCGTCCCCGGCTCCGGTTTCCCCCGTACGCTGATCGGCGACGCCGAGCGCGACCGGTTCGTCGCCGTGTTGCGGGAGCACTACGCCGCCGGGCGGCTCACCCTGGAAGAACTGCGGCGCAGAGTAGGGACGATCCTCGCGGCAGCCTACGCCGATGAGGCGGCCGCGGCGCTGGCTGACCTGCCTCACGCGGCCGCGCCTGGCCCGGCCGCAGCGGGCGGCGCCGATGCGGGACGGCGTCTGCGGCCACGACGCCGCGGGCACGCGCAGGCCAGCGAACCAGCCGCGGGATGGCTCCCGACCGGGGAGCGGTTCCGCGACCCCGCAAGCGGCGTGATCATGCGTGTCTGGGTCGATCCAGCCGACGACAGCCGCCACTACGTGCCCGACAACGGCTAGCGCGGCCGCCGGCAGTGAGTTGTGCCGCCGCGAAGATGTGCCCAGACTCCCGTTCATGGAGGTGATCGACGGGACCGGCCGTGGCGACCTTGTCGATGAGGCCGCACGGATCTGGGCGGAAGCGACTGCGGGGCGCGATGGGAACGGTGAGGTGCCGGGTCTTGATGTCTCGCGCCGGGTGCTGCAAGGCTGCCGCGCCCGGGCCAGGTTCTGCACGAACACGTCCGCGCGGCCGAGGAGGCCGGCCAGGATGGACGAGCCCGCGGCGCTGGAGATATCGAGGCTCAGCGACTGCTTGCCGCGGTTGAGCCACACGGAATAGCTGGCCATTCCCTTGACGGTGGCGTCGTAAGACCTGGCGAAGTCGCCCGCGCCCGGCCGCTCCACCTTGATGACCCGCGCGCCCAGGTCGGCGAGGTGACGGGTGGCGAACGGCGCGGCGACCGCCCGCTCCACCGAGACCACCGTGATCCCGGCGAGGGGGAGCGGGTCAGGTCCCGGCACTTATCAGCCCTCCCCGAGGACGGCGGCGAACCTGGTGGCGGCGCGGTCGAGCTGGGCGAGGATGCGGTCCTTGGCCGCCTCGTCCAGTGGCGTGTCGGGGCGGCCGATCAGCTCGCGCAGCACCGGGACCAGCGGCGCGTACTTGCCAGCGAGGCGGCGCAGCTTCGGACCGGTGGTGTGGATCAGGCCCGCGCCGTTGTCGGCGAAGTCGGAGGCCTTGATGACCCGTGCCCACGGGTCGCGGCCCAGGCTGGCCGCGACGTGCTCGCGGTACTGCTCGTGCGGATCGCGGTCCGGCGCGTACACCGGGTTGGTCACCGCGGCGACCAGCTCCGCCACCCGCGGGCCGAACCGAGCTGCCAGCACAGCCAGCGCCTCATGCTGGCCGCCGCCCCGGGAAAGCTCGGCGCGGTGATCTTCGGCCGCGTCGTGCAGCAGCGCGGCGCAGATCACGTCGGGGTCGCGCACGCCGTAGTGCGACATGATCCGGATCGCCACCCGGAGCAGGTGGTTGACGTAAGGCTCGGCGTCCCTGCGGTCCCCGGCATGCAGCCGGGCCGCCAGGTCCAGGGCGGCATCCGCCCGGCGCCGGCCTGCGTCCGGCAGCGTGGCCGTCTCGGCCGTGAACCGCTCCCGCAGCCCCGCCTCGCCGTACGCCGAGGTGATGGCGTGCAGCGGCATCGTGGCCAGCAGCCGCCGCTGGTCGCTGTCCATGAGGTCAGGACTAGCACACGATGGGTGCTCACATCGCCGGCGCGCGGCGATTTTCCGCGGGCTCGGCCAGCAGCGGCAGGCTGATGGCGAACCGTGTCATGCCGGGGCGGCTGCTCACCGTGATGCTGCCGGCGTGCGCGGCCACGACGGCGTCCACGATGGCCAGGCCCAGGCCCGTGCTCTTCCCCGTGTTCTCGCCGTTGCGCGCCCGCGAGGTGTCGGCCCGGGCGAACCGCTCGAACAGCTCCGGCAGCAGCCGCGGGGGGATGCCGGGACCGTCGTCGGTGATGCTCAGCTCGGCCCGCGGCCCGGCAGTCAGGGGGCCTCGTTGGACTACCGTGTGATCCGCGGCATCCGGGGGCCTCCCGCGGGTGACGGCGAGCGCCACGGTGACGGTGGTGTCGGGCGGTGTGTGCGTTCCCGCGTTGCTGAGCAGGTTCGCCATGACCTGGTGCAGGCGGTGCTCATCGCCGCTGACCAGCACCGGGTCGTCGGGCAGGTCCAGGCGCCAGCGGTGGTCGCCGCGGGCGAACCGCGCGTCGCTGGTCGCGTCGATCGCCAGCCGGGACAGGTCGACCGGCTCGCGTTCCAGCGGGCGGCCGGCGTCCAGCCGCGCCAGCAGCAGCAGGTCGTCGACGAGGATGCTCATCCGCGCCGACTCCGCCTGGATCCGTTGCAGCGCGTGCGTGAGGTCGTCTGGCAGCGGGCCGCGGTGCCGCGTGGCGAACTCGGCGTAGCCGCGGATCGCGGACAGCGGGGTGCGCAGCTCATGGCTCGCGTCGGCGGCGAACCGGCGCAGCCGGGCCTCGCTGGCGGCGCGGCGGGCCAGCGCCCGCTCGACGTGGCCGAGCATCCGGTTGAACGCGGCGCCGACCTGGCCGACCTCGGTACGCGGGTCGCTGTCCGGCACGCCGGCGGGCAGCGACACCTCGCCGGTTTCCAGCGGCAGCTCGGCCACCCGGGAGGCGGTTGCCGCCACCCGGCGCAGCGGCCGCAGCGACAGCCGCACCAGTGCGGTGCCGAGCACGCCGGCCAGCAGCAGCACGCTGGGGAAGACGATCAGCTCGGCCGTCGCCACCTGGCCCAGCGTGTGTTCCACGCCGGTCATCGGCAGCCCGGTGATGAGGATGTCGCCGTCGTGTCCGGCGACCGCGGTCACCCGGTAGTCCGCGTCGAGCGAGGCGAGGTCCACACTGTAGGGGGTGCTCGGCCACGGCGGCGGCTGGTTCGGCGGCGGGGAGTACACCGGCAGCGCCCGCAGCGCCTTCTCCTCGGCCCGCGACAGGTGGCACATCCGGTTGTTGGCGCCGTTGACCACGCTGCAGTTGGTGATCACGCCGTCCTTGAGCCGGACGCCCAGCATCCCCTGCGGCTGTCCTTGGGCGCAGTAGTTGCTGTTGGGCGGCGGCTGGCCCTCGAATTGGCCGCCGCCCGGCCCGCCCCCGCCGCCCTGGCTAGTGGAGCCCTCATGCTGGTTCTCGATGCACACGGCGTAGGTGCCGCTGGAGCTGCCCAGCTGCCCGTCGAGTGTGGAGACCATCGAGCTGCGGACCGCGAAGTAGGTGACGACCCCGATCACCGCGCATGCGCCGATGAGCAGCAGCAAGACGCCGGCGATCAGCCGCGCGGACAGCGTGCGGCCCGCGAGCCACCTCGTCCGTGTCGGCGTCGCCGGGCGCTGCGGGCCTGCCTGGCGCGTGCCGGACATCAGCTCGCTGGCTTCAGCACGTAGCCGACGCCCCGGACCGTGTGGATCAGCGGTGGCCGGCCGGCGTCGATCTTCTTGCGCAGGTAGCTGATGTACAGCTCGACCACGTGCGCCTGGCCGCCGAAGTCGTAGTTCCACACCCGGTCCAGGATCTGCGCCTTGGACAGCACCCGCCTCGGGTTGCGCATCAAGAACCTGAGCAGCTCGAACTCGGTCGCGGTCAGGTCGATCAGCTCGCCGCCCCTGCGGACCTCGCGGGCTTCCTCGTCCATGGTCAGGTCGCCGACGGCGAGCAGGCCCTCGCTGGCGGCGCGGGTCAGGCTGGCCCGGCGCAGCAGGCCGCGCAGCCGGGCGAGCACCTCTTCCAGGCTGAACGGCTTGGTCACGTAGTCGTCGCCGCCGGCGGTGATGCCGGCGACCCGGTCTTCCACGGCGTCCCGCGCGGTGAGGAACAGGACGCATATCCGCGCCAGGTCCGCGCGGAGCCTGCGCATGACCTCGATGCCGTCGAAGTCGGGCAGCATGACGTCGAGCACCACCGCATCGGGGCGGAACTCGCGTGCGGTCCGTACCGCGTCGGCGCCGTTGCCCGCGGTGCGGACGTCCCAGCCCTCATACCGCAGGACGCTGCCGAGCAGTTCCGCCAGGCTGGGCTCGTCGTCGACGACGAGCACCCGCACCGGCGTGCCGTCGGCGCGCTGCACGCCGCCTGCGGCTGCGCCGCGGCCGGGCTGTGGTCCTCCATGGCAGTCATTATCCTCATGTCATCCCAGCAGCCTCAGCACCAGGTCAGCGCCGGCTATGAGTTTCCTCTGAGCGGCCGCGCGGCGGCTTTGCCCGACGCGCGCGCTCCAGGAGGCACCGAGCGGCCGCGCGGCGGCCTGCCCGACGCGCGCGCTCCGGCAGGCACTGAGCCGGTTCAGCCGCTGCCGAGCAGGCGGGCCAGCTTGGAGCCTTCCGACGACGGCCTCGCCCCGGCCCGGCGCAGCAGCATGCCGGCCTGCTCAGCGGCCGACAGGGCGGCGGGGTCCTGCGAGCCGGCTTCCACCTCGATCTCGCGCCAGCGCGTCGGCTGGCGACCCGGCCTGTCCAGCCGGGTGGCGGTCACCCGGTCGTCGGCGACCTCCGCCAGCACCGCGCCAGCGGGACCGGCGAGAGTCACCATCGTTCGTTCGGTATCGAGGGTGGCGATCGGGCGCAGCCGCCGGCCTGCGGTGATCTGCGCAACCTGCGCGGCCAGTTCCGCCGGGACCTCATCGGTGCCTTCGTCCAGCGGCGCATGTACTTCCTGCCTGGTCCCGGTCCGCACCGGCAGCTTGAGGTGCCAGCCTGCGTCGGCGCCACCGGTGCGCCGGCGCAGCGTGACGCCGCGGGAGTTCAGCGCGAGATCGTCGGTGTCGAAGTAGGTGGCGTGCAGCAGGTACCGCTGCGTGCCGGCCACCGCGGCGGCTGCGCCGAGGTCGGGCAGCGTGAACCCCGGATCCGCCTCGTACTTCTGCTCGGTCTCCAGGTGGGAATTACTCACGCTGCCAGGTTACGTCCGGTACATGACGAACCTGGTGGCAGGACGCTCGATGACAAGCTCGTCGCCGAGCAGGCACGGCTGGTCCGGCGCCGACCGCGGGTAGGCATCCACGCGGAGCCCGGCCACACCGGGCCGTCCCGCCTCGTCCCACGCCCGGACCTGCGCGGCCAGGTCCGCGGCGAGCCGTGCCGCACCCGGGCCGAATCCGGTCGCACAAAGCGGCTGCGATCCCGTTGCGCCGGGCGGGGACAGCACCGCGATCCCGTCATCGTCGACGATGCCGAAGGCGGCCGGGGGACACGCGGGCAAGCGGGGAGCTTCCGGGGGCCCGCCAGAAGGGCCGCCCTGGGCGCGCACCGTGCACCAGCGCGGCTCGCGGGTGGCCAGCCACAGTCCCAGGCTCCAGGAGACCTGCGCCGGCCCAGCCTCGACGCCGGCCGGCTGCTCGGTGGGCGACCCGGCGAGCGCGGCGGCCAGCGCAACCGGGTTGACGTCGCGCCCGTCGTACAAGATGACAGCCAGGCCGGGCTCAGGGGACACGATGCGGTCGTGGCCCCCGAGCGAGCCGCGTATCCGCATGAACCCGCACGGCGCCAGCGACCTGCTGGCCCAGTGCCGCCCGATGCGCCCGAACGCGACGGAGAGCTGTATCCCGCCGACGTCCAGCGGCACTACGATCCTGGCGGTCTCGCCCGCCTGATCCAGCCACGCCTGCGCGAGGTCGCTCACCCCGACGGTGGCGATCACCCGGTCAAACGGCGCGTACGCGGCGCAGCCCTCCGCGCCGTCCGCGGCCAGCACCGCCACATCGGGGTATCCGGCGCTCGCCAGGTGCTCGCGGGCACGGTCGGCCAGCTCGGTGTCGATGTCGATGCTCACCACCAGGCCGACAGGACCGACGATGTGCCTGATCAGCGCGGCGTTGTAGCCGGTCCCCGCGCCGATTTCCAGGACCCGCTGGCCGGGCACCAGGTGCAGCTGGGCCAGCATGATCGCCATCATGGCAGGCTGCGACGACGAGCTGACCGGCTGTCCGCTGGTGTCCCGCTTGGTCACGATGGCGTCGTCGCGGTACGCGGCCTCCGGCGGCAGCCCGGGCAGGAACAGGTGCCGCGGCACCGCACGCAGCGCGCCGGCGACCAGGTCGCTGCCGATGTCGTTGGCGGCGACGACCCGGTCGGCCAGCCGTTCCCGCAGCCACGCCAGCTCGTCGGTCATGGACCCAAGGCTAGTGCGGGGCAGCTCCAGGGCAGCGCATACCGGCGCCCTAGCCACTAGGGTGGGCGAGGTGAGCGAGCATCCGGGGGACGCACGGTGAGATCGGTCCTGTCTGGCCGGCCGTCAACCGCGTCGGACAGCACGGTCAAGGGCACCTGGCTGCTGGTGGCCGGCCTGGCGGTGTTCGCCGTCGGCTTGGCGGGTTACGTGGCCTATGCGGTCACCCACCCGAAGAGCTTCACCCTGGACCCGGTTGACCTGGCGGTGTACCGGTCCGGCGGACTGATCGTGCGGCATGTCAGGCCGCTGTACGACCCCCACCTTGCGGTGCCGCTTTATGACTGGGCGAGCCGGGGGCATCTGCCGTTTACCTACACGCCGTTCGCGGCGATAGCGTTCGTGGGCGTCTCGCTGCTGCCGTGGTGGCTGTGCCAGCAGGTCTCGCTGGCGGTGGACATCGTGGCGCTGCTGGCGGCGATGTGGCTTACCGCCGGCGGCCTCGGCTACGCGGGCCGGATCCGGGCCGGCGCGGCGCTGCTGGGCACCGCGGCCGTCTACTGGACCGAGCCGGTGCAGCGGACCATGTACCTCGGCCAGGTCAACTTGGTGCTGATGGCGCTGATCATCTGGGACCTGACGCAGCCGGACACCCCACGCAGCCGCTGGTGGAAGGGGTTCGCCACCGGCGTCGCCGCCGGCGTCAAGCTGGTCCCGCTGATCTTCATCCCGTACCTGCTGCTGGCCAGGAAGTTCCGCCAGGCGGCGATGGCCTGCGCGGGTTTCGCGTTCACCGTCCTGCTCGGCTTCGCGGTGCTGCCCAGGGACTCATCGGCGTGGTGGTTCGGCGGCCTGTTCGCCCAAAGCGGGCGGACCGGGTTCCCCGGCTGGGCGGGCAACCAGTCCGTTGACGGCCTGATCACCAGGCTGGCGGGCAGCGTGGCTGCGGGGCGGCCCGCGTGGGCGGCCGCGGCGGTGCTGGCCGGGGCGGCCGGCGTGGTCGCGGCGGCCGTGCTCGACCGCAAGGGCCACGGCATGCTCGCAGTGCTGATGGCGGCCCTGACCGGCCTGCTGATCTCGCCGATCAGCTGGGACCACCACTGGGTGTGGATCGCTCCGGGCGCGATGACCGCCGTGTACTACGCGGTGCGGGCCGCCCGGCGCGGCGCCCGCACCGCCGCCGTCGCGTGCGGGATCGCGGCGGCGGCCATCGTGGTGTGGTTCGCCTCCTGGCCAACCAGCCTGTTCGGGGCCAGGCCGCACCTCGGCCACGACTCGCTCGGCTTGATCTGGATACCGCCGAACACCCCGCCGGGGGACTACCTGTGGCACGGCGACCAGCCCGGCTACGCCGAATACCACTGGCACGGCCTGGAACTGATCACCGGCAACGCCTACATCCTCGCCGGGCTGGCCGCCTTCGGCGTGCTGCTCTTGGTCTCGGTCGTTTCCCGGCAGCCGGAATCTCGGTAAGCCGCCGCTGCGGCACTCGGCCCTGCGGCAGAATGATCCCCTGCCACAAATGCGGCCCGGCACCGACGCTGAGGATTGCGTTGACCGACAGGATCGAGATCGTAAGTCCGGCGGACCGGGCCATCTGGGCCGTCACCGACGTGCTGCGCCGGCACTGGCTCTTCATCGTGCTGCTGGCCGCCGGGCTCGTGCTGCGCGGGCTGGCCCAGCTCGGCTACCAGCCCGCGCTGCTGTATATCGACTCCAAGCGTTACCTGTTCGGCACGGACTTCACTGCTAACCAGTCGGCGTCGTTCGATCCCCTCGGCTACACGCTGGTTGTGCTGCGCCCGGTGCTGGCCTTCGCGAACCTGGGCTTCGTCGTCTTCCTTCAGCACATCGCCGGGCTGGCCATGGCCGCCGCACTGTACGTGCTGCTGATGCGCCTCGGCGTGGCCCGCTGGCTCGCCGCCTTGGCCGTGGCCCCCGTCTTGCTCGACGCCTACCAGGTGCAGGCTGAGCAGACGATCATGCCTGACGTGCTGTTCGAGGCACTCGTGGTGGCCGGCCTGGTCCTGCTGCTGTGGCAGCCCCGGCCCGGGCTGGCCCTGGTGGCCTGCGGGGGGCTCGCGCTGGGGGCGTCGGCACCGGTACGCCAGGTAGGCGAAGTGCTGATCGTGCCCGCCCTGGCCTACGTACTGACCGTCACCCGGCCCTGGCGCAGCCGCCTGCTGCACGGCGCTGTGCTGGCAGCCTGCTTTGCGGTGCCCGCCGCCGGCTACCTGGCCTACTCCGGCGTGATCCTGCATGACGGGTACCAGCTGTCCGGCATGGGGGCCGTGTACCTGTACGGCCGGACGGCGCACGCCGCCGATTGCGCCACGCTGAAGCTGCCCGCCGCGGTCCGGCCGCTGTGCCCCGCGCCGCCGGTGCAAGCCAGGCTGGGCGTCGACGGGCTGGTCAACAACCCGGCCGCGCCGCGTCACACCTACGCCGTCGTCGACCCACGGACCGGCCGGCAGATCAGCACCAGCCCGCTGCAGCGCCAGCTCGCCTACGACGTGCTCAGGCAGCAGCCGCTGCGGGTGGCCGGCGACATCGCCGCCGATTCGGTGAAGATCTTCGCCCTCACCCGGGACACCCGCGAAGGCGACACCCCGGTGGCGCGCTGGCAGTTCCAGCTCAGCTTCCCCTACTACCCGCCGTTGCTGACCCGGTACGGCGCCAACAGCGCCAGCGCCGTCTTCCGCCGCGCGGGAGGCGGCACGATCCACGTCTGGCGACCCGCCGCGGCCATGCTCAGGACCTACCAGCTGGGCGGCGGCTACACCCCAGGACCGGTGTTCTTGCTCGCGCTGCTGGTCGGAACCGCCGGGATGTTCAGCTACCGCCGGTACCGTGACCCGCGGCTGGCGCTGGCCTGCCTGCTGGTAACCGGCGTGGGCGTCGCGACGCTGCTCGGTGCCGACCTGTATGAGTTCTCCTGGCGCTATCAGCTGCCCGCTCTGATCACGCTGCCCGTCGGCGGCGCTCTTGGCGCGACCGCGGTCCGCCGGCACCTGCGGGACAGGCGGGTCGCGGCGGCCTCCCGCGCCAGGCACGCCGTGCGTCCCCGCGCCAGGCACGCCATCGGTCCGCAGCGCCAGGCACGCCATCGGTCCGCAGCACGCCATCGTCTCCAAGTCGCCAGCGGCCACTCAGCACGGACCGCTATCCTTCCAGAGCGGACAAGGTTAAGGCGGAGACGAGGGGGGCCCAGCCCTTTGCTAACGGACACAGCCCTGGTCGGTGCCAGCCCGGCTACCGAGCCGCGCGACCGCGGGAGCCGCGTGCTGGCCGCCGTCGGCGTGGTGGCGGCGGCCGCGGCGCTCGGCCTGTTCGTGGCCGCGCTGGCAGCGCATCCGGCGGCCACGCTGAAGGGGTTCGACCTTGGCGTGTACCGGATGGGCGGCGTCGTGGCCAGGAGCGATCCGGCGCGCCTGTACACCTGGCAGCTTCGGCCGGGCATCCAGTTCACCTACACCCCGTTCGCGGCCCTCGTCTTCGCGCTGGTCACCTGGGTGCCGTTCCGGCTCCTGCTGGATGCGGCGGCTGCGGCTTCCGCCGCCGCGCTGGCAGCGACGGTCTGGATCGCATTCCGTGAGCTGGGCTGGCGAGGGACCGCCAGGATCGGGGCGACGCTGCTGGTGACCGGGCTGGCGTTCTGGACCGAGCCGGTGCAGCGGGCCCTGTACCTGGGCCAGATCGAGCTCGTGCTCATGGCGCTGATCGTGTGGGACCTGTCCCAGCCCGACCGCCGGTGGTGGAAGGGCGCGGGAACCGGCATCGCCGCCGGCATCAAGCTGGTGCCGCTGATCTTCATCGCCTACCTGCTGGTCACCCGCCGCTTCCGCCAGGCCGGCGTGGCCGCCGCGGCGTTCCTTGCCACGGTGATCACCGGGTTCGCTGCGCTGCCGCAGGACTCGGTGCGGTGGTGGTTCCACGGCTACTTCCTGCAGGCCGGCCGTACCGGATTCGTCGGCGCGATGGTCAACCAGTCGCTGCGCGGCGTGCTGACCAGGCTCGCCGGCAGCGTGACGGGGACAGAGCCGTGGTGGCTGGCCGCCGCCATCGTGACCGGGATCGCCGGCCTGACGGCCGCGGCGCTGCTGCACCGTGCCGGATACACGTTCGCAGGCCTGATGGCCTGCGCGCTGACCGGCCTGCTCATCTCGCCGATCAGCTGGGATCATCACTGGGTCTGGGTCGCCCCGGGGATCGCGGTCCTCCTCGACGCCGCCGTCCGGGCCGAACGGCGCTGGGCGCGCGCCGCCGGGCTGGCGGGTGCCGCGGCGGTCTTCGCGGCGTTCGGCGCGTGGCCGCGCGTGTGGGGCGGCGGCCCCGGGCTGCTGCAGGGCGGCCTGATCTGGTACGCGCCCGGGTCGGACTTCAGCAGCGGAGACAATGCGGGCTACGCGGAATACCACTGGACGGGCATGCAGCTCATCGCCGGGAACCTCTACGTTATCGTCGGCGGCGCGCTGCTCCTGGCGGCCCTGGGAGCCGCCGTATCGATGCTGCAGGCGCGGCCGAAGCATGCGCGGCGGAAGCACGCGCGGCGGAGGACGCACGTTCAGCCGACGCGGGCGAAGAGCTGGCCGATCCCCGGATCAGCAGGACCTACGGGGCGGAAGTTCTCCCGGAACCAGTCCCGCAGTCCCGGCGTCCACGGGATGCGGCGGGCGTTGCCGTCCGACAGCCAGACGTAGTCCGCCCGGCTGAGGAAGGACTGCCACGCCGTTACCGCCCGCGCGGAGTGCGCCGCCCCGGCCTGGACGCTCACCCCGTGGCTGAGGACCAAGGTGGTGGCCAGCGAATCGAGGATATCCGGGCAGCCGGGGCGCGCCGCGGGCAACCGGCTCGCGGACATCAGCAGGGACGTCTCGTCGGTGACGACGCACGCGCGTTCCGGGATAACCCGCCCGGCCGCGGCGGTACCCGGCACGCTGAGCGCGGCCACCGTGTTCACCTGGAGGACTGCCGCTCCGGCGACGACAGCGGCGAAGGCACCGGCGGCGATCCGGCCGGCCCGGCGCGCGCCGCCCGGCCATCCCGCCGCCCCGCCCAGGCATCCCGCCGCGCCGCCCGCAGCCAGGGCCAGCCACGGGGCCACGAAAGCGGGGTAGTGGTAGAAGAACGCCGAGTAGCCCACGGTGAGCGCCGATGCGAGCACAGCGGTGGCGAGCGTGAACCAGTCCAGGCAGGAAAGCCGGCGCCGGTTCCACGCGTAGCCGGCCGCGATCGCGGCGGCAAGGATCGCGGTGACCGCGAACGGCAGCCAGCCTGGGTCGGCTGATGAGATCGAGGCGATCATGCTGCCGGCGAACAGCGAATGCGCGCCGGCGATGAGCGACAGCCTGCCGTCCGCGTTCAGCACGTCGATCAGGCCGGTCAGGTGGGCCAGGCGCAGCGACAGCGGGACGACGCTCCCGACCCGGCTCGCCTGGTCCACCAACGTGCTGCGGATGAAGGCAGCCGGGGCGGCCAGCGCGAACGGTGCCACCGGCACCAGGAACCCGGCCGCCAGGGCTGCCAGGTACGCGCGCATCCGGCGTGCCCGCTGTTCCGTGACGACCAGGCAGATCACCAGCAGGACCGCCGCCGGAGCCGCCGCCCAGAACTTCACCGCGCCCGCGAAGCCGAGCGCGGCGCCCGCCCAGCCGAGCCGGGCGGGTCTCGCGAGCCTGCCGCGGCTGAACGCCGCGTTGGCCGCCAGCAGGCAGAACACGTTCATCCACGGCTCGAGCAGCAGCGTGTGGGCGGCGGCTACGTCGTCGGGATAGAAAGCGAGAATGCCGCAGGCCACGACGGTCGCCAGGGTGCCGCGGTACCGGATCAGGTTCCCGGCAAGGGGCACGCACGCGGTGCTTGCCAGCACGGTAAGCACCCGCGCGCAGGCCATCGCCGTCGCCGTGGTTGCCGCGCGCGCGACCAGCGCCGCGGGCGTCATCAGGAGCAGTATTCCCGGCGGCTGGAGGAAGGCGAAATCCCGGTACGGCAACCCACCCTGGGTCAGCCGGATCGCCGCGCCCAGGTACACGCCATCGTCGTATTCGGAGACCCCGGTGAGGAACCCGGGCCTGCTCAGCGTGAACAGCCGGGCGGCCAGCGCCAGCGCCGTCGTGACCGCGATCGCCAGGCCCGGCCCGGTAAGCCGGTGACGCGGCAGCCACAGGCCCGCGGTGCCGGCTGCACCGCGCCGGGGCGCCGTCCCGGGCCGGTCTGCCACACCGGAGCGCAGATCCCGGGCGTCGGCGACGTCGCCCGGGATCCCGCGTTCTCCGGTCATGAGCGGACGCTAGCACGAACCGCCCGGCCGCCAGCCCACGGTCCGCGGATCCGCTGCCCGCGGTCCCGCCCGGCGGTCGCCCGTCCCTAGCTCCGGGCCTGCTGCGTCAGCTCCGGGCCTGCCGCGTCACCGGGGGAATTCGCGCGTCGGGGCGGTCTCCGCGGTCCCCGCCATCGGGGCGGTCTCGGCGGTCCGCACCGGCTCGGTCTCCGCGGGCTCCGCGGTCTCCGCAGGGGCGGGAGCAACGGCCGCCGGCGCGATGCCGGCAGGCACGGACAGGATCCGGCCGAACGCCGCCGCCGCGATGAACACGACCGCCACGCCGAGGCCGGTGAAGAAGCCGATCTGCTCCATGGTCCGCATGAACACGGTGGCGCCGACCGGCGAGCCGCCCAGCGCGACGTTGTGGTTCCACAGCGGGCTGAGCACGGTACCCAGGGCGAACCAGGCGCCGCCCGCCGCGGCCAGCAGGGCGCCGAACAGCGCGATATGCCTGCCCGCGGACATCAGCAGCAGCAGGCCGCCCAGGAACACCGCGGCCCCCGGCAGGATCTCCAGCCACAGCCTGGCTGTGTTATAGGTCCACGCCGCGTCTGGCGTGTACGCGTAGTGGAAATCTGGTCCGATGAACGGAATGAGGGCGCCCCACAGTCCGAGCAGGACCAGCAGGAACCCACTGAGCGCCCCGCGGCTGCGCCGCATTCGCAGCATCCCAGCCATGTCCTATCACTCACTTCCTAACCGGAGTTAGCGAGTATGGAGCTGACAGCGTGACATCGTACGCCTACCCGCAGCGGGATGCGGTATTCCACGCGGTATCGTTCGCGACGTGGACAGCAGGCGCCTCGTGCCGCGCACCGATGTGCTGCTGGCCGATCCCCGGCTCGCGGCGGCCGAGCGCCGGCTGGGCCGCGCCCTGGTCAAGGCGGCGGTGGGCCGGGCGCAGCAGCGGGCCAGGGACGGGCAGATCCCGCCGGAGCATGTCGCGGACGCGGCGGTCGCCGAACTGCCCGCCCGCGCCGCCACGCTGACCCCGGTGATCAACGCGACCGGCGTGCTCGTGCACACCAACCTGGGCCGCGCGCCGCTGTCCGCCGCGGCGGTGGACGCGGTCGCCGCGGCCGCGGGCAACTGCGACCTGGAGTTCGACCTCGCGTCAGGTGCCCGCGCCCGGCGCGGCGCCGGCGCGCTCGATGCCCTGGCGCGCGCCGTCCCGGCCGCCGAATCGGTCGCCGTGGTCAACAACAACGCGGCCGCGCTGGTGCTGGCCGCGACCGCGCTGCGGCGGCCCGGCGCCGACGAGATCGTGGTCAGCCGGGGCGAGCTGATCGAGATCGGCGACAGGTTCCGGCTGCCCGACCTGCTGACCGCAACAGGCGCCCGGCTCTGCGAGGTCGGCACGACCAACCGGACGGTCCTCGCGGACTACGCGGAGGCGACCGGCCCGCGGACCGCGTTCGTCCTCAAGGTGCACCCGTCCAACTTCCGCATCGAGGGGTTCACCTCGTCGGTTGCCGTCGGCGACCTGGCCGGGCTCGGGGTCCCGGTGGTCTTCGACATCGGGTCCGGGCTGCTCACCCCGCACCCGCTGCTGCCCGGCGAGCCGAGCGCGGACGCCGCGCTGGCCGACGGCGCGGGCCTGGTCACCGCCAGCGGCGACAAGCTGCTCGGCGGCCCGCAGGCAGGCCTGCTGCTCGGCCGCGCCGACCTGGTGCGCCGCCTGGTCCGCCACCCGCTGGCCAGGGCGCTTCGGGTGGACAAGCTGACCCTGGCTGCCCTGGAAGCCACTCTCGCCGGACCGGTGCCGCCGGTGGCAGACGCGCTGGCCGCCGACCCGGCTTCCCTGTTCTCCAGGGCCGAACGAGCGGTGATGCCCCTGGCTGAGGCAGGCATCGACGCCCGGGTGACGGCGGCTACGGCCGCCGCGGGCGGCGGCGGCGCACCAGGGGTGCCGCTGCCCAGCGCCGCGGTGAGCCTGCCGGAGCCGCTGGCCGGCCCGCTGCGCTGCGGGCCCGCGGTGGCCAGCGGTGCGCATCCGGCCGTGGTCGGGCACCTGGAAGGCGGCCGGCTGCTGCTCGACCTGCGTTCGGTCTCCCCGGAGGACGACGGGCGCCTGGTCGCCGCCGTGCTGGCGGCCGCGAGAGGGTCATCGCCCGGGGTTGTCCCATGCAGGTGATCGCCACCGCCGGGCACGTGGACCACGGGAAGTCGGCGCTGGTGCGGGCGCTGACCGGCATGGAACCTGACCGGTGGGCCGAGGAACGGCGCCGCGGGCTGACCATCGACCTCGGCTTTGCCTGGATGGAGCTGCCCGGCGGGCAGCGGCTGGCTTTCGTCGACGTGCCCGGCCACGAGCGGTTCGTGCCGAACATGCTGGCCGGCGTCGGCCCGGTGCCCGCGGTGCTGTTCGTGGTGGCCGCCGACGGCGGCTGGATGCCGCAGTCGGAGGAACACCTGGCCGCCATTGACGCGGTCGGCATCCGGCACGGCCTGCTCGCGGTCACCCGCAGCGACCTCGCCGACCCGGCGCCCGCGATGCGCCGCGCGCTGGACCGGATCGCCGCCACCACCCTGGGCGCGGTGCCGGCGGTTGCGGTCAGCGCGGTGACCGGCACCGGGCTGGGCGAACTGCGGGCGGGACTGGCGCGGCTGGCCGGGTCGCTGCCCGTTCCCGACCCCGCCGCGCCGGTCCGGCTGTGGGTGGACAGGTCGTTCAGCATCCGGGGCAGCGGCACCGTGGTCACCGGCACGCTGCCGGCCGGCACCGTGCGCACGGGCCAGGAACTCCTGCTGACGCCGCCGATGCGCCCGGCGAGGATCCGCGGTGTCGAGTCACTGGGCGAACCCGCCGGCTCGGTCGCCGGCGTGGCCAGGGTCGCGCTCAACCTGCGCGGCGTCCCGGCCGGCCTGCCGGCCAGGGGCATGGCCCTGGTCACCGCCGGCCGCTGGACGCTGACCAGGATGTGCGACGTCCGGGTGCCGGCGGCGGCACAGGAGCGGCTTCCCGCGGAGCTGACCCTGCATATCGGGTCGGCGCGCACGCTGGCCCGTCTGCGCCGGCTGGGCGCCGGCACGGGGATCGCGCGGCTGGCGCTGCGCGATGCGCTGCCGCTGCACGTCGGCGACCGGCTGCTGCTGCGCGACCCGGGCAGCGCGGGCGTGGCCATCTTCGGCGCCACCGTGCTCGATGTGGCTCCGCCGGCGCTGGTACGCCGCGGCGCGGCCACCGCGGCCGGACGGGTACTGGCGCGCTGGCCGGACACGCCGACGGCCGCCGACCTGCTGCGCCGGCACGGCCTGCTGCGCGCCGGGACGCTGGCGGCCATGGGAGTCGCCGACGGCCCGGCGCCCGTCGCGCCCGGCTGGGTCGCCGATCCCGACCGCTGGTCGCAGCTGCGGCGCCAGCTCGCCGAGACGGTCGCCGAGCACGCCCGCCGCGATCCGCTGGCGATCGGCATGCCGCCGGAGGCGGCCCGCGCCGCCCTCGGGGTGCCCGACCGCGCCGTCGTCGAGACGCTGGCCAGGCAGGCAGGAGACCCGCCGCTTGAGCTCGTCGACGGTTACCTGCGCCAGGCAGTCCGGTCGTTGCCGCCACAGGTCTCGGCCGCGGTGCAGGCGGTGCTGGCAGACCTCGCGGCGGATCCGTTCGGTGCACCGGACGCCGGGCGGCTGCGGGACCTCGGCCTGGACAACCGGGCGATCGCCGCGGCTGCGCGGTCCGGGGCGCTGCTGCGGGTGACCGAGCAGATCGTGCTGGCGCCTGGCGCGGATGCCGAGGCGGCGCGGGTGCTGGCCGGGCTGCCGCAGCCGTTCAGCACCGCGCAGGCGAGGCAGGCGCTCGGCACCACCCGCCGGGTGGCGATTCCGCTGCTGGAGTACCTGGACCGGGCCGGCATCACCGAACGCCTGCCCGACGACCGCCGCCGCCTGCGGTTAGCCGCTTCAGGCGCTGAGCCATGCCGCGGTGCCGGGCGGCAGGCCGCCGTCGCCGACCGGCCCGCTGGCCAGCAGGATCTCCCGGTGCGGCGGCAGCCGGAACGGCGCGCCGTCCGCGTTGGCCGCGAAGACGAAGCCGGGCTCCCTGGCGAAGCAGAGCGATCCGGGGACGCCGCTTTGATCGAGCCAGCGCAGCGCGCCGCGGCCAAGAGCAGGATGCTCGCGGCGCAGCCGCAGCGCCGCGCGGTACAGGCTGAGGAACGAACCCGGGTCGCCGCTCTGCGCCTCGGCGCTGTAGCCGCCCCAACCCGCCGGCTGCGGCAGCCATGGCGTGCCTGCGGAGAACCCGAATCCCTGGCCGGTGCGGGTCCACGGCAGCGGCACCCGGCAGCCGTCGCGCCCGAGGTTCCGGCCGCCGGAGCGCAGGAACTCCGGGTCCTGGCGCGCGTCGTCGGGCAGGTCGGTGACCTCGGGCAGGCCGAGTTCCTCTCCCTGGTAGATGTAGGCGGAGCCGGGCAGGGCAAGCAGCAGCAGCGCCGCAGCGCGGGCGCGCTGCGCGCCCAGCTGCGCGTTCTGCTGGCCGAGGGATTCCAGCCGTCGCGCCATCCCCGGCGTGAAGCCCTCGTCCAGCCGGTACCGGCTCGCTGGCCGGGGCACGTCGTGATTGCCGATCACCCAGGGCGCACGGGAACCGTCGGCCAGCGCCAGCACCCCGTCGATGGCGCCGCGGAGCGCGGCGGTATGCCAGCGGGCCATGATCAGCTCGAAGTTGAACACCTGGGGCAGCCCGCCCGGCTCAAGGTAGGGGGCCAGGGTGCCGGGGGCGTCGTACCAGACCTCGCCGACCGCGGTCCGGGCACCGGGGAAACCCTCGGCGGGGTAGGAGTCCAGGATCGCCCGCCAGGACCGGTACAGCTCCTGCAGCTCTGGCCGGTGGCGGAACGCCGACGGCGCGTTGTGCGGGCTCCCGCCCGAATCGTCGGGCAGGCCGGGATGCTTGAACAGGCCGTGTGCCACGTCCACGCGCAGCCCTGCCGCGCCGCGGTCCAGCCAGAACCGGATCACGTCGTCGAACAGCGCCAGGACGTCCTCGTCGTGCCAGTTCCAGTCCGGCTGCCCCGTGTCGTAGATGTGCAGGTACCACTGGCCGTCCGGCACCCTGGTCCAGGCGGGGCCGCCGAACGAGGACGCCCAGTTGTTCGGCGGCAGCTCGCCGTCATGGCCGCGTCCGCCGCGGAAGATGAACCGGGACCGTTCCCGGCTGCCGGGAGCCGCCGCGAGCGCGGCGCGGAACAGCGGGTGATCGCTGGAGCAGTGGTTCGGCACCAGGTCGACGATTACCCGGATCCGGTGCGAGGCGGCTTCCTTGACCAGCGCGTCGAAGTCGCCCATGGTGCCGAGCCGCGGGTCCACGGCGCGGTAGTCGCTGACGTCGTAGCCGCCGTCGGCCAGCGGGGAGGGGTAGAACGGCGTCAGCCAGATCGCGTCCACGCCGAGGTCGGCCAGGTAACCCAGCCGGGACCGCAGCCCGGGCAGGTCCCCGATCCCGTCGCCGTCGGAGTCCGCGAAGCTGCGCGGGTACACCTCGTAGACGACCGCGTCCTCCCACCACCGATGCTCGCCGCCGCTCACGCCCTGTCTCCGCTCGTCCGCACGCCTCACCGCATCATAGTGAGCGCACCAGCCCCGGGGTCAGTAGAGTCAAGGCGGAGGCGTCTGGGTGCCTGGTGGCCCCCCCGGTCTTCAAAACCGGTGAGCGCTGCGCAGCGGCGCTGGCGGGTTCGATTCCCGTCCGCCTCCGCTGCCAGCGCACCACCGCAGTCCGGTCGCTTGCCGCGGCGGCCCTCTGGTCGGTCGGAGTGAGCCGATCAGCTCGCCGGAGTTGGCTGCCCTTGCGGCGGTGTCACTTCCGGATCGGCGCGAAGTAAGTGAAGGGTGTCCAGGATCGGTGTGCTCACACGCCCGGACCCTGGCCCCGGCGAGTCCCGGACGCGCCGCAGTGCTCCTTATCCTCGCATGCTCCGGGCGTCCGCTCCGGGACGGAGGGCCGCAATCTGCGGGACCTTCGGCCGTAATCTGACCTGCCCTTGGGCGGTCCATAATCTGGTATGCCCGTTGAGCTCGCAGCGGGCAGTGGCCCGCTCCCAGAGGTTTCCCATGTTCACCCGCGCTCAGTTGCACAGACGGCGCTCGGTCCTGGCGCAGGCGTGGGACCGCAACGTCCCCGCGATCTGCGACCGGCGGCCGGTGAGCCCGGACCGCGCCGGCGTACGGACCGAGATCATGGCAAGCTGGGCGCGCTCGGCCGCCTCCATCATGCCGGAGGTCAGCCAGGCGCCGCTCGCCGACGCCGACGAAACGCGACTCGCCTGGCAGACCAGCCCGCTCCATGCCGCGGTGCGGCAGCTGGAGGCCCAGCTGCGGGGGGCCGCCGACGACGGCGAGCTCGTGGTGGCGGTCACCGATTCCACCACCCGCATCCTGTGGACATTCAGCGGCTCGGTGATGCGGCGCAAAGCCGAGGACGTGAACTTCATCCCGGGAGGCCGGTGGGACGAGGCCAGCGTCGGGACCAACGCGCTGGACCTGGCGCTCAGGCTCGACCATCCGGCCACGGTGTACTCCGCGGAGCATTTCTCCAGCTGCGTGCACGGCTGGGTATGCTGGGCCGCCCCGGTGCACGATCCGGGTACCGGCCGCCAGCTCGGCGTGCTCGACCTCTCCACGACCTGGGACCGGTCCCACCCGATCGGCCTGGCCACGGCCGGGGCGCTGGCGCGGCTGCTGGCACGCGAAGCGCGCCCAGCCGCCGTGCCGGCCGGCGCGCACGACGCGTTCAGTTCGTTCGGCGGCCTGCTGGACCTCAAGCTGCTCGGGCAGCCCAGCGCGCAGCTGAACGGGACGCGGCTGCGGCTCACCAGACGGCAGATCGAGATCCTCGCGCTGCTGGCGCTCAACCCCGACGGGCTTGACCTGGGGGAGCTGCACGCACGGCTGTACGGTGACCGGCCGGTGGGCCTGGGGACGCTGAAGGCGGAGATGTCGCAGCTACGCGCCGTCCTCGGCGGGCGCCTTGAGTCCCGTCCGTACCGGATCGGCCTGGACGTGCGCTGTGACGTCACCGACGTGCTGCACCGGCTCCGCGCCGGCGACGTGGCGGGCGCGGTTGAGTGTTACGGGGGGGAGCTGCTGCCCGGCTCGGAGTCCCCGGCACTGACCGAATTCGGTCACTTCGTCACGGTCGCGCTGCGCAACGCGCTGCTGTCCGATCCTCATCCGGCCGCGGTGCAGCGCTACCTGGAGCTCACCCCGCATGACCTGGACCTCCTCGGCGGCATCCGCCGGCGCCGACCTACCGTTGGCCAACCTCTGCCGTCATACGATCAGCCCTCTGTGAGGAGGGCGAGATGACATACCCCGCTGTCCCGGCCCGCGTTCATTCGCTGCGGCCGCAGTCACCCGTCCTGGCCCCGATCTCCGAAAGCACGGTCCACGGAAGCAGCCAGTCGGCGACGGCGCGGCAGGTCGCAGAGCGTGAGCGACACCGCCTGGCCGGGGAACTGCACGGCGGGCCGGTCCAAGAGGTCCTGGCCGCCGGGCTGGCCATCGACGTGTGCCTCGCCGATCTGCCCGCGGAGTCGCCGGTACGGCCAAGTCTCGAGCGTGCCCGGCGGCTCACCGCGACGGCGCTGCGGCAGCTGCGGTCGACGCTGCAGGCCCTGCGCGAGGGCATGGACGCCCCCGACGAAGAGCTGCCCGACCTGCTGCGGCGCCTGGCGGCCGGGCAGCCCGCTGATCACCTCGAGGTGAGCGTGGACGTGACCGGCCAGCCGGTGCCGCTGGCCGCGGCGGCCCGCAGGTCGCTGTTCCGCATAGCCAGCGAGTGCGTCTTCAACGCGGCCGTGCACGGAGACGCGCGCCGCGTGGCTGTCCGGCTGAGCTACGGCCGCTGGGTGCTCGGGCTCTGCGTCGCCGATGACGGGCAGGGAAACCCGGCAACGCTGACGAAGATCATCCGGGGGGAGGTGCCCGGCACCGGCGGCGGCTACCACCTGGGCCTGGCCGACATCGCCGCGCGGGCCGACGAGATGGGCTGGACCCTGCGGGCCGACCGCTCCGACCTGGGCGGCATCGCGCTTCATGTCGTGGTGCCCGCGCCAGCACCCGCCGACATGCCAGGGGAAAGCGATGGATGAGATCCGAGTCGCCATCATCGACGATCACGCGATCGTCCGTCAGGGCCTGCGGGCCATGATCGACCGGGAGCCGGACCTGCGGGTGGTCGGCGAGGCGCCGTCCGCACGGCTGGCCACGGCGATGCTGGACCGGGCGCGTCCCCGGGTCGTGCTCCTTGACCTCAAGCTCACCGAGGGCAGCGAGTGTGACGGCCTGTCGTTGTGCGCCACGATCACCCGGCGCTACCCGGACGCCAAGGTGCTGGTGCTGACCAGTTCGGCGGACGAGTGGCTGATCCTCGAATCCATCAAGCAGGGCGCCAAGGGCTTCGTGCTCAAGGACGTCGACGTGACCGAGCTGATCCGGGCGATCAGGGCCGTGCATCGCGGGGAAAGCGCCTTCGACTCCCGCACCGCCGGGGTGGTGGTCCGCTGGATGCGCGGTAGCCAGCATCCGGGAGCCACCGCGAGCGACATCACTCCGCGGGAACGGGAGATCTTGTCCCTGCTCGCCCGCGGGCTGAGCAACGTCGCGATCGGCCAGCGCCTGTACATATCCGCGGCCACGGTGAAGTTCCATGTCGGCAACGTCATGCAGAAGCTGGGCGCGCGCCGCCGCGCCGAGGCGGTGTACGCGGCCAGCAAGCTCGGGCTGATCTGATCTGAGCGGCCGCGCGGCGGCTCGCCCGACGCGCGCGCTCCGGCAGGCACTGAGAATTTTCGCGGGCAGCCTACCCGGTTGGGTAGCTAGTCGTGACGGGCCGCCTCGTGGAGAATAAACACTGTCGCGTGTCCCTAGGCAAGGAGATGAGTTCCCATGACGGTAACTCTCGACAAGAACGTCGAGGCCTTCGTTTCGACGCCGCACCAGCTGTTCATCAACGGGCAGTGGACGGACGCCGCGTCGGGCAAGACGTTCGAGACCCCGGATCCCGCTACGGGCGAGACCCTCGCGCGCGTCGCCGAGGGCGACGCCGAGGACATCAACCGGGCCGTGCGGGCCGCGCGCTCGGCGTTCGACGACGGCCCGTGGTCGAAGATGACGCCGTCCGAACGGGGACGCATCATCTGGAGGATCGGTGACCTGATCGCCGAGCACAACGACGAGCTCGCCCAGCTCGAGTCGCTGGACAACGGCAAGCCGTTCGCGGTGGCGAAGGTGGCGGACGTGCCGCTGTCGGCGGACATGTTCTGGTACATGGCCGGCTGGGCCACCAAGATCGAGGGCAACACGCTCAGCATCTCGGTGCCCTACATGCCGGGTGCGAACTGGCACTCCTACACGCTGCGCGAGCCGGTCGGCGTGGTGGGGCAGATCATCCCGTGGAACTTCCCGCTGCTGATGGCGGCGTGGAAGATGGCCCCGGCGCTCGCCGCCGGGTGCACCGTGGTGCTCAAGCCCGCCGAGCAGACCCCGCTGAGCGCGCTGCGGCTGGCCGAGCTGATGGCGGAGGCCGGGGTGCCCGACGGCGTGGTCAACGTCGTGCCGGGCTTCGCCGAGCCGGGCGCCGCCCTGGCTGCCCACCCGCACGTGGACAAGGTCGCGTTCACCGGCTCCACCGAGGTGGGCAAGCTCATCGTGCACGCCGCCGCCGGCAACCTGAAGAAGGTGAGCCTGGAGCTCGGCGGCAAGAGCCCGAACATCGTCTTCGCCGACGCCGACGACAGCGCGGTCGCCGGAGCGGCCAACGCCATCTTCTTCAACCACGGGCAGTGCTGCGTGGCCGGTTCCCGGCTGTTCGTGGAGCAGGACCGCTTCGACGAGGTGGTGCACGGCGTCGCGGATATCGCCAAGTCGATCAAGGTAGGCCCCGGCCTGGACCCGGGCACCGAGATGGGCCCGCTGGTGTCGCAGGAACAGTACGAGCGCGTCACCGGCTACCTGGAACACGGCAAGTCAGAGGGAGCCACCGCGCTGGCCGGCGGCGGCACGCACGGCGACCGCGGTTACTTCGTCCAGCCGACCGTGCTCACCAACACGCACGGCAACATGAAGGTGGTGCGGGAGGAGATCTTCGGGCCGGTCGTGGTCGCCCAGCCGTTCAGCGACCTGGACGAGATCGCGGCCCAGGCCAACGACACCCCCTACGGCCTCGGGGCCGGGATCTGGACCAAGGACATCTCCAAGGCCCACGCGCTGGCGAAGAAGCTCAGGGCCGGCAGCATCTACGTCAACTGCTACAACGTGTTCGACGCGGCGCTGCCGTTCGGCGGGTACAAGGAGTCCGGCTGGGGCCGCGAGATGGGCCACGAGGTCCTGCACAACTACACCGAAGTCAAGGCGGTCACCACCCTGCTGTAGCCGCTCGACGGCTACGCCGGGCGGGGACGGGCACGGACCCGTCCCCGCCCGGTGCCGCCGGTGGCTGCTGCCGGTCGGTGAGGGCAGCGGTCAGCCAAGGTAGCCGTTGTCGGTGAGGTAACCGATCAGCTGGTCCGCGGCCTGTTCCGGCGCTGCCCTGACCACCCGCGGCGGCATCCGCTCCGACAGCGCGCCGGTCAGGGCCAGCAGCCTGGCGCGGGGCAGCTGGTCCCGCGGCGGGGCCAGGACCTTCGGCCTGGGCCGGTACGACGTGGTCCGCAGCAGATGCACGCGGCTGCCGTATTCGGGTGCCTGGTCGGCCGCTGCGGTCTCGACGGCTGCCCGTCCCGCGGCCAGGAGCCCGGACAGCGGGGCGCGGCGCAGCTGGGCGGCGCCGGGCTCGACGGAGATCACCGCCGGGGCGCTGACCTGCAGGCGCTCGCGACGGCCGCCGTCGAGCCGGCGTTGCGCGACCAGGCTGCCCGGGTGCTCGGGCGCCAGGCTGGTCAGCCCCAGCGCCTGCGCGGCCTGCAGGTGGTGGGCCAGGAAGGCGGGCACCGAACCGCTGCCCCGGTCTGCGCTGTAGTCCCCGCAGCAGACCACCGCGGCGCCGGCGAGCAGCGGGGCGAGCGCGCGGGCGATCGCGTCCGAAGGCGCGTCGCGATCCGCTGCGACGTGGACCAGCCGTGTCGGGCCGAAGCCGGCGGCGTCCCGGAGCACGGCACGGGCCTCCGGCGGCCCCGCGGTGATCGCGGCCACCGGCAGCTGCCACGACTCGCCCAGGCGCAGAGCCCACTCCAGCGCGGCCGCGTCCGCAAGCGACAAGCCCGAGGTGCGCGTGTCGTGGCGCACCGTGCCTGCCAGCGGATCGACCTCCGGCCGCAGGTCGACCCATTTCAGCGCGGCGGCGATGTAGCGGGGCACGCCCATCATGACCTCCTGAACACCACGCCGTGGCCGCCCTCGGGATAGCTCCACGTCAGCGCGCCCTCGGTGTTGCAGACCATGTAGCACGTGCCGCACTCGAAGCACTGCTCGTAGTTGAACAGCACGCCGCCGTCGGAGGTGGGCACGAACAGTTGTGCCGGGCACGCATGCACGCATGCCTTTGTGGTGCAGCTCCGGCAAACATCGGAGTCCACGGTGATATGCGGCCGCGCCGCCACGCGGAATTCGACAGTGGCCATGCGGTCCTCGAAACTGAGCCCGTCGTAGTGGCTGCCTGGAAGCGGCGCAACGTCCTGGTTCACCCGAACGTCCTCCATCCCACCCATCCGTCCTTGACGATGTCGCGCAGCCGTACGCCGCCTCGCTTGCGCTCGTCGTGCACCCAGCGGCGCAGGCCGGCCTTGGGCTGCGGGTCGGTCACGGTGAAGACCCGCTGGGCGATGCCGCAGGCCAGCTCCGGGTATACGGTTTGCGCGCGCTTGCCCAAGATGAGCTTGTGCGCGCCGCGAAGCTTGCGGTGGTTGGCCAGGACGAAGGAGTTTTCCAGGCGGCGGCGGTACCCGGACAGCGCGGCGGCCGATGTGTCCCCGGAGCCGATGGCCTCGATCGCGGTCTCACCCGCGAGCGCGCCGGAGCCGATCGCGAAGTTCACGCCTTCCAGCCAGATCCCCGACGCCAGGCACAGGTGCGCCGCGTCACCGGCGACGAGCATGCCGTCGGCGGCCAGGTGCGGCATCCCGTCCATGCCGCCCTCGGGGATGGTGTGCGCGGAGTACTCCTTCAGCTCACCGCCGCGGACCAGCGGCGCGATCGCGGGATGGTCCTTGAGCGCGGCGATGATGTCCTCCGGGCGCTTGCCGGAGTCGCGCAACCCGGCCAGGGACAGCACGACGCCGACCGCGATGGTATCGAGGTTGGTGTAGAGGAAGCCGCCGCCCGGGATGCCCTGGGTGCCGCCGAGGATCTCGATGTCCAGGCCCTCATCCCCGGTTAGGTTGAAGCGGTCCTCCAGCACCTCGCGCGGCAGCGCGAGCACCTCCTTCACGCCCACGGTGAAGTGTGTCACCGACCAGTCCTCGTACAGCCCCGCCTCCTTCGCCAGGAAGGAGTTCACGCCGTCACCGGCGATGACCAGCGACGCCCGGATGTCACCGTCGGGCCGGTCGGTGCGCACGCCGGTGACGCGGCCCGTCCCGTCGCGCAGCAGGCCGGTGACCGTCGTGGAGCAGACCAGCTCCGCACCGGCGTCAGCCGCCTTGCCCGCAAGCCAGGAATCGAAGTCGGCACGGTAGGCGGTGGCCCCGTTGTACGGCGGCGCGTCCCAGTCTTCTCCGCGGAACTCCACGGTGAGGGCCTTGGTGCCGGTCATCACCATGGTGGCGCGGCGGGTAACCCAGCGCTGCACCGGTACCTCCTCCCACCAGCGTGGCAGCAGGGTGTCCAGGACGCGCGGGTAGATCACGCCGCCGTACATGTTCTTGGATCCGGGAAACGGGCCTCGTTCGACCAGCACGACCCGCAGGCCCGCTCGCGCGGCCACCAGGGCGGCGGCGGCTCCGGCCGGCCCGGCGCCCGCGACCACGACGTCGGCGGATTCAGCCATGGCTGGCCTCCTGTCCTCGGGCGCCGGCCGGCTCCGGTTCCCCGGCGCCGGCGTCCGGCTCGATGCCGAGACGGCGGGCGAGTGCCTCGAGCAGGCCGGGGGCGTCGGTCACCAGCGCCAGGTCGGCCATGGCCATCATCGGGCAGCTCGGGTCGGTGTTGACCGAGACGACATGGCGCGGCGCGCCCAGGCCGGTGACGTGCTGGATCGCCCCGGAGATGCCGAGCGCGATGTACAGGTCCGGGTCGACGGCGACGCCGGTGGTCCCGATGTAGCGTTCGTGGGCCACCCAGCCCTGGTCCGCGACGACCCGGGTCGCGCCCATGGACGCGCCGATCGCCGCGGCCACCCGGGCCAGCAGCCGGAAGTCCCCGGGGCCGCGAAGCCCGGCACCGCCTGCCATGATCCGCTTGGACTCGGCAAGGTCCATGGTTCCGGGGTCCGGCGGCGACACGGCGAGGACGGCCGCGTCGTGCCCGTCGGGGATCTTCACCGCGGCCGGCTCGGGCGCGGGCAGGTCGCGCGTGCGGGGCTCGGTTCCCCGTACTCCCGGCTGCAGGGTGACCACGACCGGGCCGTCCGCCGTGACGTGGTCCAGGATCAGGCCGCCGTATCGCGCCAGCCGCACCTCGTCGTCCCGGTACTCGGTCGCGCCGGCCAGCAGCGGCCGGTCCATCACCGCGGCGAGCCTGGGCGCCAGGTCCCGCCCGTCGGGCGAGGCGGGCAGCAGGATCGCCCGGTAAGGGGCGAGAAGCGGCGCCAGCGCTGCCGCCCAGCCGCCGAAGGCCGGCTCGCCGATCTCCGCGGTGGCGACCGATGCCGCGTCGACCGCCAGAGCCGCCGCGGCCTCGGCGGTGCCCGAGCCTGCTAGCAGGGCCGCCCCGCCTGCCTCGGCGATCGTTTCCTGCGCCCCGCTGGGCAGGACCCCGGAGCGGACCGGGATGACGGCGATCCGGGGAGGCCCGCTTCCGGCGCTCATAGGGCCTCCCCGGCTCGCTGTCCCTCGATGACCGCCGCGTGGGCGCGCCTCGGCGCGACGCAGTCGCCGGCGCGGCGCACCCCGGGCTGTCCGAGAGCCTTCAGTTCCAGGTAGAGCTGCTCGGCGGGAGCGGCGGGGACGGCGCAGACCACCCAGTCGGCGTCCGTCTGCCTGGTCCGCCCGGTGGGATGGTGCATGAGCGTGACCGAGCCTGGCCCTACCCCGGTGACCAGGCAGTCAGTGGTCTGCACGATGCCCTTGGCCGCGGCCCGGACGCACCAGTTCTCCATGTCGAGGGTGATCCCGAGATCCTGCCCGACGACCATGCCCGGGGTGACCACCTCGACCTGCGCGCCGCGGTCCGCCAGCAGCTCGGCGACGCTGGTCGCATGGTGGAAGCCGATCTCATCGACCACGATCACCCGTCCCTGCGGGGCGACCGACCCGTCCAGCACCTGCCGGATGTCGACGACCTGCCCGGCATCGGGCGGTGCCCAGTACGGGCGCTCCGCGGCGGCCCCGGTGGCGACGATCACCGTGTCGGGCGCGGCTGCCCGCACGGCCGCCGCGTCGATGTCGGATCCGTACCTGATCGTGACCCGCAGCCGCGCGCATTCCGCGAGCTGGTTACGCACCAGGTCGCCGAACTCGGCCCGGCTCGGGACGGTCGAGGCGAGCCGGACCTGGCCGCCCGCCGTGTCGGCGCGCTCGTGCACGGTGACGTCGTGGCCGCAGCCGGCCGCCGCGATCGCGGCCTGCAGGCCGGCCGGGCCCGCGCCGACGACCATGACCTTGCGCCGGGACCTCGCGGGCCTGGGCAGCGGGACGGACTCACGGCCGGTGCGCGGGTTCTCGATGCAGCCGAGCCAGCGGTTCAGGCCCATCCGGCCCACGCATTCCTGGTTGCACGACAGGCACAACCGGATGTCGTCGGCGTGGCCGGAGCGGGCCTTGGCGGCGAAGTCCGCGTCGGCGATCTGCCCGCGGACGACGCCGATCATGTCGCAGTGCCCCTCGGCGAGGGCGCGTTCGGCCTGCAGCGGGTCCTTGAACCGGCCGACCCCGACCACAGGCAGCTCCACCGCCTTGCGGATGGCCGAGGGAATGAACAGCGCGTATCCGGGCGGAATGTGCATCGACGCCTCGATCATGTACAGCGTCGAGGTGGCCACGCCGATCGAGGTGTTGATGTAGTCGACGTGGCCTGTCGCCTCCACCATCCGCGCCACCTCGACGGCATCGTCGATCGTCGTGCCGCCGTTGATCAGCTCGTCGCCGCACAGCCGGACCCCGAGCGCCCGGCCGGGACCGATCGCCTCCCGCACCGCGGCAACGATCTCCAGCAGGATGCGGGCCCGGCGCTGCAGGTCGCCGCCGTATTCGTCGTCACGCAGGTTGGTCGCGGGGGAGAGGAACCCGCGCACGATCGATGAATGGGAGCACTGCAGCTCGATCCCGTCGAAACCGCCCTGCACGCAGTGCCCGGCCGTCTTGGCGTACCCGGCCACGATCTCGGCGATCTCCGCGTGGTCCACCTCCTTGGCGACCTCGCGGAACAGCGGGTCGGCCACCGGCGACGCTGCCCAGACCGGAAGCCGGGAGTACATGCCGGATGCCTGACCGCCGTTGTGGTTGATCTGCGCGAGGATCGGCGTCCCGTGCCGGTGCACGGCCGCGGTAATCCGCTGGTAGCCGGGGATCACGCTCTCGTCGAACCCGTGGATCAGCTTCTCGTACGGCCAGTCCGTGGGATGGACCGAGTGCTCCTCGGTGACGATCAGCCCCGCGCCGCCCCGGGCACGGGCCTCGTAGTACGCCGCGTGCTGCTCGGTCGGATGCCCGTCTTCGGCGTAGTTGGTGAGATGCGCGGCGAAGACGATGCGGTTGCGCAGCACCACCGGGCCGATGCGCAGCGGGCTGAACAGGTACCGGTACCGCCCGGCGGCCTTCATGTCGCTCTCCCGTCGAGGGCGAGGGCCGCCCGGCGTCCCTCCAGGACGGCCTCGTACATCGTCCGCGGCGCCACCGCGTCCCCGGCCCGGCGCAGCGCCGGGTGCGCTCGCCACAGCGAGTCCTCGGGCAGGCGATGGCCTGCGTCGATGACCACGGCGGCACCGATGTCGGCGGCCTCGCCGGTGAACACATCCTCGACCACGGCCGCCGAGGGGGTCACCGTGACCAGCCGAGACCGCTTGTGCAGCGCCACCCCGGCCTGCTGCAGCCGGGTGCTTGCGTCGGCGAGGTCCCCTGACCGGGCGAGCTGGGCGCCGGGGATGAGGTCCGGGGTCACCAGCGCCACCTGGCGGCCGGGGGCGAGCAGTTCGGCGACGCTGATCCCGATCGGGCCGCCGACCGGATCCCAGATCACGGCCGGACCGTCAGGCAGCCCGCCGTCCGGCCGGGTCGCCTGCTCGAGCACCGACCGGGCGGTGCGGATGTCCGCCCCGGGCTCGACGCGGTAATCCCGGCGTCCGTCCGCCGATCCGGTGCAGATGATCACCGCGCCGTCGTGCGCATCGATGTCCTTGCCGCCGAGCTCGCGGCCCAGGTCGAATTCAACTCCGAGCCGGGAGCATTCGCTGGCCAGCCAGTCGGCGATGCGCGCCAGCCGCTCGCGCCCCGCGCCGGCGGCCGCAGCGCGGACCGCACCGCCCGGCTGCGCCGCGCGGTCCACGACATGCACGTGATGCCCGCGCAGGGCGGCCGTCCGCGCCGCCTCGAGCCCGCCCGGGCCACCGCCGACCACCAGCACCCGCTGGGGCCTGGGACTGGTGCCGCTGACCGGGACGTCTTCGGTTTCGTGCCCGCTGGCCGGCTCACCGATGCAGCTGACCACCGGGTTGCGCGGATCGCGTACCTGGCAGGTCTGGTTGCACAGCACACACGGCCGTACCGTGGCCGGTGCGCCGGCCCGCACCTTGCGGACCAGGTCGGGATCGGCGATCTGTGCCCGCGTCATCTCCACGGCGTCGGCGGCTCCCGATTCCAGCGTGCGCTGGGCCATGTCGACCTCGACGATGGACCCCTGGGCGACCACCGCGACCCGTCCGGGGAGCGCGTCCCGCACGCGGCGGCTGAGGTCGAGGTTGAAGCCAGGCGGTGTGTGGCCATCCGGCCGTGTCGCTGAAACGCTGTAGATGGACCCGCGCACCGCGACCACGTAATCGGCGTAGGGGTGCAGGGCGGTCAGGATCTCCAAGGCGGCGTCGGGGGTGATGCCGGCCCAGGGCGCCAGCTCGTCACAGCACAGCCGCAGACCGACCACGGCGCCGCGGGCCGCGTCCCGCACGGTTTGCATGACCTCAAGGGCAAACAGCAGCCGGTCGGTGCCGTAGCCGTCCTGGCGCTGGTTGGTCAGCCCGGACAGGAACTGCCGGACCAGGCTGTGCTGGCCGGCGTTGACCTCGACCCCGTCCAGCCCGGCCGAGACGGCAAGCCGCGCCGCGTCGCCGAAGCCTGCGACCGCCGCGTCGATGTCGTCGGCCTCCATCGCTTTCGGCGCCTCCCGGGTGGTCACGTCGGGAACCCGGGACGGCGCGAGCAGCGGCTGCTGGCTGTAGGCGCTGGACCCCTGGCCGCCGGCGTGGCCGATGGAGGCGAGCGCCAGCGTGCCCTCCGCGTGGCATGCCTGCGCGATCGACGCCCAGCCCGCGGCCGAGGCCGCCGCCAGCGGGGCGCGCTCATACGGCCAGTCCGACGGGTGCACCGAGGCCGTCTCGGTGACCACGATCCCGGCGCCGCCAGCGGCCCGGCGCGCGTAGTACGCCACGTGCCGGTCGCTGAACGCGCGGCGGCGGCCCAGGTTGGTCTCGTGCGGGCCGAACATCACCCGGCTGGGCGCGCGGGCCTCGCCTGCTGTGCCCAGCGGCAGCGGCCCGAGCATGTTCACGTCGCGGCCCGGGTGGCGATCCGGTCGGCGGGGATGAGCACCGGCGCCGCGCGTCCTGTCCGGGAGTGGCCGGCGCTGGGCCGCGGCCGGTCAGGCAGGCATGTGCTGGCCAGCTCCGGCTGGCCGTGCCCGAGCACGCACTCGGGATCCGGGCCGTCCAGCGGCAGCCCGGTGAAGAATTTCGCGGCCATGCACCCGCCCTGGCAGGCGTCGAACTGACCGCAGGACGCGCAGGCTCCAGCCGAGGCCGGCTCGCGCAGGCGCCGCAGCAGCTCCGATTCGCGCCACACCCGGGCGAAGCCGCCGGGCTGCCGCACGTTGCCGGCCCGGAACTGCTCATGCAGGACGAACGGGCAGGCGTAGACGTCTCCGACCGGGTCGATCAGGCACACCACGCGTCCCGCGCCGCACAGGTTGAGCCCGGGCAGCGGGCTGCCGAACGCGGACAAGTGGAAGAACGAGTCGCCGGTAAGCACGTCCGGCCGCGCGCACAGCCAGTCGTAGAGCAGCCGCTGCTGAGCCGCGGTGGGATGCAGGTCGTCCCAGCAGTCGGCGGCGCGGCCAGACGGCCGGAGCCTGGTGACCCGCAGCCGCGCGCCGTACTCGTCGGCGATCTGCTTGAACGCGTCCAGCTGCGACACGTTGTGCCTGGTCACGACGATGGAGATCTTGAATTCGCCGAAGCCGGCCTCGGCGAGGGCGTCCATCGCGCGCCGTGCCATGGCGAAGCTTCCGATCCCCCGGACCGCGTCGTTGACCTCAGCGGTCGCACCGTCGATGGAGATCTGCACGTCGACGTAGCCGGTCCGGGCCAGCCGCTGCGCGGCCCGCTTGTCCAGCCTGACGCCGTTGGTGGAGAACTTGATGCCGACGTGATGAGCGACGCTGTAGTCCAGCAGGTCCCAGAAGTCAGGGCGCAGCGTCGGCTCACCGCCGCCGATGTTTGCGTAGAACACCTGCATCCGCTCCAGTTCGTCCACCACCCGCATGCACTCGGCCGTGCTGAGCTCGCGCGGGTCGCGCCGCCCTGACGCGCTCAGGCAGTGCACGCACGCCAGGTTGCACGCGTAGGTGAGCTCCCAGGTCAGGCAGATGGGGGCGGCCAGCCCGGCTTTGAACTGCTCGGTCAGCGCGGCGGTGCGCCGGGGCTGGCCGGCGGTGTCAGCGCGCACCGATGACCTCCGAGTCGGCCAGCGCCGCCAGCGCGACGGCGTAGCGGGCACGCTGCCGGATGGGTACGCCGGCCGCGTCCAGAGCGCCGGCCGCGCTGTCGTGGCTGTCGAGCAGCCGGAGGACCGTGACAAGTTCCGGGCTCTTGACCAGGCTCAGCCGCCTGGTGCCGAAGTGGTAGGCGAGAGCGCCGAACGGCTCAGCGCGCAGGGAAACCGCCGGGCTGAGCCGGTACGCGCGGAACAGGTCGAATGCCACGTGATGCATCCGTCAGTAGACGCCGCAGATGCCGTCGATTGAAACCTCCTCGACGAGCAACTCTTCGGCGACGGCGACGTTTCCCTCGTGTTCTGTTTGCCGGTCAGCGGTGTCGTCGGCCACGTCATCAGCACCTTTCGTCCGCGCGCGTCGGCGCTTTTGCCGTCAAACCTACGGCTGGACGCGCGTGCCGGTAACTGGCTGACCGGGCAGTGACCCTGGCCGATCGGGCAGGTGCCGAAGCCCGGGTATGCCGCGATCCTGGCAGCATGCGTTCCATCCGGACAACCCATTTCCTTATCGCCGATGGACGCGTCCGGCCACGGTTCCCGCGCGGCCGGATAAGCAATGAACTCGCCGATCACATTGCCGCCGAGCTCGCGCCGCTCGGCCTCGTTCCCGACGGCCGGGCCTTCGAGCAGATCTTCGTCGACGCGGTCCTGGCGGCCGATCCCGATCCTGTGCGGGCATGGGGCGCCTTCTACGCGAACACCCTGCCTCGGCTGCGCCGCCCCGATCGCGGCGGCACGGGCAGCATCGCCACATTCGCCCGCATCTACGCCCATGCCCGGTCACTGATCCGCGGCACGGTCATCGCAGATGTCGGGTGCTGCTTCGGTTTTCTTCCGCTGCTGCTCGCCGAGACAGACCCGCGGCTGAGGGTCATCGGCACCGACCTGCTCCCGGCCGCCGCCGCGCTGGCCAGCCGGATCTGTCTCGCCGAGGGCAGCCGTGCCCGCTTCGCCGCGGCGGACGTGCTCGCGCTGCCGTTCGCCGACCAGGCGGTGGATACCGTCCTGGCGGTCCACGTCCTGGAGCATCTGCCCGCCGCGGCGTCGGCGGCTGCGCTCGCGCAGTTGCGCCGCGTCGCCCGCCTCCGGGTGGTGATCGCCGTGCCGCTGGAAGAGCTGCCCGATCCGACCTTCGGCCACGTGCAGGCCTTCAGCCTGCCCGCGCTGGCCGCGCTCGGGGACGCCCCGGGCTGGGCACCGACCGTGCACGCCGCCGACGGCGGATGGCTGATGCTGGACCGCAGGCGCGCCGGGCGACCTGCCCGATCGGGTAGGCAGCCGCTGTCCTAACCGGCGGTCCGGGCCTGCCATGTGCCCGGTTCGCGCTCGCGCATATTCCGCTGCGGGCCTCCCCGCCATACTGTCCATCCTGTCCTGATACCGATGACGCCGTACCGCCACGCTCGTCCCGGCAGAGAGGCAAGACATGAAGGTAGAAGAACTTCTCAAGCCATTTCCCATCAAGGAGTTCCATCCGTTCCCGCGTGCCATGCTCGGACCTGGCGCATGGGAAATGCTCGGCCCCGAGGCCAAAAAGCTGGGATTCAGCCGCGTGCTCGTCATGACGTCCGGCCTGCGCGGCAGCGACACGGTCCCGAAAATCGTCGGGTCGCTCCGCTACCACGGGCTCGACGTCGTCGTCTATGACAAGGTCGAGTCCAATCCCAAGGACTACAACGTCATGGAGGCGGTCGCGTTGTACCAGGAGAACCAGTGCGACAGCTTCATCTCCATCGGCGGCGGATCCAGCCATGACGCCTGCAAGGGCGCACGGATCTCGGTGGCCCACGACGGCCGCAGCGTTAACGAGTTCGAGGGGTTCAACAAGAGCGAGAACCCCAAGAACCCGCCGCATATCGCGGTCTCCACGACGGCGGGCACCGGGTCGGAGACCTCGTGGGCCTACGTCATCACCGACACCACCACCGATCCGAGCAAGCCGCACAAGTACGTCGCCTTCGACGACGCGGCCGTGGCCACGCTCGCGGTCGACGACCCCACGTTGTACTACGACTGCCCGGTGGACTACACCGCGCAGTGCGGCTTCGACGTGCTCGCGCACGCCAGCGAGCCCTATGTTTCCCGGCTGAACTTCCCGCCGTCGCTGGGCAGCGCCCTGTACGCGATCAAGCTCACCGCGGAGAACCTGCGCCAGGCGACGTGGAACGGCCAGGACCTGCCCGGCCGGGAGGGGATGATGTACGCGCAGTACATCGCGGCTCAGGCGTTCAACTCCGGCGGCCTGGGCATCATCCACTCGATCTCGCACGCGGTGAGCGCCTTCTATGACACCCACCACGGCCTGAACAACGCGATCGCGCTGCCCCGCGTCTGGGCGTTCAACATGCCGGTCGCCTACAAGCGGTTCGCCGACATCGCCGGCGTGATGGGCGTGGACACGCACGGCATGACCGACGTCCAGGCCGCCGAGGCCGCGCTTGCCGCGGCGATCCGGCTGCTGCGCGACGTGGGCATCCCGGAGAAGTTCACCGACGTCAAGCAGGACACCTACTCCAAGAACAGGCTCGGCAAGGG